>CAYWFC010000020.1:0-17697 GCA_964457935.1 uncultured Lachnospiraceae bacterium
ACATGGCAGAACTCATGATGCAAGGCACTGCCATGGGTATAGTAGATATCATCGAGGCTCTGTGCGACTATCACTGCGCCGACGAAGAAATACTCAAAATGGGTAAAAATCTGCAAACAATGCAAGAAAAATATTTTGAAGAATTAAAAAAATATTTGAAATAATTTTTAATTTTTTCAGAAAAATATTAAAAATCACGTATTTTTCAGTAAAAAACGGTAATTTTTCAATAAATTATCGTTTTTTTTATTTATTTTTATTTTATTTTATATTTTTTATATGATTATTTTCGTCGCATCTCCCGCAAAAAAAATATTATATTTATATGTTATTAAATTATAATATTTATTTGTTATTAAATGTCATTTGTGGTAATATTTATCTATTAGGAGAACATTATGCAGAAAAGAAATGAAATAGACCCACAGTACCAATGGGACGTCAGTGACATCATATCTGATGACCAGCAGTGGTATGCCCAGTTTGAGGAAATGAAACGCCTGTCGTCAAAGTTATTGCAATACAAAGGCAAACTCCACGACATAGATATGATATATTCATACATTTGTGACGAGAAGGATTACGAGCGCGTAGCAGGCAAAGTATACCTATACCTAATGCTGTCTCAGACCACAGATATGGATAATCAAGAATATCAAAAGATGGAAGAAATGCTAGACATTTTCAGCACACAGCTCGACCAAGACACAGCATACATTACTATAGAGTTGCACGCCCTGTCAGACGACACTATTGCAGAAATATTGCGAGACGAGAGATTCGCCACATACAAAATGTTTTTTGAAGACATTTCTCGTAGCAAAAAACATATTTTAGACGAAAATGGCGAAAAATTGCTCGCAAATATCGATTTTGATAGCGGATATGAGAATATTTTTGATTTATTGACAGATGTGGATATGTCGTTCGACGACATACCGGATAGCGACGGCACTTTGCATGAATTAAATCAAAGCAATTTCTCAAACTACCTGCAGAGCCCAGACCGAGTACTTAGAAAGAACGCATTTGAGAGTTTTTACCGCACTTTTGAGAAGTTTTCTAATACAATATCCGCAAACTACATCTCTTCGTGTAAAGCGTGCAATTTCTATAGAAAAGTGCGAAAATATCACTCTTTGCTCGAAAAAGAACTAGAAAATCAGCAAATTTCACCAAAAGTTTATGAAAATCTGATAAAAAACGTAAATAAACATCTCCCATTGCTACACGAATACTGGGACATAAATAAGAAAATATTGGGTTACGACGAGTACCACATATACGACACATCGTACAATCCTATCCCTGTGCAATCTGACCACATCCCATACGCCGAGTGCGTCACTATAGCCAAGGACGTGCTGAGCATATTAGGCACAGACTATATCGACGGCGTCACCACCGCCATCGACCACCGCTGGATAGACGTCTACCCGCATGAGAAAAAACGCTCTGGTGGCTTTCAGACAGATAATTACTACGTGCACCCATACATTATGCTAAATTATGAGAATAAATACAATGACGTCAGCACGTTCGTGCACGAGATGGGCCACGCTATGCACTCATATTTCTCCAATCATCACCAGCCCGTCGAGAATGCCGACTATCCTATATTCTTGGCAGAAATCGCTAGCACTGTGAATGAGATCCTACTCATCGAATATATGATAGACCATGCCCAGTCAGCCACTGAGCGCAAATACTACATCCGCGAATATCTCCAAATGTACAAGTCTACCATTTTTAGACAGACTATGTTCAGCGAATTCGAACATTTCGTATTCACCCACCTAGAGCAGTGCGACCCTCTCAATAAAAGCACTCTCAATGATTACTACTACACCCTAAACAAAAAATACTACGGCGACATCGTCTCAGTGGATAGCCAGATAGCCTTCGAGTGGATGCGTATACCACACTTCTATACCCCATACTATGTCTACAAATACTCCACCGGCCTCATCAGCGCTATCAATCTCGTCGAGAATATCAAACACTCCCCCGACGGCCTGAATAAATATATAGAGATGATATCATCAGGTGGCTCAGACTACCCTACCCGTATACTCAAAAAAGCCGGCGTAGACCTAGAGACTGACCAGCCATATGACCTGGCATTCGCCAAAATGCACTCCCTCCTGTCCGAACTAAAATCATAATATATTGATAAAATTGCCAATATCGCATCATTATATCCAGCATAAATTAGCAATATGCCAATACCACATCCATTAAACATTTATATTAATTGGTAATATAATAAACATATCAATAAATATCCAGTACATTCACTAAAATAATAATCTCACTACCCTAACTATTCTAACTATTCTAACTCCCCCACAAAAAATAACTGCCACTCCTAGCAGTTATTTTTTGTTATCAAAATCTACAAGTTTTATCTATACAGTTAATTGCATATTGTTATTCTATTGGGTATTATCATTCTACTGTGTATTATTATACTATTGTGTATTGTTATTCGATAATGTAATAGAATATCACCTTGCTAACATTATATGCTAACTCTAATAGCCGGCACTGCTCCACCGTAAGCACGGTCGACACTACCAAAATCATCACTGACAACACCGAGTCCCGCGGCGTAAGAACCTAAGGTAAAATCTTCCTCTGGTGTACGAAGTCGAACACCACCTGAACCTATATAAGGTGAATAAGCATTCCATTCATTAGAGCCCTCGGATACATCAAACCAATAAGTTATAAAGCCAGCTGTGACAGTTAGAGCACCTGTAGCTTTGGCATAGTCTGTAGTAGCCCAATATCTAGTGGCATCCTGTACTGTGTAATTTGCATTGAAACCATAGGCAGTGTTCGTTACATCAGCCATGCTAAGAGCATAGACTTTGTCTAATGTATTCTTACACAGAAATTTGTTATCGGCATCTACTCCTAAGTCACTTGGATACTGATTGGCACTATTGTCTACTGTGGTGGTGAGTATTAGAGTTCGTTCACTAGCTGTGAAGGCATTATTATAGAAAGCATTATTTAGCCAGCGACGAAGATCGCTATATTCATAGTTATTAGCATATATATTATTACCTTTACCATCTGTTAGAATATTGCCATTACCATCTGTAGCATAGTTTCCTGAGAGATTTGGCTGGTATGCCGAATTTGACAATATGCTATCACATACTAAGGTGTATTCGCCATTTGACGTAGATAGTATTCTCCATTTGATAGGCTCTACTTTGAAGTAATAATATTCAGCTACTATCATCTTAGTACCACTGGCAGTGGTAGTTTGCTTCAATGTCTCTTGCCAATCAACTGCTGTACAGTTTGAACTCAACTGTCCCGCGTAACTACAAATAATCTGTTTAGCATATCTCTCGCCGTCTGAGCCTAGATAATAGCCATTGGCATCGACATTACTCTCGTCTATAGTCACATCATCTACCTTGAGAGTCTGTGGGTAAGAACCGAAGTACATGTATTGTTTACCATCTTCTTCAGTGATTTTTATCAACTGGCGCAAATCTTGGAGATATGCATCTTTGAATTCTGTCATCGTAGCAGTCATATTGGCGGATTGTAGTGCTACTACTGTTACTGACAGGGATACTGTTTTGTTAAATTGAGCACTATCTGGTAGTTGAGTGAGTGTACTAGGGACAGTGAATTTATCTTTGTCTAGGATGACTATATCATTGGTATGGTCTACCTTTGTGAGTGCGGTAGATGTGCCGTAGTAGAACACTGCTCTATCTGTCACTGATTCGTCTTTGACAAAGTTAGTACCATCACCTATATTCTCCGCTGTGAGTAGAGAGTTTAGGGTATCTGCATACTCGGAGATACTATCGTCTACTGAGAAGGATAACTCTACTCTGAAGTAGAATGGCTGGGAGTCTGCAGTTTTATTGGCTATGACATCATAGTCTAATATACTATCTCCTGGGAGTAGATTTGTTTTATCAAAAGTCTTATTAGTTAGAGCACTACCATTACTGGTGACATCTATCTCTATCTTGCCAAACTGGACAGACCCACTACCTGACTTAGTGTCTGTGAACCAAGCATAGGCTGAGCCTATGCCTAGTGTGATCACTAGGACCAGTAGTAGGGCTATGCTCATACTGAAGTGTTTTATTCTTTTCATACTTACCGCCTCTTTTTAGATTTTATATGAGTATATCATAGCATTACCCCCCCCCCGTCAAGCAATTTTGACAAGATTTAACAATTTTTTGTGCAAAATAAGTGATTTTGATTATTTTTACATATTTTGGGGGGTGGGGGTGAATTGGTATATTACAATAGTTTGTGCATATTTTTTACTTTTTCTACATAATGATATATATTTTTTGTTTTTTCATATGTAGGTAGTTTTGTTTTTTTACAGGTGGGTACTTTTTTTGAGTGATTTTGTGATTATTTTCATTATTATCGAGAAAAAATCTAAAAAAAATTGCGTTTTTTAACGCAATTTTCTAGAAATTACACAAAAAAATCCTACAAAAGTAGGATTTTTCGTTATTAATTATTCTTCATCTTCGTCAATGTCACTGAATGCGATATTGATATTATCGACATCAGTCACGTAGGTAGTAGTATCTTTGACTTGCTTTGGTATGATGTGCTTATATGCTTTTGCACCTGTACCAGCAGGGATGAGTTTACCTATGATGACATTTTCTTTCAAGCCGGTGAGTTTATCTTCCTTACCCTTCATAGCGGCCTCAGTCAGCACGCTCGAAGTCTCCTGGAATGATGCTGCGGACAAGAAACTCTCTGTAGTCAATGATGCCTTTGTGATACCTTGCAATTCACGTTTAGCGGTAGCAGGTACGCCACCTTCGCGAAGGACACGTTTGTTCTCTTCTTCGTAAACATTGATATCCACGCTATCGCCTGGGAGCAGATTAGTATCACCACTATTCTCTATCTTGACCTTACGCAACATCTGTCTAATGATGATCTCTAGGTGTTTAGCATTGATATCTACTGACTGAGATTTGTACACTTGGAGTACTTCGTTTAGTAGATATTCTTGCACTTTCTTCACGCCCTGCGTTCTCAAGATATCTTTAGGGTTGATACTACCTTCTGTCAATACGCTACCTGGCTCTACTGTGTCGCCAGTCTTGACTTTCAGAGTCACGCCATAAGGCAATATATATGACTCTTCGGCGGTAGAATTTTTGATGATGACTTCAAAGCGTTTGTCGATAGGGTTGACTGTCACTTTACCAGCAATCTCGCTGACGTAGGCAGCACCTTTTGGATTTCTCGCTTCGAAGATTTCTTCCACTCTAGGCAGACCTGATGTGATGTCGACTGCGGTCGAGATACCACCGGTATGAATAGTTCTCATAGTCAGCTGTGTACCCGGCTCACCGATAGACTGAGCAGCGATGATACCTACTGCCTCACCTACATCGACAGTCTTGTTAGATGACATATTTCTGCCATAGCACTTAGCGCACACGCCGTTCTTAGCACGACAAGTGAGCACTGTCCTAATATTCACTTTCTGTATGCCAGCATTGACGATAGCATCAGCGATCTCGTGAGTGATGTATGTGTCTGCTGGGCAAAGTACTTCTTTCGTCTTAGGGTCGAGCACTGCTTCGACGCTATAACGACCTACTATTCTGTCTTTTAGAGTACATACTAGGGTATTGTCCTTCACTATCTCAGCGACTTCCATACCCTTCACCGTCTCGCCCAAATCAGCGAAACAGTCATGAGTAGTCACTATAGTATCCTGCGCGATATCTGCTAGCCTTCTGGTCAAGTAACCGGAGTCTGCAGTCTTCAACGCTGTATCGATCAGACCTTTTCTACCACCACGACTACTATTGAAGTACTCTAGTGGAGTCAAGCCACGTCTAAATGATGATTTAACTGGCACGTCAGATTTTTTACCAGATGCGGAGTCAATGATACCCTGCATACCAGACAACTGTTTGATCTGGTCATCGTTACCACGCGCCTTTGAGGTCACGATGGTGTACAAAGGATTGTCTTGTGCGATGCACTTTTTCAATGATTGTTTTACTTTCTCAGTCGCTTCATTCCAAATATTAGCATTCTTAGTCACCTTGGCGTCATAAGTCAAGAATCCACGTTTGTAAAGTTTCTCATTTTCCAGTACTTTCGCGTCTGCTTCCGCCAAAATGGCTTCCTTCTCTGGAGTCTCTGTCATATCAAATATGGACAACGACAGACCTGCCAATGTGGAATACTTAAATCCGTTCATTTTCAGATTGTCTAGCATGGTAATAGTAGGATTAGTACCATATTTTCTGAATGTAACGTCTATCAGTTTACCATAATCGCCTTTGACGATAGGTTTGTCAAATTCGTATTTGAAAATATTCTCTTTCTTGGTCCTATCCACATAGCCCAGATCCTGCGGAACGAGTCTATTGAATAATATCCTACCCAGAGTAGTCTCTGTCCTGCCAGTGTATTCTTTGCCCTCAAACATAGCCTTTCTACGCACGAAAATCTTAGCGTGCATATCTAGTTCGCCGTTCTCATGGGCCATGATAGCCTCGTCTTCACTAGCAAATATCGAGCCTTCACCGAGAGCGTGTTCTTTGACTACGGTCAAAGTGTAGTTACCCCAAATCATATCTAGCGAAGGGACTAGCGCTGGCATACCATCACTTGGCTTCAAGATATTGTTCGAAGCGAGCAATAGATTTCTGGCTTCTGTCCTAGCCTCGATAGATAGAGGCACGTGTATACTCATCTGGTCACCGTCGAAGTCGGCGTTGAAGCCAGAACATACCAATGGCGCTAGACGGATAGCCTTGCCTTCCACTAGGATAGGCTCGAATGCCTGCACTGACAGTTTGTGCAATGTAGGCGCACGATTTAGGAATACTGGGTGGTCTTTTACCACTTCTGCCAAAATATCCCATACGATAGGCTTCTCACTTTCTATCATTTTGGTGGCTTTCTTGATATTATTGGTCTCATTTAGCTCGAGCAATCTCTTGATGATGAATGGGCGGAATAATTCCAATGCCATTATTTTTGGCACACCACATTGATATACTTTTAGTTCAGGACCTACTACGATAACTGTACGACCAGAATAGTCTACACGTTTACCGAGCAGGTTTTGTCTAAATCTACCATGTTTACCGCGAAGCATAGCAGTCAATGACTTTAGGTCTCTCTGACGAGAACCTTGCACTGCTCTACCACGTTTACCGTTGTCAAACAAAGCATCTACTGCCTCTTGGAGCATTCTCTTTTCATTTCTGACTATGATCTCTGGCGCGCCCAATTCCATCAGTTTCTTCAGACGATTATTTCTATTGATGACGCGTCTGTATAGGTCATTTAGGTCAGATGTAGCGAATTTGCCACCGTCTATCTGTATCATAGGACGGATATCTGGTGGTATGACTGGGATGACGTCTAGTATCATCCAGCTAGGCTGATTGCCACTCTTGATGAATGCTTCTACTGCTTCTAGTTTTTTAGTTGCTTTTAGTTTCTTTTGACCTTTTGAGCTAGCGATCAATGCTTGTAAATCTTTTTGCTCTTTCTCTAGGTCGATATCTTTTAGCAATTCTTTGATGGCTTCGGCGCCCATGCCCACGCGGAATGTGCCATTGCCATATTTCTCCAAAGCGTCTCTGTACTCTTTGTCAGAGATGACTTGCTTGTACTCAAACTCAGTATTTTTTGGGTCAAGCACGATATAATTGACATAGTACAATACTTGCTCTAACAATTTTGGTGACATATCGAGTATGATACCTATTCTCGAAGGGACACCTTTGAAGAACCAAATATGAGAAACTGGGCAAGCCAATTCTATATGGCCCATTCTCTCACGACGCACTTTTGACTTAGTGACTTCTACGCCACATTTGTCGCAAATCACGCCTTTGTATCGAATTCTCTTGTATTTACCGCAGTGACATTCCCAGTCTTTTTTTGGTCCAAATATACGCTCACAGAAGAGACCATTTGGCTCTGGCTTCTGTGTACGATAATTGATAGTTTCTGGCTTAGTCACTTCGCCATGCGACCATTCTCTGATCTTCTCAGGCGATGCGATGCTTACTCGAATCGTGTCAAAGTTATTTAATTCGAACATATTATTTATTTACTCCCTCGTATAGATTTTTACTCGTCAAAGTCATCAAACAATTCAGATTCGTCGAAGCCTTCATTGAATGACTCATCGAATGCACCAAAGTCATCTTTTCTAGTCTCGAAGTCTATATTGATGTCCTCTAATCCAGTCTTGTTTACTGCTTGGATAGGCTGTACTTCTACATCTTCGTCGCTTACTTCGTTGATGGTGAGTTCTTGCCTGTCGGCGGTCAATATCTTAACGTCCAAGCCCAAGCCTTGCATTTCTTTTACCAAGACTTTGAATGTCTCAGGCATACCAGGCTCTGGGATAGGCAGACCTTTGACTATCGCTTGATAAGTCTTTTCTCTACCTTCGACGTCGTCACTCTTGACCGTCAATATCTCTTGTAGTAATCGGCTAGCGCCGTATGCTTCTAGTGCCCATACTTCCATTTCACCGAAACGCTGACCGCCAAACTGTGCTTTACCGTTTAGAGGCTGTTGAGTGATGACCGAATAAGTACCTATACTACGCGCATGGACTTTGGTCTCTACCATGTGAGTCAGCTTCAAGAAATACATGATGCCCACATTAGTTTTGTTCTCAAATGGCTCACCAGTACGTCCGTCATAAAGCTGGAATTTGCAATCTTCTGGCAAGTTATTTTCTTTTAATAATTGTACTATCTCGTCTTCGCTAGCGCTGTCAAATGGCGGAGTAGCGACTTTCCAATCAAGTGTATTAGCCACTAGACCTAAGTGCATCTCCAATATCTGTCCCAAGTTCATACGAGAAGGCACGCCTAGTGGGTTCAATAATATATCCACTGGCTCGCCGTTCGCCATATAAGGCATATCTGCCTGTGGTAAAATCACACTGACTACGCCTTTGTTACCATGACGACCTGCTAATTTGTCGCCTACGCAGAGTTTACGCTTCTGCGCGATGTATATCTTAACCATAGTGTTTACGCCAGGGTCGAGTTCATCTTTGTTCTTTCTAGACAAAATCTCTACGCCAACTACCACACCTTCTTCGCCATGTTTTACTTTCAACGAAGTGTTACGCACTTCCTTAGTCTTCTCGCCGAAGATGGCTTTTAATAATCTCTCTTCTGGAGTGAGTTCGGTCTCGCCCTTTGGAGTTACTTTACCCACTAGGATGTCGCCCACTCTGACTTCTGTACCTATTCTGACGATACCATTCTCATCTAGGTTCTTTAGCGCCTCTTCGCCCACACCTGATATGTCTCTAGTGATTTCTTCATCACCGAGTTTTGTAGTACGGGCTTTGACGTCCTCTGTGATGATGTCGATAGATGTGAATACATCATCTCTTACTATTCTGTCACTTACCAAGATAGCGTCTTCGTAATTGTACCCTTCCCAGTTCATAAATGCCACTTTGACATTCTTACCTAGGGCTAATTCGCCGTTGTCTGTAGCAGCGCCGTCAGCCAATACGTCTTGCGCTTTGACTCTCTCGCCCTTCTTCACGATAGGTTTCTGGTTGATACATGTCTTTTGGTTAGTCTTGATGAATTTGTCTAATTTATAGTCTACTACTTTGCCATTGTCGTACTTAACAGTGATGTGGTCGGCACTGACATACTCTACCACGCCGTCACTCTCTGCCAAAATCATAGCACCGGAGTCTTTGGCTATCACATGCTCAAATCCAGTACCTACGATAGGGCTTTCTGTCTTGATCAATGGCACAGCCTGTCTTTCCATGTTAGTACCCATTAGCGCACGCTTACTCATATCGTTCTCCACGAACGGTACTAGGCACGCACCGATAGACAATAACTGTCTAGGGCTCAAATCTACTAATTCTATCAAATATTCGTCTACTTCTTTGGTAGTCTCTTGGTGTCTACATACGATACGTTTGTTCTTGAATGTACCGTCCTCATTCAGAGGCTCTGTAGCCTGCGCGATGTAACGCTGTTCGTCGTCATCTGCCATCAAGAATACCACTTCGTCAGTCACTTTTCTAGTGACAGGGTCTACTACACGATAAGGTGTCTCGATGAAGCCATATTCATTCAATCTGGCGTATGCTGCCATAGAGTTTATCAGACCGATACTCTGACCTTCTGGAGTCTCTACGACACATATTCTGCCATAGTGAGTGTGGTTAATATCACGTACTTCTGCAGTGGCTCTTTCTTTCTTGACACCACCAGGACCTACAGAACTCAGACGACGTTTGTGTGTCAATGAACATATAGGGTTGGTCTGCTCCATTAGGATAGACAACTGTGATGTAGCCATAAATTCTTTCAATGCTTTGTTGATATGTCTAGCATTGACTACATTGGCAGGAGTGATGTTAGACAAGTCACTGCTCTGCAATGTCTCGCGCACCTGCACTTGCAGTTTGGTCATACCTTTTCTGAATTCTTGCGCTAGCAATTCGCCACAGCAACTTACACGTCTGTTAGCCAAATGGTCACGCACATCTAGGCTACCAAAGCCGTCGATTAGGTTCAAATGATAGCTGATAGTACCTATGATGTCGTCTAGGGTCAGCTGGTAGTCCTCGAGCTTCTTGGCGTTAGCTTTGATGATTTCTAATTTCTCATCTTTAGTCTTAGCGCCCTTTAGTATCTCTTGCAGATATGGCAAGTACACCAATTCTGTGATGCCGTAGTCACGTGGCTCGCAGTTTATATATGCTTTTAGGTCTACGCGGTTGTTACCGATGACTCTGCAAACTTTGTCCTGATATATTACATCTACTACATTGATACCAGCATTCTGTATCTTTGTAGCCATTTCTTTAGTAATGATCTCGCCTTTGCTTACTACTACTTCTTTGCCGATCTTGATGTCTTCGGCGCTGACTTTGTCAGTGATCCTAGTAGCAAGGTTTAGTTTCTTATTGCACTTGTATCTGCCTACTTTGCCGAGATTGTAATACTGATGAGTAAAGAATAACATATTGATGTAGTTCTTGCTATCTTCAGCACTAGGTATTTCGCCTGGCTTGGTGCGTTTGCTAAACTCTATCAAAGCATCATCTTGAGTGACAGGGATCTCTTTCTCGATAGTATTCTTGATATGTGGATGATTGCCAAATATATCTAAGATTTGCTCATTAGTGTAGCCAAAACACTTCAAGAACACACCTAGGCTAAGTTTATGCTTGCGTTCAAGTATTACTCTCAGCATGTCGCCCTGGACCTGCTCAGTAGCGATCCACATGCCATGGATTGGCGAAATGGTGGAGTTGTAATCCATTTTGCCGAATTTATTGATCTCGCCGTCGAAATAAATGCCAGGTGATTTCACTAACTGACTGATGACTACTCTCTCTACGCCGTTGAATAAGAAGCCACCGTCATCTGACATGTACGGTATGTCGCCTAAAAAGACTTCTTGGTCGATGACTTGTCCTGTCTCTTTGATCAGCAGTCTTACTTTAACCTTCAGAGGCACAGTGTAGCTACACTGCCTGCGCTTGCACTCCGACCATGAATATTTTGGGGTATAATCTATCGAATAACTCAAAAAAGACAACTCAGCTTTGTTTGAGTAGTCTACGATAGGATTAAACTCATTGATCACTTCCCAGATGTATTCTTCTAAGAATTGTTTGTACGAAGATTTCTGAATCTCCAACAAATGTGGCATTTCGAGTGGGACACGAGTCTTGGCGAAACTGTATCTTTCCGTCCTGCCTAATTTAATTTTGTTAATTTTTAGGGATGTTGAACTCATTAAAGTCTCCTTAGTTTATTAAATTGTACTTTTTCTATATGCAAATGGGCGAAATTCTACCTATTTATATAGTTATGACTACTCATAATAACACATTGTGAGATAAGTGTCAATGACTTTTCACAAATTTTTTGAATTTTTTGCACTATTTTTCGTCATCCATTGCCAAAAAAGTCAAATATTGTCATATTTTAACAAAAAGGACGGTAATATTACCGTCCCAAAAATCACAAATCCAATGACATTTGTTTGAAATTTTTATTAGCCTTCCTGCCTAAATGCTCTATTCTATAGTTTTCTACAAAAAATCTGCTAGCCAATAGATCCATCTTGTCGCGCTGAGACTCTATGCTCTTTTCGATACACATCAAGCCAGCGTAATTGACTAGACCGTCTTTGGCTTGATATAGTTTATTGATAGTATCATTGAGTATGTTATTCTTATTGAATATAGCATTCATCACCACAGACATAGGTATGATAGCCAATTTGTGCTTAGGCATATCGCTGTCTGCGTGTGGCAAGATATACTCTACTTTGTCATCTACGACGTCGTACTGGTAGATAAACTCAGGCCTGTCTATCTTGTCAAACAAACGCAAGTCTAACTCAAATACTAGGTGGGACAATTCTTTCTTTCTCACCATTTCGCATATTTTCCATTTAGCCTTGACAGGATGTCCAGGTACATATACTAACATCAAGAAAAGATTGTCTCTCTCGACGCGGTTGAATTCGTCGATGAAATATTTCTCATAATTATGCGCGAGTACTTCTTTTCTTAGTTCTCTCTTATTAAATAACTGTGTTTGCTCATATTCATACATTGACAGAGTACTCCTCATGGAACATATCTAGATCTTCTGCTATCGCCTCGACTGCATAAGTCCTAGACGCCAGCGAATTGATAGTGTCGGTCAATTTATTTAGCCTATTGTCAAAAGCCTTGTTTCCTCTGACCAGTTCTATCTCGAAGAGCATATTGTCAAATTGTCCATATAGATGTTCAAAGTCGTTTTTATTTAGATACATATTACACCTCTAGTGATATCCTATCACAAAAATATATTTTTGTCAATTCCTTGTATGGAAATAATACTAAATATTTTGCCCCAAAATGTGACAATTATTAGTCAAATCTGCCAATCAATAGGCTCTACGCCATGAGTAGCCAAGAATTTATTTGCCTTCGAGAAATGTCCGCACCCGAAAAAGCCACTGTATGCGCTAAACGGACTAGGATGCGCACACGTCAGCACCAGATGATTAGGATTGTCCAGCAATGGAGCGAACGCCTTGGCATGACTGCCCCATAGCATAAACACTATAGGTTGGTCGAGATTATTGATGATCTCCACTATCTTTGACGTGATAGTGTACCAGCCTATCTTGGAGTGCGACGCCGGCTCTCCCTTGCGCACTGTGAGCGAGGTATTTAGCAGTACCACGCCCTGCTCCGCCCAATGCGTCAAGTCACTGCTGGTAGTACTCATATCTATGCCCAGCTCGCTGTTTATTTCTTTGAATATATTCGCTAGCGACGGCTGTTGCCTGCCCATCGCACACGAAAACGCCAGCCCATCAGCCTGCCCCTCTGTGTGGTAAGGGTCCTGACCTATGATGACCACTTTGATGTCACGCATAGGTACAAAGTTTAGACAGCGAAATACCTTGTCTTTCGGTGGAAATACCGTATGCTGAGCGTATTCAGTGTTCACAAAACTAAAGAGTTTGCGCTTAAACTCCTCATCCACACTGCCAGCCAGTGCATTCTTCCATTCTTCACTCAATATGTAACTCATACAGCCTATTGTAGCACATTTCGCCAGAAAAGAAAATAAAAAAGCCGAATTTTATCGACTTTTTTCTTTTACATACTTTTTTTATCTATATATCAGCGCTAGCGAATATGCCTGCCATAGCGCCGTCAGCGCACGCAGTGACTATCTGACGGACAGCCTTGCTACGTACATCGCCTGCAGCGTACACGTTCGGGATATTGGTGCGCATATGGTCATCTGTGATGATGTAGCCGTAGTCATCTAGTGCCAAGCCTTTCAGCACATCAGAGTATGGCTTCCTGCCCGCCGCCACGAAGAGTGCATCTGTAGCCAGTTCAAAAGTATCTCCCCCCTGTCTGACAGTCACTGAGTGCACAGTGTCATCACCGCTGACCGCCGTCACCACAGCGTTGAGATATTGCTTGATTTTGCCTTGCGATATCAGCGCATTCACCTGCTCGACCAGCACATGGTCAGCCTTAAAGTGCTCACTCCTATGGATATGGATGACCTTATCGCATATATTGGACAGATACACCAAGTCCTCAAATGCGCTATTGCCACCGCCCACTACTGCCACAGTGCGCCCCTTGAAGAGATTGCCGTCACACGTAGCGCAATAACTCACCCCTTTGCCAGCGAATTGCTTCTCGCCAGTCACCTCTAATGTGCGGGATTTCGAGCCTGTGCATATTATGAGCCTTTTGGCAGTAAATGTGCCTTTCTTGCACACTGCTTTGACACAGTCTCGCTCTGGCGATATCTCTAACAATGTGCTGTATTCAAACTGCGCCCCTAGAGCCAATGCGTGATTGTACATTTTCTCAGACAATTCCTGCCCGCTAATCTGCCTAAATCCGGGATAATTCTGTACGTCATAGGTGAGTTGCATTTGTCCGCCGACGAAATCACTCTCCACTATCAGTACACTTCTGCCCGCGCGCAGAGCGTATATGCTCGCCGTCAAGCCTGCCGGTCCACCACCTATTATGATGATGTCGTATTGTTCGTTCATGGTCACCTCTATGATTTTTTCTTTCTTATTAGATTTTTCTCTCTTCCGTTCTGACCAGGCACATAATATATCCTGTCCTTTAGGCTGTCTGGCAAGTATTGTTGCTCTACATAGCCACCGTAATCATGCGGATACTTGTATGTGCGTTTGTCATCTGTGTCGTAGTGATAATTCTTTAGATATTCGGGGATATTGTCGTCGCTACAGTTCAGCGCGTCAGCATTGGCGCTATTCATAGCCCTGATGACCGAATTCGATTTCTCCGCCTCGCACACATATATTATGGCGTGCGTAAGTGGGATATTGCCCTCTGGTAGACCGAGATTTTTGATAGCATAATGCGCAGATATAGCCAGTAGCAAAGCATTGCTGTCTGCCATACCCACGTCTTCGCTGGCGTGTGCTATGAGACGCCTAGCGATGAGCAAAGGGTCGCACCCAGCAGTGATCAGCCTCTGCGCATAGTATAGCGCTGCATCAGTGTCGCTACCGCGTAGACTCTTGCAAAAAGCACTCAGCATATCATAATACATATTCTCGTCCACAGACAGCACAGGGGTCTGTATGCATTGCTGGGCCACCTCCGCCGTCAAATGTATCACCCCATGCTCGTCCGGCTCAGTAGTCTTGACAGCCAGTTCGAGCGCGTTAAATGCATTCCTTAGGTCGCCCTTGCACGACAGCGCGAAATGATTTAGCGCAGGCACAGTGAAGTCTATGTCGTACTCGCCCAAGCCACGCTCTTTGTCAGTCGTCGCCATGAGCAGTGCATCCTTGATGTCATTGACGCTGAGCGGTTGAAATTTGAATACCCTGCACCTGCTCACTATAGCAGGGGTCATAGCGATGTGCGGATTCTCGGTCGTCGTGCCTATGAATGTAATATACCCCTTTTCGATGGCTTCTAAAACACAATCACTCTGCGCCTTGCTCCACCTGTGGCACTCGTCTAGCACGAGAAATGTCGATTTGCCGTAGAGTTCAAAGCGTTTCTTGGCTAAGTCGATTATTTTCTTGGCATCAGCCACACCGCTAGAGACAGCGTTTAACTTGACGTATTCGTTGTTCATGGCGCGTGCAATGATGTACGCTAGAGTGGTCTTGCCCACTCCGGGCGGACCATAAAATATGCAACTACCTAGCATATTGGCCTTGATAGCGCGCTGTATGAGGCAATTCTTACCCACTATGTGCGCCTGCCCGAAAAACTCGTCCAGCGTGCGTGGGCGCATCCTGTCAGATAATGGTGCGTGTTGATTAGCGATAGTGTCAAATATATTTTCCATACATCTATGATAACACATTTTTTGAGATAATACAATCATATCTTTTTTAGTTTTGCCAAAATTTTTTTGCCATTCTCGTACTTGGCTACGCATTCGTCTCCGACATATATGGCGAAATCCGCATAAGCATACCGCATGTCAGGCTTGACTAACCCACTAGTGCTGACACCGTACACATACTTTAGTAGATGATAATACCTTGCGAAATAATCTTTGGCAAAATTGGCATACATTATATACTTCTTCATCCCTTGACGCGCGAGTTGCGCCCCGTAATGCTCATAGTCAAAGTCATATAGCGCCCCGATACACTCCAGTGGCTCGCGACGTAATTGCGCCCTAGCCAAATGCGCCAGTGTCCCGACATTAGCCAGACTGTCATCATCAGAGCGTATCGCACTCGTCTCCACCAAAGCAATGCCGTCACTCACATAGTCACACACTATGTCCATATCTACTACTTGCTCACTCGTATTAGTGAATGTCAATGCGTTTCTCTCCAGTCTCACCCTACCACTGTATGCGAGAGAAAATATCTCTTTGCCGAAGATATTTTTAATGCTATAAATATTTTTATTTTTGCACAATAAATATCCGTAATTATTTTTTGGTAAAATTAAAATATTATTTTTATTTTTAATTATTTTTATTTTATTTTTTTCGTAATAACACTCGCATATGCCAGTATTTACGCTGTCATACGCGATATAAGGGCGATTAATATTTAATGAATTAATTAAACTATTATTTTTTTTATTTATATTTTCGTCGATAAAATATATTTGAATATTTTTTATATTTATTTTTTTTATATTTTTGCACACTATATTTATTTTTTTGTTTAATATCCCCACAGCCTGCACCAGCATAGCCACATTGCCGTATATATTGCATTTAGTCGTGACGTACACCGGCGCACGCTCGAGACGTAGCGCATCATACACACTGCGGTCGAGTGGCGAATACACTTTGGGAGTATTGTAGTATATTTTCTTGCACACTATGTCGGCATATACCCGCACGAAGATATTGTCCTTGGCGCGCCTTATCTCGTCACTAAAAAACTCATATCTCTCACAGTGATATACCACATCTGCTCTGTTCTCACTCTTGTACCTAGCCACAGCATACGCCACCACGCCGAACACCGCCCCGCACCCTAAAATAGTCCATATCATAAAAATATTATTTACAGAAAAATCAATATCTAAAATATGTTTGACATTTTTGCGCACAATAATTACAATAAACACATCAAAAGGAGAATATTTATGAAAAAAATCAAGATAGGTATCAATGGCTTCGGCAGGATAGGCCGTCTCATACTGCGCGCATGCACAGAGCGTGACGATATGGAAGTAGTCGCCATCAATGACCCATTCATCACAGCGGATTACGCTAGTTATCTGTACAATTACGACACCATTCATGGCAACGCAGACGTTCTGTCCACATACGACGATAGCCATATCATCGTAGACGGCAGGGCTATTCAGCTTTTCGCCGAGCGCGAGCCAGAGCATATCGCATGGGGCGACGCCGGCGCAGAATACATCGTCGAGGCGACTGGCAAGTTCACCCACATAGATGACGCTCGTAGACATCTCATAGGCGGTGCGAAGAAAGTCATTATCTCCGCCCCAGGCAAGGAGTGCCCTATGTTCGTCTATGGCGTCAATTCCGACCTGTACACAGCAGATATGGACGTAGTTAGCAACGCTAGCTGTACCACGAATTGCCTCGCTCCCCTAGTGAAGATAGTGGACGACGCCTTCGGCATAGAGAATGGCCTCATGAGCACTATCCA
>CAYWFC010000021.1:0-16520 GCA_964457935.1 uncultured Lachnospiraceae bacterium
AGACGCTTGTGTCAAGTCAGCGTGTGCCAAATATCTCGACAGCATCAAATATGCGACTACTTTTACGTCAAACAAGAAGGTCGCAGACAATGCCACCAAATGCAAACAAATATGCGAACTGCTGACTACTGTAGATGTGCAGGACAATTTTGAATGCCTGTCATATATCGCCGAGACGACATTTTTAGGCGTGCGAGTGTCTGAGTCAGACAGAGCAGATTATGACATCATCAAGTCCGCAGTGGACGAACTAAAATCTGATATATCAAAAATATTAAATCTGGGATTATTCTCAAAAAATCAAGAAAAATGTCAAAAAATCATCAATTTTTTAGATATTTTTACTAAATTTGTGCGAATTTTTGCTAAAAATTATGAATTATTAAAATTTTCTCACGATGTAGTAGACTTTCTCGACATCGAGAAACTGATGCTGAGATTATTGGACAATCCTATCGTCAGTGCAGAATTAAAGAATAATTATAGATATATTTTCGTGGATGAGTACCAAGACATCAATCCGCTCCAAGACGCTATCATCACCCGACTATCTGAGCATAGTGATATATTTATGGTGGGCGACCTAAAGCAGAGCATTTATGGCTTCAGACTGTCATGCCCAGAGTTATTTTTGGACAAATGCGATATGTGCCGATACGACCCCGACGCCAATCTATACAATATGAACACCAATTTTAGGTCCAATCCTAAAATATTGCATTTCGTGAACGACGTATTCGCTCGCCTGATGACTATAGACACGAGTGACATAGACTACGCTGGCGAGAATATGTTTGACCCTCAGAGGACTGATTACCCTGTGGTAGGAGACGAAGTGAGCATTTTGCTGTGCGACAAACTACCCAAAACAGAATACACCAAAGCAATGCCGTATAGCGTGATGAATGCTGAGAAAGAGAATGCCGACATTTATTCACTAGAAAATCTCGCCGTAGCAGAGCAGATATCTAGCCTGGTGGGGACAGAGTATTACGATGCCAAGACGCGCACCACCAAAGTGCTGACATATGATGACATCACTATACTCACTAGGTCAGTCGAGTGCAATGAAGTCAAAAATCTGATACAGACATTGGATGCGTACGGCATACCTACGAATTGCAAACAAAAATTCTCATTCGACGACTGCGAGAGTGTGGGTATGCTGGTAGATGTATTAAAAGTCTTGCTAAACACAGCAGACGATAAGTGCTACATCACGTATTTCAAGAGCTCTCTTGGCGGTGGTATGACCATGAATGACTTCGCTCGCGTACGTCGTCATTTCGTGGACGCAGGGTACGACCAGACATTCTTTGACCTACTGCGCGCGTATGATTGCCACGACGACGTCACAGAGAAACTAAATTTTGGCTTCGATAATATCCAAAAAATGCAAAACCTAATGACTGTGTATAGCGTCAGCCAGTTTGTGGATTATCTGCTGTACAAGCAAGGGCTGTATCTCGACATCATCAATAGCCCTAATGGTGCGCAAGACTATGAGACTTTGCGTACAGTGCTGGCCACTATTTATTCGGCTAGTAGCGACCTAGACCTGATGCAGACGGTCAAGGCATTGGAAGCAAACATGGGGCTAAAGTCTTTCTCGCAGATCACGTCGTCTATGAATAGTGTCAATATCCAGACCATACATGGTAGCAAGGGCTTGGAGTATCCAGTGGTGATATTGTTTAATAGCGCCAAGGACTTTAACTACACAGACAAGGGATTATTTTTTGACAAAGATTACGGCATAGGTATGTGCGCCTACGATGACACCACGCGCCTGATGAGCGAGACATATCAGTATTACTTTATGCGAGACAAGAAGCGCCTGTCTGAGTACAAGGAAGAATTGCGCCTGCTGTATGTCGCATTCACTCGTGCGAAAAATCGTCTCATCATCACCGCCACTGTGCCATTCAAGGACGGCGAATATTCACCGAGAAATAAAGATAACTACATTGATAATATATTGTCGTGTTTTGACAAAAATATAGACATAAATGCCGACATTATCTCGCTCGATAATGCGAATATCTATGTGGTGCAAAAAATAAGTGATTTAGAAAAAATAGAGAAAAATACCAAAAAATATGAGAAAAATATCGAAAAAATCAAAAAAAATATAGATTTTTCATATAATTATGACAAATTAACTCATATTTCTGTCAAAAATAATGTGACCGCTATCACAAAATCAATCAATGAAGAACACAATATTTTGCCGAAATATTTATTCGTCAATGAGAACAAGCAACTGTCATCTGACGAGATATCCGCACTCGGCACGCGCTATCACAAGGCGCTAGAAGAGATGGATTTTTCTCGAGAATTTGATGTTGGCGCATTGGACAGATATTCAGATGTCGACACATCATTCTTGCCTGATGTTTTTGATAAAATCCGCAATATTTTGGCTGGCAGTGTGTCGCATCAGAAGGAAGCGCAGTTTATGATGTATATTCCTTACGAGGACATATACGCTGGCTCGGGCATATCGGACAGGATATTGGTGCAAGGGGTAGTGGACCTGCTGGTAGAATACGACGACCATTTCGTCATAGTGGATTACAAATATTCGTCGCTCAGTGGCGACGGCCTGAAGGCAAAATACGCAACGCAATTAAAGCTCTACAAAATAGCGGTAGAGCGTGCGTACAAAAAACCTGTCTCTGCGTGCTACATCTTGAGCCTAAAGACAGGTGAATTGATATGTGTGGATTGAGTTTTGCGTAACATAGTCAGTGCGTAGACATTATGCTTTTAGCATTCGATATATTAGCCATTTACTGCTATGTTCATTAGTGCCGAAAGATTATGTTTTAGCTTTTGATGTATTACTCCCTACTGCCATATTCATCAGTGCTGAGAGATTATGCTTTCAGCATTTGATATATCAAATACCCTATAAACGCTGTAGTCAGCAGTGACGCTATGATAGTCACGATGTGCATTATTTGGCTGGCGTGAGGGTATTTTTTGATAGTGGTGATTTGATATTTCGGTGTCAAAGTTTGCGTTGTAGCACTCGTCTCTACCGCCGTATCGTCGTCGCATTCATCTGACGCGGATACTGGAGTGATGGATAGAGCAGGATTGCCATTGCAGGCGCTCGTCTCTACTGCCGTATTGTCATTACACTCATTTGATGTGGGAGAGAAAAGATTGGGGCGTTGACTCGCTCTGACGTGCGGTACTACGCTGGCTGTGCGCGTGAAGCGGTCGATGTACGATGAGTCATTGCTCAGTACGAAACTCTGACCTATAACTTGATAATTTTCACCAGTCAAGTCATACTCGTCATAAAGGGCGTAATAATTAGACGTGCTGTCAGTGGCTGGCTGACTGCCATCTAACAAATCTATGCCATACTCTGGGTAGAAAAAACTTCTCATTCTGTCATGCAGAAAATCCTCCGCTGATGTCGGGTATCCGAAATGAGCAAAAAATCTAGGTCGTGGTGCGACGTCAGGCTCGGGCGTGACGAAATCTGTCTGGTCAGTATTCTCGGGTGAGATAGTCTCATCAGGAGTATTGACGCTCGCGTCATTGTCTGCTGTGGTGATGCCGTCATTGGTGACATTTTGGCTGACTGTGTATGCAGGCTCTACTGACTCGGTATATATTTTTTGTGCAGGCTCTATAGGCATCACTTCGTCCACCAATGTCAATTTCGGATTGAGCGCGATGACCAGCGCGAACATCACTATTGTGACGCACATTAAGGATAGGGTAACTGTAATTCTTTTTTTCATAATGATATTTTGAGAAAAATTATTATTTTTATGCATTTAATCTTGTGTATTTTTAGTGACAGTGCGACGGTCTGTCACTGACATATCGCAAGACTTGATAATGTCCTCGTATTGACCCCACATATATTGGCGGATAGGTATGGGCGCGTGATTGTCAAAGTACAATATCAGCGCTGGAGAGATGTGGCGGTACTTATCGACATATTCGGCGCACATTAGGTGATTGGCGGTGATGAGTTTTTTGGCTTGGGCGTGGTAATTAAAATATTTCATACATAATATTTTTGACAAAATATTGTAATTTATGCCAAATATTTGACAAATGTCGTTATCTGATGTACTATATAATCAATTATAGGAGGATTTATGCAGAAATCTAAATTAAATTTGGTCCTCGCTCTAGTATTGTCAGTGCTGGTCGGCGCGGTCGGCGGTGTGCTGTGGGGATTTTTGTACTACAAAGGGTGGTTCGTCGCATATGTGGCATTCATAATGGCGCTGGCGATGTTCTGGATATATGCCAAGTTCCGCGATGTGGACAAACTGGCTTACATATGGATAATGGTGTGGACTATTGTGATATGCATAGTGAGTTGTCTAGTGGCTCTAGTAATGATAGAGTGCCATTATTATGAGTGCCCATTTGGGGAAGGTATCGAATGGTTAATCGAGAATATCGAATACAATGATTCACTGCTGGGTGACATCATTGGAGACCTAGTATTGAGCACGATATTCGCTGTGCTGGGCGTGATATTTTGTTACAGCTACAGGAAGAGAAAGGCGCAACAATCTGCCGTCTTAGACTCGCTAAACGGCAATATCCAGCATGTAGACGCAGTAGTGGTAGACGATACACCTGCTGACGACCTATCTACAGACAACATATCTGCAAACAACGTACCTACAGATGACGTGCATACTGGTGAACAGTCTACAGATGATGTACCTACAGATGACGCATCTACAGGTGACATACCTGCTAGCGATGCACCTACTGGCGACGTAAAGGCTAGTGCAGAGTCTACTAATACTGACGCGGACGGCTCTGAGAAAAAGTAATTAGTATAAGACACATTTCGAGTAAAGCATAGCAGTTTAGACTGTGTGTAATACTAGGATGTGTCTTTTTTGATGACAAAAATGCCACTAGTTTAGTGGGGTCTTAATTACATCAAGTGTTTGGTTGGACATTGGGGTCTTTTTGCGAACAAAAAAGCCACTAGTTTAGTGGCTTTTTGTGAATATTTGTATAAATGTATACAATCTAATTATATACAAATTTTATTCATTGAGATTGATTAAGTTAGGCATTGTGGTCTTTGTCAGAGTGGGAGAGCAGGTCGCGGATATCTTTTAGGATATCTTCGCTGGTCTCGGCTTTTGGCTTGCTGGCTTCGATCTCGGCTAGGCGGACTTTTTCCAATCGTTCTTTCTCAGCCACGTGCTCTGCCCATGCGACTTTGAATTTCTTTTTGTCCAATTTGGCTTGTTTCCTGACGGCGTGCTTTTCTTCGAGGAGGGCTTTGTTTGTCGCTTCTTCTACAGTGTCTTTGAGCAGTTTATTGGCTTTGTTTATAGCCTTCATGATCAAGAACAGCACCAGCGCTATCAAGAAGAAATTGATAATAGCAGTGATGAATGCGCCCCAGTCGATGTATATGCTCTTCGCTAGGTCGATATTGCCCTCAGCATCTTTGACACGACGCAGGAATGTGTATGCCTTCTCCAGACCGTTCGAGCCACCGAGAGACAGCAGTAGATTGATGAATGGCATAATGATTTTGTCAGTCAGGGCGGTCACTATGGTGCTAAATGCGCTACCTATGATGACACCCACAGCCATGTCGACTATATTGCCACGACTGATGAATGCCTTGAATTCATTGATAAATTTTTTCATATTTTCTCCTTTGTGATAGTATTATTTTACATCACTGTGTGGAAAAATGCC
This sequence comes from uncultured Lachnospiraceae bacterium, assembly GCA_964457935.1. Lineage (GTDB taxonomy): Bacteria > Bacillota > Clostridia > Christensenellales > UBA1242 > STF1-107. The sequence continues at coordinate 5,716 of CAYWFC010000021.1, forward strand.
AGCATTTTGACGTATTTTAGCGAAAATATTGTTTTGATGCGCTCTAAAATCATCTAATATATGCAGATAAATAAAAAAAATCTCCCGACATCTGACTAAAATTCGTTTTTTTTAGATAATATTAAGAAAAAATCTCCCGATATCTGAAGTGAAACCTATTTTTGCACCGCAAAAGATTGCTTCACATCGGGAGAGAGTATGTACGGAGAGAAACTCTCCGTTTTGGCTGATTATTGGATGATTTTCTCGATTACTAGATTTAAGTTAGTGAATGTGGTGCTTTGTGACCCAGAGTTTCTGAGTGTGAGCACATTATTGTCGTCAGTGATTTGCACCACAAATTCTGACGCGAGACCTACGGTATCTGTAGTAGTCGTGGTGACCGAAGTGGCGCTCTGGGCGAATGGTGTACCGCTGAGATATACTGTCAAGCCCACATTGCCATTGGTGGCGGGCAGAGCGGTGGCGTTGTACTTCACGAGATAATACCCAGCGGTCAAAGTGACGTCTGTGGTGCCGTCTGTGTGAGTGATGGCACCGTCTGATAGATTGGCGTAGTCTGTAAGGGTGACGCTAGTACCGCCTGCTATAGCGCCGGTAGTAGTGCTGTAAAAGTCTGCAATGACGCTATTGCTAGTAGCACCGGTGGCACCCACTGCACCGGTAGCGCCAGTAGGTCCAGTAGCGCCTGTAGGTCCAGTCGCACCAGTCGCGCCCACTGGTCCTATAGCGCCAGTCGCACCTGTAGGACCTACTGGACCAGCAGGGCCAGTCGGACCTAATATGACTATGGGATTGGTGCTATCTATCCAATTAATATTTTGACCACGCCTGCAACAATTATTGGTATGGAAACAACACATATATTTCTCCTTTTTGTGTCTAGTATAAGTCATAATATGCCAGCGGGGTAAAATGAGTGTATGGATATCTAAGATAAATGTCGGCGCAGCAAAATGCGTGTATGACAAAGCGCGAAAAAAACACAGCCACTCGTACGAATGGCTGTATGATAAGTATGTTATCTCAATTCTTTACCGCATTTGGTGCAGTTTTGGTTATAAGTATCATTTGGCTCACCGCAGTGTGGGCAATTTACCTGATTTGATGCAGGGTTGCCACAATGTGGGCAGTACTCTGCCTCTGACTTTAGCTCTGTACCGCACTTAGCGCATTTAGTCATATTGACAGTGCCCATAGCGAGATTGTCCTGAGCGATGCTACCGTCAGTCGCCTTTAGGCTCAGGCCTGTCCACAAGAATGTGAAGCCGACAGCGAACGCCACCACGCCCAGTATGACGAGCAATACGCCCACTACTATGAGGGCTATGCTAGAGCCACTGGTCACGCTGATGAGTTTGTCTATATTCTTGACAGCCAAGATGATGCCCACGACGAACATGGCAAGTCCTGCCACGATCAATGCAGTGGATATGGCTATCAATGCAGATTTGTTTTTTCTGATTTTATTCATAATTTTCCCCTTTTAGTTACACATTAATATCAATAACAGCAATGCTAATATGATGCCCAGTGACACTAATATAGCGGTGGCTATCTTGCCCGCGCTGATAGGCAGTCCTTTGCCTACTTGGCCAGTCTGACCATTCATAATGGCATTGTATTGTTTGTTCCTATACTGGAATGCGACATTGTACATAGGCAGTAGTCTGTATGAGTACAGTTCGTTGGAGTAAGTGATGTCGAGCTTGAGTGACAGGACATTGTCGTAATCATATTTGCTCAATATGCGCTTCTTGATAGCGCTCTGCATATCGTCCTTTGCCACTTGGTAGCAATGCTTCATCGGGTCGGCGAAATGCTCGACCACGTATCCATTCAGAAATCTAGAGTCAAAAGAGTAACTATCGTGTACATCGTAGGGCAGTATGCTCTGTAGCTGTGCGTAATCTATCCTATGACTGGACTCCACCAATAAGTCTCTAAAATCCATATTGCAATGTCCGCTGATGCGTTCTTTGATAGACACTGACTCGTAATGCGGGGTATTGTCGTAAGGCATATGGACTGGTCGATCGACGTCTTTCTCAATGATGCCATGGTAATCAGTCTGCGTGTCTGCGTCGAATACGAAGCATGGTATGTATATGCCATTGATGTCGCAATGTGGCAAGTTTTTCTTGAACTGGCTAGGCACGAAGACTTTGTTCTTGACAGCATTGATGAACTTTTGCCTAGCGATGCTGGCATCGAATGCGAATGGCACTACGGCGTCGGGCGCCATGCCCGGTAATTGCGCTGTATCTGAGACGTAAAAACTACCGCAGTAAGGACACTTTTGGCTATACTCATGCGCGTGCAGTATTACTTCGGCACCGCAACTGGTGCATTTTAGTACTTTCTCGGTCTCTGCCCACTGGCGAGTGGATACATTGTCTGCCTCACTGAGCCTGTGCTTGCGGACAGTATTGACTTTGTCGAAGTGGTGGAGCGACCCGCATTGCGTACACTTTAATTCACGCGTGGCAGGGTCGAATACCAGCCCCGCACCGCAACCGGCACATTTCTGCGTCTTTGACGATAGTCGCTTCTTCGTGGTATCAGGCATTATTGCTTCTCACCACACTCTGAGCAGTATTTCGCTGTAGCCTTGATCTCTGCGCCACAACTGGTGCAATGCTTCTTGGTGGCCAATTTCTCGCCACATTCTGGACAGAATTTAGCAGTAGCGCGTATCTGAGCGCCACACTTAGGACAAGCAATCTTCTTGACTTCGGTCTTTGGCTTATTGGTAGCGCTACTGATAGCGTCATTGAATGTCTTGCCAATGCCGACGCCTGCGCTCAAACCAATGCCTAGACCAGCCATATTGCCACCGCTAGGATTTTGCGCTGCATCACGCAAGGCTTGCGCTGCTTGGTACTGGGTGTATGTGCCGAGTTTGTCCTCGATGACGCCGAGTTTGGTGCGTTCGTCGAGTGCCTTCTCTACCTCTTCTGGCAGAGAAATGTTCTCAATGACGAGACTGCATAGTTTGAGACCGAACTTGGCGAAACTGTCTTTGCTAGTCTTGAGTATATTGTCGCTGAATTCTTTGTAATTCGCTGCCAAATCGAGCGCGCTGATCTGGCTCTCTGCCAGTGTGTCGCTGAATGACTCGATGATCATAGGTTTGATCTGGCTGGTCACGTCTGCTGTGGTGTACAATTCGTTCGTGCCGAACATCTCCTCCATGAATACGCGCGCGTCATTGACCTTGTAACTATACACGCCATATGCGCGTATGCGGACATTGCCGTAGTCTTTGTCACGCATCATGATAGGGTTTTGAGTGCCCCATTTTTGCCCAGTGATCTGCTTGGTATTCACGAAATACACTTCTGCCTTGACAGGGCTATTGAAGCCTGTAGGCAGTGACAGCATCTTAGTCAACAGAGGGATATTCTCTGTGGCTAGTGTGTATGTACCCGGAGCGAATACGTCCGCGATCTGACCCTTGTGCACGAACAGTGCTACTTGGCTAGGGCGTACTACTAGAGTACTGCTGTTCATTATCTCGTCACGCTTGGTCAATGGATAGCGGTACACTATGGTGTCTTTGGTGCTGTCCTTCCACTCTATGACGGATAACATTTGTTTTTTGATAGAACTAAATAATCCCATATTTTCTTCTCCTTACATATAAGTATATAATATTCGCTGAGTGATGTCAAGGATAGAGAAAAAAATCTACAAAAAAAACTCCCACCACTAGGTGGTAGGAGGTATGAGGTCATCTATCTTGATATTCTGGATGAGCTCGTATGATACCTTGAATACTGCGATCAGCACCAATATGGCTATGATAGATATGATGAGATTGATCATAGACTTGCGCGCAGTGTCACGAGCCTCTTGATTGTCCGCCTGCGCCATCTTGACACCCAATATGACTGCATATACCGCGCCGGCAGCAGACAAGATAATCAAAGCCGGGGTGATGATATTATTCAGCGCCTCGACTAACTGGGTCACCCAATAAAACTTGCCACCCTTATTGAAATCTTCCTTAGCCAATAGCCCACTCACTGCTGATGAGCGTGACATAATGGCATTCGCTACTCTAACCAAAAATGTGTTCATACATACTCCATTTGTCTTTGTACCATTATTATATATATATTGTGACAAAAAATCAAGTATTATTGCACATTTTGATAATTTTTGTGCACAAAAAAACTGAGCACATGCTCAGCTTTTTTGATTTCTTTATGATTTTTTGAACCAGCCTGCCAATGTACCATCTTTTGCAAGAGTAGAGAACAGACTGAATATAGCGATCAATACTAATACTACCACCAATGCGATGATGATATTGATAAGTGACTTTCTCGCTTCGTCTCTCTTACCTTGGTCCTCTGCAGTAGCCATCTTGACACCTAGGATGATAGAGTACACAGCACCAGCAGCAGCCAATATGATAAGTGCAGGAGTAATCAGTTTATTTAAGATATCTGCAACATCAATTGCCCAATTTGTAGCGCTGTCATTATCAGCCAATAATGTGCCAACGCTCAATATCCTATTTGCTAGATTTACTAAAAAAGTATTCATATTCCCTCCGATTGATTTGATACCGAGATTATAACACATATTATTTACAAAAAACAACTAATTTACACATAATTTTTAATTTTTTTTGAAAAAATATTTCAGAAAATATGGTGTAAATAATTAAAAATAATTAAAAAATATATTTTTTGGGGTATTTTTGGGGGTATTTTTATTTAATTTATTTTGATTTTTTGTGTCGAATTTTGGGCATATATATAATAAGAATATTATTTTGGTACGGCGGGTGTGAAATAGTTGACATATTCATCTACAAATGCTAGACTAAGAGCATAGGAGATATATATGGACAAATTCGTCAAAAAAGCACTATTATTCATCATATGTGCTGTAGGATTATTCGCCATAGCCATGCTAGCGAGTGGGCTACTAGCGGAGGGCAAGGTAGTATTCAGCATGGAGTATGCCAAGGACAGCACTACTCTGACCATATTCGGCGTGCTGGTATTGATATTGATAGCGATATATCTATACAAGCTCATGGACGGCAAAGGTGGCAAGAGTAGCAAGGGCAAACTAGCCAGCCAAGAAGGCAAAGACAAGTCTGGCAACAAAATGGAGCAGTATTATGACAGTGATTGGGTATCGACCAAGGCACTGGAGACTGACTCGACGTATAATTATTGCACCAACCGTACAGTGGACAAGATGAAGAAGGACGGCATACTGGTGAGAGCGGAGAAGAAGGGCAGTCAGCTAGAGATAAACTATGTAGACCCTATCCACACCATGATCATAGGTACTACTGGCTCTGGTAAGACGACGCAGTTTCTGGAGCCTACCATACAGATAATGGCGCGCACCAAAGCCAAGCCTAGCTTCGTCATATCTGACCCAAAAGGTGAATTATACGAGCACCACGCGCAAATGCTGAAAAAGCAAGGCTACGACATCAAAGTGCTCGATCTACGTAATCCATTCGCGTCGACCAAATGGAACCCTATGACCAACGCGTACGAGATGTATCACAATAGTTTCAATATGGAGAAACTAGTGACCAAGCATGTGGCTGGCGATGATGTCAAGAAATACAATCTGACCAAAGAGTATGGCTTCAACGAATTAGCCAACGAATGGTATGAGTTTGACGGCAGTGCGTACACCAATAGAGACACTCTAAACAGAGACATAGAGGTGCGTCGCGGTGAGATGCGGGACAAGGCATACAATGACCTGGGCGACATAGCCATGACTTTGGCACCGGTGGAAGACACCAAAAATCCGTCTTGGGAAAAAGTGGCGCAAAACTTCATCCATGGCGTCATGATGGCTATGCTAGAGGACAGTATGGACGATAGACTGGGCTTGACTAAGGATAAATTCAATCTATACAATGTGACTAGGATAGTGAATTTCTCAGACACAGGGCGTGACCCATACGCTACGCTGAAGAAGTATTTCCAGAATCGTGACCAATTCAGCAAAGTGCCGGGGCTAATCAATACGGCGCTGAACAATGCCGAAGGTACGACCAAAAACTACATGGGCTTTGCGTCGGAGAAATTGAAATTATTTAACGACAACGGCATTTGCTTCATGACCAGCGACACAGAGATGGACTTTGGCTCTATAGACAGCCAGCCTACTGCGATATTCCTGAAGATACCGGATGAATTGCAGATTAGGCACCCATTGGCGACGCTATTCGTGTCTCAGCTGTACAAGCGTCTGGTAGATATGGCGATGAAGAATCCTGGACAGAAATTGAAACGTCACGTGTACTTCTTGCTAGACGAGTTTGGTAACTTGCCTAAATTCCCAGAGTTTGGCGCTAGTTTGGCGGTAGGACGTTCGAGAGGTATATTCTACGAGCTGATCATACAGTCTTATCAACAGCTCGACAAGAAATACGGCGAGGAAGAAGCCAAAATCATCAGGCAAAACTGCCCTATCCAAATATACATCGGTACTGATGACCCTATGACTAATAAGGACTTTAGTGAATTGCTGGGCAACAGGACTATGGAGATAAAGAAAGAGAGCAGTTCGTCCAACGGCGACGGCAAGGACAACAAGTCTGTGTCTTATGAGGCTGTGTCTAGACCACTGGTGTATCCGCACGAATTGACTTCGTTTATGAAGAATAGACAGCTCATAGTCAAGACATTTAAGGCAGGCAACATCAAGGCAGTGTTCACACCTTATTATCAGGCGACCAATGTGTACGACGTGCGCCCAGCACCACCTGAGTACGTGCCATTGAGAATGTTTAACGAAGGCGAAATGTACTACGACATCACTCAGCGAAATAACATCGTGAGTGGCGGTAATAGTGGCAGTCGTGGCGACGGCTCATTCTCGTACTTCGACTAAAAAGCCTAAAAAATATAATATCAGTACAAAAAAAGTATAACCTAATCGTGGTTATACTTTTTGTTTGTAACTAGCATTCGCTTGACAGGAAGCGAGTTATAGTGCGGATATGTCAAAATTTGAGTGAAAATTGTACTGAAATTCATAGTATTTATTTTTTATTTGTGCTATAATATATATGAAAAATATTATATTACGTATAATATATCTATATTAATGGAGGTACATATGTCTGTTAGCACTATTGGCTGGATATTGACTGGGCTGGCGGGGTTATTCTTGCTGGTGGGCTTTTTGATGGGGCTAAAGCGAGGATTCAAGAAGAGTTTGTTTAGGCTACTGTGGCTTTTGGGCACAGTGGTGCTCTTGCTGATATTCTCCAAGCTCATCACCAAGGCGCTATTGAATATCAATGTGTCATTTTTGAATCTCGAGGTGGAGGGTAGAGCGTGCGACACGCTGGCGCAGTATTTGAGCGAAGTGATCAAGTCTAATGCGACTGTCCAAAAATACATTACCAATACTGAGACTTTGGAGAGTCTGGCGACCAGTATGCCTGTCGTGATAGGCAATCTATTCGTATTCGTGATACTTTTCTGGATACTGAGATACTTGCTATGGCCTATATGGGCACTGCTGGCGCGCAAGATAGGCAAAGCGGACAGAGAGAAGCTACGCAGGCACGAGATCACTGTATCTACTGAGAAGAAACGCCCTTGGCTGGGTGCGCTCATGGGAGTATTCGCTGGACTGCTGATATGCTTAGTGACATATATGCCTATCATAGGTGTGACCAATATCGCTGTACAGTTGGACAAGGTGTACGTGTCGTCTGACACTGATACGGGCAAGACCACTCTACTATCAGAAATGGTGGGCGAAGAGAATGTCCAATACGTGTATGCATTTAGAGACAGCGCGGTGGGGAAAACTTTTGATACAGTAGGGCTAAACAAATTAGACGGCTTGCTATTCAATAGCGTGACCACTGTCACAGTGGACGGCACCAAGATAGAGACTACTGCCGAGATCAAGCGCGTGGTGCGTGTGTACGACAATATCATGCGTGTGCAGGACATTGATTATGACAATCTGACCAAGACAGATGTCGATAGTCTCGTCGACCTATGCACCGATGTGGTGAATGACGCGTTTAGTAGTGGTATAGTGAATGTATTGTTCGACAATATGATACCAGACTTCATCAAGTCTGTCACTGATGACCCTGACTATCCAGTCAAACTGCCTTCTATGGGCGACCAAGTGCTAGACGACGGCGCGAATGAGGCTCTGAGTGCATTGCAAGACATCACTGCCAAGTATCTAAAGGGCGAATTGCTCAATACTATATCCATAGTGAAATATCTGAATGACCAAGACTTATTCTTGCCTATATACAATGGCATCAAGACAGAGGATTATGCCGAACTAGAGCAAAAAGTCAAAAATTTGTCAGAAGACACTGTCAATGCCATAGTGGACAAGATATTTGACTACAAGGTGGTGAGTGACCTCACTCCTATAGTGCTGAATACTGGTGTAGAGTACGCGTGCGAACAGCTCAAGACTACATTCGTCGAAAAGACAAATATAGATATCAACAATGCCATCAAGCAGTCGTTGAAGAATATACTAAACAACGCTGTCGTGGTGTACAAAAATCTCGATACTGACGTGTCGCCATACGTCGCTACTGAGAATTTCGGCAATGTCGGCGTGATAGTGGATGAACTGATATCTCTAAATTTCGTCAGCAACACCACGTACAATGACTTGGTGCGAAAGGCCAATACTGAACTCAAAAAGTATATCAAGGATGCTCTGCAAAAGACAGACTTGGATAACGATGTAGACGTTTTGGTAGACAAATTGACCGCTCTCATCACTAGAGACAATAATGGCAATATCGTACTAAACTTTGAGCACGACAGCAGTATCGCGGGCAATATAGCCAAAGCGTACATCGAGTATAGAGATGAGAATAAAGATCTGGAGTTTGAAGACTATGACCTAGCCACTATTGGCCAGTGGATAGACAGCGCCAAAGGCACTGTGATACTCAATACTATATCGACCAATGTTATCAATCTTTTGTTTGATTACGCCAAAAGTGAGTTTGGCGACGAGATGAATTTCGACAATCTCCAAGGCATCAAGGCTAGTTTGAACACTCTCATATCTAGCAAAACCGTATCAGTCGAGGCGGAAGCAAACCTACTAAAACCTGTGTACGAAGAGATCAAGAAACTCAATGACGCCAAAGACGCTAAAGAGTATCTCAAGACAGGCGACAATCTCAGCCGTATAGGCAAAGCGCTGGACGACGCCATTAGTGGACATTCTGTAGTGCTGACCAATGACAATATCCACACTATTTTGATAGAAATGCTGGATGATATGAGCAATGTCATACCTGATGACATAGCAAACATCATAGTAGATGACGACGTCACAGTGCTAGATACTATCAAAAATAACGTCGAGAGTTTGACTAAATATAAGAGTGAATTTGAGAAATTAAAAGTATTGTTCGATATGGACTTTGACACAGTAGACGCCACTCTGGGTGCTCAGCTAGATGTAGTCAAGGACACGACACTGCTAGGCAATGTCATACAGCCTATCGTAGAGCACTTCATAGATGATTACGCTACTCAGATAGACAATGACAAGAAAGCCACCGATACCACATACAACAACGAACTAGGCGATATATTGAGAAAGGCTAAGAACAATGTCCAGTCTATTGGCTCATATGAGACCGAACTAGGATATGTGGCTACTCTGAAAGAGATAAATTTCACCAATATCGACCTCAGCACTATCGGTGCCAAAATAGACGCTGTGAAGAGTAGTGTATTGCTGTCCAATGGCGTGCTAGAGGATATCATAGAGTACGCATTCGATGAGGCTATCGAGGGCAAAGATGATGACCTGAAGACCGCTCTGCAGGGTATCAAAGGCAATATCAGCAAGGTAATAAGCAGTAATACTACTACATTCGAGACAGAACTGGGCTATCTCAATACTCTAAAGAACATTGACTTTGCCGAAGATAATTTGACTGCTATAGGCAAGACTTTGGATGGCATGAGAGACAGTGTGCTCATAGGTGACCAGATACCTACTATCATACAGTACGTATTGCAAGACTACGCTGACGAGCAGACTGACGAGGCGCTCAAGACTATCATCGTGAATATGAAGGACAATGTATTATCTAATAATATCACTTCGTACGAGACAGAACTAGGACACCTAGATACACTAAAGAATATGGAAAAAAATCCTACTGACCTCAATAGTGTAGGCGCTACATTGGATACACTGGAATTGTCTGTTATCATAGGCAATCAAGTGCAGGCTATCACAGAATATGTGTTTGATAAGAAATTGGAAAGCCTAACTGATAATGATTACTACGATACATTGGTGGCTATACGTAGTAATATCGCGAATATCAAGGCAAATGGCAAAACTTATGCCGAAGAATTCGGATATATGCAGTTGGCACTCGACTATGCGAATGACTCTACCAAAGAGAATCTATTGGCTCTAAAGACTGCCTGCCTAGACGGCGAAAACTCTAAGAGTGTAGTCATCACCAAAGACATCATAGATACATTCAGTGCTAAATTCGCCGAATAACACATAGCCATATTTACCGAATAACACATTGCTAAATTCACCGGATGACACGTAACTAGATTTGTCGGATGGCACATAACTAGATTCGCTGGATAACATATAGATGGCAAAAACACTGACTACAGTCAGTGTTTTTTGTCAATGTGGATAACCTAACAAACAAAATTCGATGACAATATTATGGTCTCAAAACTTTGTCTCTAAATAAGTAAATAGGCATAAATCATGAGTTTTTTTGAAAAAACTACCCCAAAATGCTTGACGGGGGGGGG
>CAYWFC010000022.1:0-16312 GCA_964457935.1 uncultured Lachnospiraceae bacterium
AGATAATCTTGTTTCACTTCATGCACCAGTTGTGCAATGTACTCTTTGTTATTTTTCTTCATATCCTTCCTTTTCCACATTAAACGGTTCTTTTAGACTTTTGGGTATCATCACCCTGCCTATCTCGGCGTAAAGTTTCTTGATGCAAGGCGAGCATAGCCTGATATTAAATATCACACCCATTTTGCGAAATTTCAGACTAAACCCCGCCTTAGATTTACAGAAAGTGCAACACTTACTCTTCACTGCTTTCACTACCATCGCCGTTCTCCTTTTTGATTATTTCGTTTAGTAATCTCAATTTCTCATTCTCCAGCTGTTCGTCAGTCATATTCTCGTAGTTAGCCACTTGCTCGCGCATCATCTGACATAGTATCTTGAATGCCTCAGACGACGGTGGCAGTAGTTTCTTGTTCACCTTTTGCTTGACCAGACGCATCACTCCGTCGTCATCTAGCGCATACTCGCTGATGACCTCTTTGGTGACGAATCCTGTAGCAGACTTCTCTATAGCCTTGAGCGTTTTCTTTAGATTGTCCTTTTCATTCATTATTCCCCCCTAATATCTAGCATTGTGTAGCCTCCTGTATCGCATTTCTTTGTCTTTTTGGATAGCAGTTTTTTCAGCCTTGGCAGGCTTGTACTTAGGCCTAGTCATTATGTAATACCTCAGTTCGTCCAGCGAGTGGTCGTCTCGCTTGATAGGCACTTCGTCCTTGCCCCAAGTGTACCCTTTTAGTTCGCGTATCATGTTCTCGCATGTAGAAAAAATGAAAAGCTTGCACTTTCCATTTCCGTCTCGTAGATAATTTTTTACCCTAGTGATACCACTGAATAAATCCTTGTCCACCCTGCTATTCACATTTATGCCGTAGTCATAAAAGAGTTCACTCACACTTTTGCTCCCAGCCAGCGTCGTCTGATTAGCCGCACTGTCTATGAGAGCATCTATGCGTCCGTTGGCATTGACGCGCCAGCCTAGACGCTCGCATATCTGATGTATCTTCTCGCTGTGATAAGCCACATCGCGCTCTTTCTCGTAATGCTCCGCTATGACGTATACATTGTCGTCGTAGTCCACCGCATACCAATGCGCACTGAGCGGATTGCGTAGCCCGGGGTCAATGCTGATAGTGTCGTACCAGTCTTTCGGCACATCGAATGGCTGTATGACATGCACGTTCTCGTCAAACTCCGGATACACCCTGCCACCAAGGTCGAGAAATTCTCCGTCCTTCCGGCTCTTCAACTGGTCGCTGGATAGAGTGCTCTTCAGATGCTCTACCGCTTTGGCGCTCAAGAATGGATTGTCCTCCCAAGATATATGCTCGTGCCATATCTCGTCGTCTATATTGTTCATATATATCTCGTCATACACGAATGTCTTGCCCTTTAGTGGCGTCATGGTGCCGAAAATATCTCCGTCTGTGTCCAATACTCGCATACGGCACTCGTCATATATGTCTTTTGGTGGCTCTTCGTCGAACCATACATAGTCTAGACTGGCGCCTTGAAATTTCTCTCTCCCCATGTCGCACGACTTGAATACTATCTTGCTCAGCCCACCATACACATTCTTGACAGTGATGTAGTCTATCACCCCATTGGCGAAACTATCTTTCCTGCCTTCAGTCATCACTACATCGTCTATCCACTCGGGATTGAGATATTTGAGTATCTTGCTCTGCGCCACATCGCGCTGTACCTTGGTGGATAGCGACACCACCCAGCCAGTGGTGGATTTGCCTATGTTCCTGTACGGATGATTGCCTCGGGCGAAATATATCACCTCCACAGCACCACACTCTGTCTTGCCAGTCCTGTTCCCGCCGAAAACCCACCTGTTTTTTTGCCTCGCCGAGTGAAACGCTATCTGCTTGGCGTGCACTTTGGGTCCAGAATTGTACTTGCCTAGCCTGTCAGACTCTTTTCGCCTGCGCATCACACTCTCTATGTGCAATATCTCAGATATTATCTCCTTTTCGTCCACTCTCGCGCCTCCTTTTCACCCACTCTAGCACCTCCTTAGTCCGCTCTCGCGCCTCCCTTTTGTCCACTCTCGTATCTCTATTTCATCCACTCTCATATCTCCATTTCGACCACTCTCGTGTTTCCGTTTCATCCACTCTAGTATCTCCCATTATACAAAGATAGTAGTATTTATCCAAATTTAGTCAAAATTTACTACGATACATCTATTACACTAGCCTTATGAATATATTGATTAGTATTTTTATCTTATGTATTAGCCTGATGTCCTCATCAGTGGGCTTTACCTACGCACGCACGCCCGACTACGCCCAGATACTCGAGAACAACGTCTATCTGTACAAGACCGCCTCGCTCAATACCGACAATAGCAATGTCCACTTCATATTGGAGAAGACTTATTTCGTCGAGTTACTCAGCGATAGTGGCGAATTTTACCGCGCCCGCTACTCAAATATCACTGGCTACGTGCTAAAGACGCAAATCCAGTGCGTATCGGGTACACCTACTACCCCGTATCTAGAGAATATCACCATGCGCGCATGCTACTCCGAAGGCTGTACCATATATAGCCAGCCCAATAGCGCTTCGTCAAACTACATAATGAATATCCCACGATATAGCCGAGACTTGTACTACCTCGGCAAGATTTACGGCGAAGCCCTCATCCCCGAGCGCACCAATCTGTGGTACTGCGTGCGTTATCGCACGTCTACCACTGACCAGATAGGCTATGTGTATAGCGACGGCGTGGACCAGATGACTAGCTACGCCAAAAGCGCCGAGACATTGCCATACACCGAATTGCCGTCATTTATGCTGACGGCGGATACAGTGCCAAAGAGCACAAAAAACGCAGTCATCATACTGCTGTCTATCCCAGCACTATTGTTCGTATTTATGATCATACGTGGCAGTAGCATACTCTACTCCACTAAGCCAAAGTCCAAAGCACCTTCCGGCGAAGTCAAAGAGTTTCACCATTAGCCTATAGCCTGCTTTGCTCTGTATCTGTCTACGATGACGCTGATCCATTTTTCATTCTGCATCACTTCTTCCACCTTGAAGAAAGTGTTTTGCGCATTGACTATGCTAGCCAGCCTGTCGTACATATTGCCTATTTTCCTGAAATACGTCCTCTCGCTCATGCCCAAAATCTCTCGGATTTTGTTGGCATTGCACCTGTAACTCATCTTCAATACTGCTATTTTGCGCAGGTCGTTAGGCAATTTCTTGACACAGTTGTCTATAAATATCTTTAGATTGATTAGATTTTTCTTTCTCTCGCATAGTTCAATGATGCGCTCAGTGATGTCCTCAGTCCCACACACAGCAGGGTCCGGCCCGAAACTAAATGCATAGCCGTCTATATACTCCTCTATGGCATCACACGTTTTTTCGATCTGTCTGTACACGTTTAATAAAGCTTGCGCTTCACAATAATTAATCATTCTTCTCATCTCCTAGTTTACCCGAATGATATCAGAAAATTTTCCCAAAGTCAATATTTACTGCCACATTTTTGAATAATTGTGAAATTAAATTGTGTTTTATTACAATAATATACACTAAATATCGAACATTTGTTCGATAAACGTTCGAACACTCACTTTTTTGTGACATAAAAAATGAAGAAAATCCCTTTTCTCCATTTTTCTCATTATATATATCACATTTTTACTATCCGTTTTAGACCTTATCACATTTCTACTAGCCATTATGGTTATAGCCTATGCCTTTTCTGTGTCTATCTTAGATATAGAGAGCAGATATCTCATATTCTGTGTCTATCTTAGATATAGAGAACAGATACACCTCATTTTCTAGCGTCTATTTTGGCTATAGCCTACGCGTTTTCTATATCTATCTTAGATATTGAGAGTTCATAGGCAGTTTTGACTATAGGGCTAGTCTCATCATCCACCACCTTGGTGTATTCTCTGCTCTGCACTCTGCCCACAGCGTTTATCTTGGTGCCTACCTTGAGATTGCTGACGAATCTCGCATTTCTGCCCCACGCTATGCTAGGGATGTAGTCAGACTTGTTGTACGAGCGGTTGACCGCCACCAGCACGTCCGCTATCTCGCGATTAAACGGCGTGGTGCGGAATATCGGTGCCTTGCAGATATATCCCGATATCTCTACCACATTAGGATTGTCAGTAGGGTCATATTCGCATAGTTCACGCACGAATACAGTCAGCACTAGGCGCGATTTGTCGTTTTCTATCTTGTTATAGCTTCTGAATTGCCCTTTGACAGATATCTTGCTACCCACTCTCACATCCGCCTCGCCGAGCAATCTCTCAGATATGGTGATAGGTATGATGTCCACTTGCCCAGATAGCCTAGGCACAGACATATTGAGGGTAAAAAATCCTTCATTGAATACTTGGTGGCTGTACACAGGCTCGCTCACTACCTCGCCCGACAGAGTCACTACATTGTTGTTTAATAATTGATGATTAGTCATAAGTTTTTCCTTTTATATGTTTTTGATTTGAGTACCTTGATTGTTTATCTTATAATTATCCTGATATATCAGTTCGCCCACTGGCACCACCTGATATCCATTAGTAGTCAGATATTCCAGCACCATTTTCAGCCCTTCTACTATATTGTCGCTATTATTGTGAAATAGCACTATGCTCCCGTTCTTGGCGCGCTTGATGACTCTGCCAGCCAGATCACTCGCACTCAAGCCCTTCCAGTCCAGACTATCCACGTCCCACTGTATGGCTTTTAGCCCCATCTCGTCGCAAACATTGATAAGCGTATTGTTGTACGCACCAAATGGTGGCCGAAATAACGTTGCGTCTAAGCCAGTGGTGTTTTTCAGAATATTCAGATTTTCCGTTAGCTCCATTTTCATTTGCGTCGCAGACAATTTCGTCATATCAGGGTGAGTGTTGGAGTGTATGCCTATCTCGAAGCCCGCGTCAGCGATTTGCTTGGTCTGCTCTGGATAGTCCTCCATCCAAAACCCTACTAAGAAAAACGTCGCTTTCACGCCATAACTCTCGCACACAGACAATATATCTAGCGTCTTGTCCGCACCCCACGCCGCGTCGAACGAAATGGCCACCTTTTTCTCGTCCGTCTGCACATTGTATATAGGCACTAGACGCGGAGTACTGTTTAGATATATGCTCGCCACAGTGCTACCACCTATGCTCACAGCGCATAAGCACGCCAGCACCATGAATACCAGTACCAGCCTGATAGTGGATTTTTTGCAAATCAATACTTTCATTGTCTACCTCACAATTATAATATATACATATCGCCTTGCATAGAAAAATAGAACACGAAGTTTGCCACTTCGTGTCATTTTTTGCTAAATTATATTCAAAATTGGCTTTTTGCCTATTTCTTGTCCACTATCTCAGCACCGCCATAGCATATACCGTCCTCGCCGTATATCACAGCGAATTGCCCTAGCGTCACAGCCTTTTGTGGCTGGTTGAATACTAACCTCACCGCATCCCCCACTCGGTATAGCGTAGCCGACTGGTCAGGCTGTCTGTACCTCGCCTTGACCCAGCACTTAGTTCCGTCTGCCATCTCGTCGCTAATCCAATGGAATGCCCCAGTGGTCAGTTCTCGCGAGTACATCCTGTCGCATTCGCCACAGTTGACGTACAAAATGTTTCTCTTCACATCCTTGTCCACCACGAACCACCTGTCCGCGTCATACCCTGCTATCCCGCCTAAATTCAGCCCGCGCCTTTGCCCTATGGTGTAATACATCACTCCGTCGTGATACCCCACTACATTGTCGTCTAGGTCGCGTATCTCGCCTTTCTTCGCTGGGAGATAATTCTTTAGAAATTTCTTGAAATTTCGCTCCCCTATGAAGCATATCCCAGTAGAGTCTTTTTTCTCCGCAGTCACCAGCCCATGTGCCTTGGCTATCTCTCTCACCTTGTCCTTGGTAATGTCCGCCAGCGGGAATAATACTTTCGATAGCTGATACTGATTGAGCTGATTGAGAAAATAACTCTGGTCCTTATTGCCGTCTTTGGCTTTGTATAGATGCCACATTCCGTCTCGCTCCACCACCTTGGCATAATGCCCTGTCGCGATGTAGTCCGCACCCAGTTGCATAGCCTTGTCTAGGAATGGCCCGAATTTTATCTCTCTATTGCACAATACATCCGGATTAGGCGTGTACCCCTTCTCGTACATGTCGAGAAAGTACTTAAACACCCTGTCCTGATACTCCTTGGCGTAATTCACAGTATAATAAGGAATATCTAGTTTGTTCGCTACACGCTTCACGTCCTCAAAGTCAACTTCTGCAGTGCATGACCCATTTTCGTCGTTTTCTTCCCAGTTTACCATGAAGAGTCCTATCACTTCGTGCCCTTGCTGTTTCAAAAGCAAACATGCCACAGACGAGTCCACACCACCGCTCAAACCGACGACTACTCTTACCATTACTGCTCCTTATACGGCAATGCCACCGGCACTGCGAATCTATTGAACGCTATCTTCACCACATCGGTGACTATGACTATGACAGTGATGGCCCACGCCAGCATGGCTATGTACCAAAACACCATAAACGCCTCTTTTGCCAATAGTTTGTTCACACCGTCTATGACGGATAGCGCTATACCTATCAAATTCACCACTAGATACCACACCCCAGTCCAAGCCTTGCCCACCTTGAATTGGTGCACACCCAGCCAACCGAAAAATAACGCCAAGAAGAATAACCTCCATTTGCGTATATCGGCAGGCCACACTGTGGTGTATACCACTCTTTCGTTTTCTCCTAGCCTTAGCGCGTTCTTTGCCTCGGCATTGGTGGCTTGCTCCAGTCGTGCGAAACTCAGCCCACACCCGGGACAAGTCATATTACTGCTAGGCATTTTGTATAAGCACCTAGGACACTTTTTCTTGTCTTTCATAGAGTGATTATACCATATATTTTATTTATTTACAACTACATCAAAATATTTTGCCAAAAAGTTTGCCAAAATATTTAATATGTGCTATCATCAAAGTATGAATTCTAAGAAAATCTATTTGGCTAGCGACCACGCTGGCTATGAGTTAAAAGCCCAACTCAGAGATTACCTTATCACCCAAGGGTACCTCAATATCAGCGATGTCGGTCCACACGCCCTCGACCCTGCCGATGATTATCCAGATACCATACACCCTGCGTGCGCTCTCGTGGACGCCGACCCTGAGGCTATAGGTATCTTTATATGCGGTAGCGGTACAGGAGTCAGTATGGTGGCGAATAGATATCCCCACATCCGCGCTGTCAATGCTCTGAACACTACTCTGGCTAGCTTGGCTCGTCAGGACGAAGACGCCAATGTCCTCTGCCTAGGCGCTAAGTTCGTCTCGTACGAGTACGCTGTCTCTATTTTCCACTCTTTTATGGAGACCCCGTTCGCAGGCGGTAGACACCAGCGCCGTATAGATAAGATTAATATCCCGCACTAATTTTTATACTTTTTCATACCCATGACAGCCCCAGCGCTGTCATTTTTTTGTCATATCCATACTCGTCCAACCATATATTGTCATAAGGAGATTTTGATATGAAAAAGAAACTATTTGTATTCACCATTATAGGCGTAGTGCTATTAGCCATGGGCTGTGGCACTCATACACTGCGACTAGAGGACTACCTCATCGAGCGTCGTGACAATCTTTTCGTAGCCGACACACCTACTTACTACGCGTCACTCTGCACAGGCCAGCGCGAAGACCCTTACTCTCTAGACGGCACTGTCAATGACCTAGTAGACTTCGGCATAGTGCTGTTTTATTCTTTCGATAGAGCCAAACTCACCGCCGATAGCTACCCATTCACACTGACTGTCAATGACGAGAAAATCACTGGCACTCTGGACTACAATGACACCGACTGCACCTACTCTACCGACATCGAACGCACAGTGCTAGACACAGACACAGTCACTCTCACAGTAGACCTGCCACTCACAGATTTTGATGAGACACTCACCTGCGTGTCCAGAGATTTCGCCATCACCCAGTCCAAAGCACTCGAGATAGCCACCGCCGAGATGGATAGCACACTGTCCGACATAGCGAAGTCCGGCTCCTCTGTAGAAGTAATGCTGAAGATTATGCCAGACTACTCCACCACTTCGTCACCAAAATATTATTGGTACATCGCTCTGCTCAGTTCGGACGGCACCACCGCAGGCGTACTCATAGATAGCACCACCGGCGAAATAATATCTAAAAAAATATAATTAAATAATTGACTAAATAAATGAATAAATAAAATAATTAAATAGATTAAAAATAATTAATAAAATAAATTAAATAAATATTCTAAAATTAATTTTTCCCCTGTATTTACGGGCTAATTAATATTTTGTGAATATTTATTTTAATATTTAATTACCAAAAAATAAAATATTCCGTCACAGAATATTTTATTTTTTGTTTATTTTATTGTTCACTCACTATATCTTTTATTGTTCACAGATTGTGTGCTTTATTGTTCACGAACTGTGTCATACTTTATGTTTCTTTCTTCCCAAAAGTCTTCTACATCAAATATTCCACAATTTGCAAATAATCGCTCCAGATAGTCTCTCGACTGCTTGATATGGAATTGCTCACCGAAGTTAGTTATCACATTTGTCCCTTCAAGAGCCTCGTTTATCTTGTCTACCAAGTTTGTATATTTCTTTTTGTACCAATCAAGAAATTCTTTGCACTGACTCTCATAGTTTTCGGTATCACCCATCTGCACTATCAGGGCACCCATGTCCGAAGGAGTGATCGTGCCATATTTTGCGAACCCTATATTCTGCACTGATGGTTGCATTAGACTATCTACATAGTCAGAGTGCTGTAGCCCGAATGCGTGTCCCAATTCATGCACCATCACTGTGGTGGCATAGTTGCCATCCATGGTGCTTTTGTCTATCGAGATGATATTACTGCTGAGTACTTGGTCTCTATTGTAAAAGTCGAACAAGCACAAAGACGTACATTTTCCTAGCGCATTCTCATAGCCAAGATTGTCATTAGTTATCACTATAGCGTTCTTTGCCATATCGGTCACCTTCACATCTTTCACTATTTTGTTCAGATGCACATTAGGATTGATGATACTGAATATCTGATTGTAATACAATATAGCATAGTCTATGTGTTCCCCATACTTCTTGTTTACACTAGTATCCACATACACATTGATATAGCCATAAGTATTGTACATTATCTTGAATCTCTTGTACACATCATACGAGCCGTCTACTTGGTATGGCTCGAAGTTCACTATATCCTCAGCCACCTGATCGTCGTCTTTGATAGTTTTCTCCATGAATGTCTTGTTGCAATGCACTGCCCCGGTGAAAGTGAGGCACGCCAATCCCAGCGCACTTATTGCAGCCTTGGCATACATTCTCGTTACTTCCCAAAAGGATTCTTTCAGTATCTTGGCATTGCGTTTCTTTATATCCTCTTTGGTCATGAATTGATTGCACATTTCATTTATTTTATCCAGATATCTCACTTTAGCGTATGACAAATCTTCTTTTCTTCTCATAATATCTCCCTCTTACAGAGAGTATATCACACATTGCCAGAAATTTCAATACCTATTTTGATTTTTTATTGATTTTTTTTGACATCCACCACTATGCACTCAGTAGTCAGCATAGTGCTAGCCACACTGCCGGCATTTTTGAGCGCATTCTTGGTCACTTTGGCAGGGTCAATGATGCCACGCTCTATCATGTCACAATACTCATTGCGCAAGGCATCAAATCCATAGTTTTCCCCACCATTGCGCGAGATGTTATCCACCACTACACCGCCGTCTATCCCAGCATTACAGCATATCTGCTTTATAGGGGCAGAGACCGCTCGCGCTACACACATAGCGCCAGTCCTCTCGTCTCCGTCTAGCGTCTCGCATAGCGCCAATATGTCCTTTTCTGCCGACAAAAGCGCCACTCCGCCACCAGCCACTATGCCTTCCAGCACCCCAGCACGAGTGGCAGATAGCGCGTCCTCTATGCGCAGTTTTTTCTCCTTCATCTCTATCTCAGTGATAGCACCCACCTTGATGACCGCCACACCACCACATAGCCTAGCCAATCTCTCAGAATACTTCTCTTTGTCATAGTCGTTCGCGCCATCCATTAGCCCTTTTATGCTGTCTATGCGCTCGCTGATGTCGCTGGCATTGCCTCTGCCCTCTAATATAGTGGTGCAGTCTTGCGTCACTATCACACTTCTGGCTCTACCTAAATCATTTATGCTTATCTCGCGTATATTCACCCCTAGATCATCACTGACGAATGTAGCACCCGTACTGATAGCGATATCACTGAGTTCTTGCTTTCTCCTGTCGCCGAAGCCGGGCGCTTTGACACATACACTGGTGAACGCCCCGCGCACTTTGTTTAGCACTAGCGCAGTCAGAGCCTCTCCCTCTATGTCGTCAGCCACGAGTAGCATCTTGCCACCCACACCAGCTACCTGCTCCACTATGGGCAAGATGTCTGCCATACTAGTTATTTTCTTGTCCGTCACCAATATGTAAGGATTGTCCAGCACAGCCTCGAGTTTGTTCATATCTGTGCACATGTAGCTACTCACATACCCTCTGTCAAACTTAAATCCTTCCACATAGTCCAATTCAGTATTCATACTACTGCTCTCTTCTATAGTGATGACACCATTATTGCCCACTTTTTTCATCGCGTCCGCTATCAACGTGCCCACTTCGCTGTCTCCCGCCGAAATGCTCGCCACCTGCGATATGGACTGGTAGTCATCTATGGGCTTGGATATGCTCGCTATCTTGTCGCAAGCTACCTCCACAGCCTTCTCTATGCCTTTGCGCATTATGATAGGATTAGCCCCTGCCACGTAGTTTTTTACCCCTTCTTTGATGATAGCCTGAGCCAAAACTGACGCAGTAGTAGTGCCGTCTCCAGCGATGTCGTTCGTCTTGGTGCATACCTCTTTTATTATCTGCGCGCCCAGATTCTCAAACGGCTCTTCTATGTCTATCTCTTTGGCTATAGTCACCCCGTCATTCGTGATGAGTGGCGCACCATACTCTCTGTCTAGCACCACATTTCGTCCTTTCGGCCCTAGCGTGATCTTCACCGCATCACATAGCGTGTCCACTCCCTTCTCTAGCGCCAAAATGGCGTCGTGTCCCATCTTTATCTCCTTCATACTAATCCTCCAATATCCCTACTATGTCACTCTGTCGCAATATGACGAAATTCTTGTCATCTAGCTTCAATTCGCTCCCTGCGTACTTATTGTATAGCACTTTCTGCCCGACGCACACTTGCATGACTATCTCGCTCCCGTCCAGCATACCGCCAGTGCCTACAGCCACCACCTCGCCCATTTGAGGCTTTTCCTGCGCGGTGGACGGCAATACTATGCCGAATTTCGACACGTTCTCCTTTTCTTGTGGCAGGATCAATACTCTGTCAAATAATGGTTTCACTCTCATAATTTTCTCCTTTTGGTAAAACTAATTTTAGTATAAATCTAACAAAAATCGTGATAAAAATTACCACGAATGCTGTCGCTTTACACCGTATCCGCACGCAATATATCACAAAAAATCTCAATCCGAGCCAAACACTGCCACTTTTTGACCATTTTGCCACCAAAAAAATTATATCTTCACCATTTTCCTCATATATTGCCACCAAAAAAGTTTTACCCGCGCCATTTCATTCATATATTGACACAAAAAAAGTTTTACCCGCGCCATTTCATTCATATATTGACACAAAAAAAGTTATACCTGCGTCATTTCACTCATATATTGACATATGGACACATTTGATTACGACCAATACCGAAAATCCCACCGCCCCGCGCGCCGTTCAGCCGTACTGAGCGTGTTTTTGGTAGTCATAGGCGGACTGCTCGCCCTGTCGTTCGCTAATCTCCTTAGTTACGCTATGTACTCGTCTGGACTGTCTCTGCTGACAGGCTACGACTCGCGCTCGACAGACTATTACGCGGTCGCTGTCGCCTACTACACCACCCAGTCCGAGGCGCAAGCCACCGCCCAAACACTCACTCTCCAAGGCGGTGCCGGCTATATCCAGTACGACGGCGTGTATAGAGTGCTAGCGCAGTGCTATTCCACCCGAAAAGACGCCGAAACAGTAGCATCCAATATCCGCTCCACTTATCCGCAAGCCACTGTGTACCAGATATCTATCCCGAAGTTCAATTACCCTACCGATATGTCAAAATCCCAACTCTCCGCCACCAAAAATATAGTGCAGACCATGTCAAACACACTGTCGTCATTGTACACCATATCGAGCGACTACGACACCGAGTCCGCCGACATATCTACCACGCGCACGCGCATATCTACATTGATATCCACCTACACCACCGCCCTGAATGACTATACCGACGCCATGCTGGGCGATATGGGCATCAAATACTCTCCTTTCACTACCTACCTGCACGAATTCGCCGACAAACTCTCGCTTATCCGCGACCTGCCCACCACCAATAACGAATTTTCTGCCCAAATCAAATACACCACCATAAACTGCCTATTTTCCTACCGCTCCGCCGTCAAAAAACTCTGATTTCCTACCAAAAAGTCCAATTTTCATATTATCTTTACCAAAAAGTCCAAAATATACTATAAATTTCACATTTGCTTGACTTATATACGTATTTACTGTAAAATATACATATTATGTCATCTGAAGTAGACAAACGGACTTTTAATCGTGTTTTTTTCGTGATATTCAACGCTCTCGGTGCTGATATATTATTTTTTATGACCATTTACACCATGTTCATCAGCATCACGAAGGGCATGTCAGCATACCAGATATCTCTCATAGAGACCATATCGCTCTTGTCAGTGGTGGTGCTTTTCTTCCCGGTGCAGATTATTATTAACAAAATCCCCCGCCAAGCATGCGTCATCACCAAATCTGCCCTGCTTGTCATATCCACACTGCTTTACACATTTAGCACACACTTGGTGGGCTTTATCATCGCGTCAGCGCTGTACGAGATAGCGTTCATTTTCGGCAAGGTAAATTATATTATATTCCAGCACAATCTCGACGCAGAGGGCGAGGCGGACCAGTATCCGAAATACCGCAATGCCATCCACATCTTGTACGCCATCGTTACATTCGTCATAGTGGCATGCACTGGATATTTGTTCAATATCGACCAATACCTGCCCATGTTCTTGGCTTTGCTCGTGTGCTTGGTCGAGCTAATACTGTCATTTTTCTACCGCGAGATACCATATGACAATGCTCCAGCCAAGCAGACCGCCACTACCACGAATTGGCGCATACTGCTGACACGCTTTATGCTGTGCATGATGCTACTGTTTTTGTGCACAAATAGCATCAGTTCTATAGGCAATACTTACTCCAAACTGTCTATCCAATACCTGCTCGAAGAAGCAGGCTTGACCACAGCGAGTGTGTCTGTTATACTCAGTTACATCATATTGGGCACTCGTATCATCCGCGTGCTGGGCGACCTGATTTTGCCGAAGCTGTACGCACGTAGCCGACACAAACGAAAATTCGTCTACCTCTACCCAGCCCTGCTGACATTTGGCTGTACCCTGCTCATATTGGGTATATTGCTCCACACGTCATACGTGCTGAAGATAGCCTTGTCCGGCATAGGATATAGCGTCATCATCGCCTCGCGTGATACCAATCTCACCATACTCGAGAATCTCATATTCCTCAATACCCCAAAAGACCAAAACACCTTGGTCTACCAGTCACTGTTTGAGTCAGTGTGCAAATCTATCCTAAACGTATTCGTCACAGTGACGCTGGGCGTATTGCCGTTTTATAGCCTGTTCGTATTGCTGGGCATACTCTCCGTCATAGGGTTTTTCGCCTACCACGCAGTGCAGAGATATGAGTTTGAATAAGGAAACTACTTAGTTTTCTTATTTTTTTGCTGTTTTATGCCCTCTATCAGTTGCCACACTCCCACTCCGAGCAAAAATACCGCGAATATCTTCTTTAGCACAGTGCTGTTTATGCTGTTCGCCAGCATCGCACTCAAGAAACTCACCACCGCCCCGCTCACAGCCAACGGCCACGTCGCCTTAAACTCCACCAGTTTGTTTTTGTGATGTAGATATAGCGCCACCGCCGACATAGGTAAGAATGCTATTAGATTTATCCCTTGCGCATCTATCTGCGAAAAAGATAAGAATATAGTCAATATAGGTATGAGTAACGTACCACCGCCCATACCCATGCCAGCACATACACCACCTACTACCCCAGCCAATATTCCCCACACTATATGCATAATCTCTCCTTTTAATGCTAAATATCTCCAGCATTCCAAAATATCTTAGTCACATCTAGAAAAACAATAAATTCACTCCACCAGTATCAGCACTGCATTGTTCACTCCACCAGCCATTTAGAAAAATAGCAAATTCACGCCCGCGACCAATATCAGCACAGCGAACACTATCTTCAGCACGCCGTTGTTTATTTTCTTTAGTAGGCACGCGCCCAGCGCCCCACCGCCTATCACGCCGAGTATGACAGGCCACCCAGCGCCGAACTTGACAGAATTTCTCGTTATATAAATAATCGAACTGGCAATACTTATAGGTAGTATTACGAATATCGCCGTAGCGTGCGACTTTTTCTGTGGCATATGAAAAAATTTTTCTAATACAGGCACTACTATCATGCCTCCGCCACCACCAAAAAAGCCGTTAATCAGCCCGATTAACGCCCCGATAAGTATCACCCAACGCATTTTTAACTGTTTCACATAAATTATTGTGAACTTTTATCACAAAATTATTTGCCAAAATTAAATATTTGTAGTACAATCTATATGTTAATTTTTACAATATATATTAAGAGGAAATTTATGACTAAGAAAATTACATTAAAAAATAGAATAGTATTTTGTGCCTTGATCATCGCTATGGTGTTTAGCGCATGCATAGGGCTGACAGATATATTCACTATTCGCACCACACTAGCCTCGAGCAGTGCTAGCATCCAGAATGGCGATTTCAGCTCGAATACACAGAGCACTTACCCGTTCGCGCCTAATGGCTGGACAGCCAGTGGCGACATCGGCTCTCTGTCAGTGAATGCAGGCGTCATCAGCACAGACACCACCGCCTACAATAACAATCAGACTGACCTAGAGTTGGACGGCATTGCCAATCCAGACAAAGTAGGCACAGATGACTACATCCTTATGCTAAATGCTAAAGGGTCATCTTTTGGCTATACTTCTAGCGACATCACTATTGCGCAAAACGAACACTACCACATCACAGTGAATGTATGGAGTCAGGACTACATCGCATCTATGTACCTGTCATCTAGCGCAGACAGCGCCATCAATAGCGCCAAGATAGAGAATGTCAATACTAACGGCACTTGGGCTAAGTACGACTTCTACGTATCAGGCTACAATTACAAAGACATCACTATCAACCTCGGTCTGTACGTGGGTCGCAATCCATCCGTATCAGCCAACGGCGTAGTTTTCTATGACACCATATCTATCGCTAATATCTCTGACCAAGACTTGCACACTCAGGTAGCCAGCCTTGGCAATAGCGACAAATATTACTACGTAGACTTGTCTAGCGAGAATGTGCTCACCACATACGACTTCGCAGACCAGCCATTTGCAGTAGATGAGCATAGCGATGTTTTGGCTAACAATCCACAATACACCACTTACACATACGCCAATATGACAGCGAATAGCATCACATTCCCTAATGGCTCTACTCGCTCTAGCGCTGGCACAGACCTGACGTATGGCAATTCTACTTCACTCGCAGTATTGAATGAGAAAGAGAGCGCAGTGTGCTTCTCTAGCCCAGAATACACTCTCCTACCTAATAGAGTGTACAAATTCAATATCCGCGTCAAAGTCGCATCTATCTCATCAGGTAGCGCATTTGTCGCAGTGAAGGAAAAGGATGCTACAGATTTCTTGACATCTGTCAAATTATCTTCTATTACATCAAATACCACTGCCAATGGCTACAAAGACGTGTGCATTTACGTTCGTTCCGCTGACCAAGACACTACCACAGTGACCTTGCACATCGGCTTGGGCGACAGCACATTGGCAAAAGGCGAAGTATATTTCACCAATTACTCTATCAGCCTAGTGCCTTACACTACTTACTCCAATGCTAGCGCTGGCAGTTATGTAGGCAAGGCTAGCCTCACTACATCGAATGACTTCTCTAGCGTGAGCAATCCACTTTTCAATAACACCACTTACGAAGGCGCAGACACAGCAGTCTACCCTAGCC
>CAYWFC010000023.1:0-15461 GCA_964457935.1 uncultured Lachnospiraceae bacterium
ATAAAGATCTTGTATTTCTTTGGTTCAAACTGAGCATATATTACCCCATCTCGTATGCCGTCTTCTTCTGGCAAAATGACAGTCAGGTCGGTAGTAGTGTAGTCTGGCTGTGGCTTCAATCTACCTATATGCCAGCCAACGAATGCATAGCCTTCAGTTATCTTGTCTTCATCTATCGATATAGTCACTGTGTCGCCTAGTTTGAATTGATTAGCCTGCTCGCCATCTACATATTTGTTTATTATACCATAAGCCCCTTTCGGAGTGACCTGCACTGTGATAGTACCATACTCCGTAGTAAACACTGCCATGTACTCGCCCGCTCTGTCCTCATCCATATTCTTGATCGTTATGGTCTCATCGTACGAGTAAATCTCATCATTGTGTCTCCACTCGCTGAATCTATAGCCTGTACCAGCCACAGTCGCCGTCAATGTCACGCTGTCGCCGTATGCCACGTCAGCAGTAGGATTTGGCGCGTCTTCTGTAGGAACGATAGTAGTGTCATTGTACGTAATGCTGACAGTACCTCTGTAGTATTCGTTATCATTATTGGTCGTCGCAGTCACTGTGTATTTGATTTTCTCTACTATAGGTGCGACAATATATTTTTTAGCCGTATTGTTATCTGTAGGAGTGAATTCCCACGAATACTCATTCTCTGCGCTCTCTACTATTTCGCCGTTGATATTCCAGCCGACTACTTGATAGCCTGTAGCAGGCGATATCGCCATAGTCAAAGTATCACCCTTGTGCGCTGTGATAGATGTAGGCGATGTCACAGTATATGTATCGCCCGTTTCGCACGTCACGATGTAGTCTAGATAGCTAAACACTGCCCACACTTCGCACTTGCTAGGCTTGTTTACTGTGAATGTACTGCTATTGTCAGTCAATGTCAGTACCTCGTTGTAATAGAAATACTCAAACTGGTATCCTATCACTTCCTTATTGAGCGTCACAGTGACGTCAGTGTACACTTCTGCAGTCTCAGGCGTGATAGTGACATCTATAGTCTCTACATTGTCCACATATTCGCCGTCCACTAGCGTCTTTGCCACTACAGATACATTGACCTTAGTCCTATTCATCACTACAGTGATGACTTTATCCTCTGTCAATCTATTCAGATAATAAGGATTAGCCGTAGACTCCACGCCATCGACATCCATGTGGTCGAATGTGAAATACTCACTGCCGGTCACTGTGATAGTCATACTGCCGTTGCTACGTAGTATATAGGTATCACTGTCGATGTGCGAATATACATTATCTGCACTGATAGATACTTGGTCTTTGTATAGTTCGTCTTCGACATTGACCTTCACAGAATACAGCATGTACACACTAGCACTGATTACGCACTTGTTCTCTGAGTTAAAGTTAGCATAATTCACTGCTAGGCTCATATTGATAGTATCGCCAGTGTACTGAGAGCGTGGCACATTGTTTATGAGTATATAGCGTAGTTCAAAGTGCTTTCCTTTTATCGCAGTCAATTTTATCGCAGTCAATGTGATATTTGCAGTATCGCCGTAATGATAACTAGATTTATTCCCTGTCACTACATAGTATTCACTCACAGCACTGACATCGATTACGTACTCTATGTACTCGAAATACGCTTCCACAGTAGTGTCTTCGGTGATAGTGAATGTGTACTCGCGTGAAGCCTCTACCTCCGAGCCATTCACTATCCATGTCGACAGATAATATCCAGTATCAGGTGTAGCGGTCACAGTCAAAGCAGTGCCCACGTCATATACTCCGCCGTCAGAGATAATGCCAGTGCCTATGCCAGACACTTTGGTCGTCAATACAAAAGTCTTGACGTAATGCACTGTCAGCTCCACATCGCCATTCACTGTAAATGGCACTTCCTGCTCAGCATCGCCAGCAGTAATGCTGTCATATCTGTATCCAGCCAATGCCGTCACTGTCATACCCAATGTCTCGCCGTAACGCACTGTCACTACGTAGTGATCATCCAGCGTCTCGACTTCACCAGCAGTAAATGCCACTGTGCCTTGGGTCATATCATTGAATACAGTGATAGTGTGCTTCACTCCGTCTAGAGTGAGTACTACGTCTCTATCCCTGTCTAGAGCGAATGATATGGTGTATGTCTTCGTGCCATTTTCTATATCTGTATTTACACTTATTTCTCCAATAGATATATCTTCGTAGTCTGATATCTCGTGATACAAGTCAGTCACTAGTACTATCTTCACATTAGTGCCTTGGTCATAGTACCCTCTGAAGTCACTCTCTTCATCATTGATGTATCGCTCTACACTAGATGCTAAGTATTGCTTGTTTACACTCAATGTGACAGTGTACTGTGCGATGTACTTTGGCGTAATGGTCAATGTGGTATCTGCAGGATCATCTGGTAGCATATCTTTATCGACCAATATGTCATTCATATGCTCGAATGTCACCTTATTGGCTGTGAAGCCTACATTCCTATAGCCCTCGCAGTCAGTACCGCTGAGATTGAATGTATGATTGATGTATACAGTCTGTTTATCGGCTGTGTACGTACCTTTATTGGTGTCGTTGGCTATGTCGATAGTGTATTCTAC
Source organism: uncultured Lachnospiraceae bacterium (assembly GCA_964457935.1). GTDB lineage: Bacteria > Bacillota > Clostridia > Christensenellales > UBA1242 > STF1-107. The sequence continues at coordinate 2,586 of CAYWFC010000023.1, forward strand.
CTTTTTGAACATCAGGTAATATGTACCTTTGGCACTATCACTATATGTGAGTTTGATACTACCTGTGCGCTCTGTGAGTGCTATCTCTGTGCCTTGGTTTAGCCTGTAGCATACTATATTGTAGCCTGTGAGTGTCTTATAGTTTATAGTGAATTCATCACCAGTGGATAATGTCAATGATGTCCCACTCTGGTTTCCACTCTGCAGGCTGTATTCGGCAGGGATATCGTCATAAGTCCATCTGCCTTCTTTTTGGTCAGACCCATGCGTAGTGGCTACCACCGTCACAGTGTCGCTAGCAGGTTTTAGCACTATACTAAACTCATGCCCGCCCTTGATAGCACGCGATTCGCTATATTCTTTAGTAGATTTGATAGCGATACCTTTCGCCCCATCCAGTCCGGGATATAGCCCTATCATGGAGTAATTCGCTGTGTCTAATAGCTTGTACTCCAGTGTGAAGTAGCCGTCGTACTGCGGATATTTATCTCCTGGTGTGACGCTAGCAGTCAATATATCAGTCTCTGTCCACTTATCGAGAGTATAAGACGTATTTCCCTTATATATCATGACTGTCACAGGGTACTCTAGCGTCTCATATATAGGCCACACTTCGTACTCATTCTCAGTCACTGTCAGCAATATATTGCCGTCATCGTCAATTGCTACTACTGTCTCTTCGCTCCAAGCATTGTCTGTATATGCCTTGGTCTTGTACTTGATGCCAGTCAAGGTGTACCCAGTGCGCATATTGAAATCGAAACGCAGTGTCTCGCCGTATATAGCAGTATATGATGTCACATATCTCCCTTGAGCATACACACCGCCACTGTACATAGCAGTCTTGTCTATATTCACCTTCACATTGATAGGCAAGTGCACACAGACTGTGAATACTATCTCAGCATCTGGACCGCCCGGAGTAGCCCCAGCGTTTTCATAAAGCCTTTCGCATATTTTGATAAGATCTTGATGGATAACGAATGATTTTGACCTTTCTGGGGTATGGTAATATCCCCCATCATCGCTAGTATTTAATTCCCAGTAGTCGAATACATATCCATCCCTTACATCAGTCACTGCGAATGTCAGTGTGTCATCCAATCTCACTCTGCTCACATCTGCGCCATTCACTGTAGTGCTGATAGATATGCTCTGTGCCAATACATCACTGTCCACATCATCATTGTATTTGTCTACATACTTGACAGTCAGGTCTATCAGCATTTTTCTGGTCTCGATGTACACGTCTGCCAAGTCCTGTGTCGTGTAGCCAAACTCAGCCTTAGCGAAATCCCCAGCAATCTCACCCAGATAAGTGTAGTACATTATCAGATCCTTGGTAGTCAGCGTGTACTGATACTCATTGGTGCCATTCACTAGCGGTCTGTATGAGTTGTTAGTCGTAGCCAATTTCTCATCATATATCTGATAATCCACCTCTCCACCAGCGTAATGGAAGTACCAGCACGTGTCGTACGTATCCACATCCCTGATGTAGCCTGTATTTGGCAAGTACTCAGCCTTCACTGACTTCTGCCCGCCTAGACTCAGCATCACTGTATCCTGTGCACTCAGTTTAGGGTCTACCGCTAACTTGCCCGATGTGACTGTAGATGCCTTTTCTCCCTCATACACCGTACTCAATGTCATGGTGTACTGTATAGCCTCATAATGCGCAGTCGCAGTGCCGTCGGCATTTATCTTACTTAGCGTCAGTACCTTGCCCGATGCACTGTTTGGTAATAATGTCGTCTCGTATTTACTGAATAGATACCCTAGATAACTCTCTTGATCACCTCTGAAATTGCCACTACTAATAGCCTCTACCTGGTCCACCGCTGTCACAGTGATAGTGTTGCCGGCATACGTCTTGATAGTGGTGCCAGCAGAGATGATGAAGTTCCCTTTATCGCTATTATATCCATCTATCCCACCTATAGGTCTGACATATCCACCAGTCTCATAGTCATATATCTTCACCACCAGATGCCCATGCCCAGACGGCTCGATATTTAGCGTGACGGCGTGCTCTATCCTAGTCCATTGCGCATATAGCGTGATGCGGGTCTCGCCATCACCAGCTATATTGTACACACTGGCTTGGTTTGCATAGGACACACCACTGCCGTCAGGCTCAGTATTCCACCCTGCGAATGTGTAGTACGCCCTGATGTATGCGTTCTTGGATAGATTGTAGTTTGTATTCGTCCAGAATGTGCTGTCATCCATGACACCCCTATGCACACTGTTGCCACCTTTTATCTTGCTAGACATATAGTCATCATTGGCATCATACACCACTGTGTACTCGTAATTCACCCACTTAGCATATATGGTGATATTACTTTCCCCAGCCTCTATTTTCTCATCGAATGTATCACTGTCGCTCACAGGGTTTGTGAACTCACTATCATAGTACCACCCAGCGAATGCATAGTACGGCCTACTCAATGTACTAGTCTCAGTACTAGGCAATGCCCCCAGCGTCTCACCATACTTCACTTCCTTGGTAGCACTACCACCACTGCCAGACCAATTCTCCGACTCTCCGATACTCCCCCCATTCGCATCCATAGTCACCGTCGCCTTCGCCGGTATCCACTTAGCATAGAGAGTAATAGCACTCGTCGGTCTTGCACCTTTGGCTTGATTGTACACATACGTATCCCACGTGACTACGTCTCCACTAAAATCACTATCGAAATAATATCCTTGGAATATCTTATCTCCTCTGATTAGATTATTATTATATAAGTTGTTTGGACACAAAAAGTCTGTAAACTCCGTCGCAAAGTATTTCGTCAAATAATCATATTTTTCAAAGTCATCATTCAAGTAACTATAATCAGCATACCATGAGTCTTTGAACTTCCGAGTCTTGCCAATTTTCGCATATTCACAATCATAAGTAGTAGTATATTTTTCTGTCACTTTGGTATATGTACCTTGTGTCAGATCATTACCATTACTATAATATTCTTTGAACGTTAGCCCAGCATAGTTCCTCGGAGAAAACCAAAATACTGCTTTTTTGTGCGTATTCATGTCTATATATGAATATCCCCAATCATTTACCCCACCGATTTTTGTGCTAGTGCTAAATTCTTCTGAAGAATAATGAGTAATATCCAAGTCATAATCTACTTCTGGCCAATCCCATTCATTCATATAGAAATTTACTCTTGTACCAGACTCTACATATACAGTCGCAGTTACTCTTTTCGAATTATAATCATAGTACCTATTATTAATACGTAATATTTCCGTTGTATGATTTGCAAGAAATTTCATTCCACTTTCGCCTAGTATCTCTGCAATATTCCATTCCGATGAACTATAAACATTAATTACAATTTCCAGCTTATATTTTGTGCCAGGCAGATCCCACTGCGCATACAATGTATGATCATTATCACTTATCAAAGTCTTTCCGTTTATAATCTCATTCCCACCTGAACTGGAGTCGTACCACCCCTTGAAAGTATAACCACTTCTCGTAGGTTCCGGCAGATTATTGTATGAAGAGCCTTCTACGTATTGCTTACTCAATATATCATTCCCATCTGTCGCACCTTGATAGTCGAAGGTCACTGTGACGTTGCCCTTCGCGCCGATATTCGCCGTCAATGTCAGCGAACTCCTGCCGAATGTGATATCCACACTAGTTTTGCCATCCCCATCATTAGAACTAGTGCCTTCCGTTTCATTGCCAGTCACACTCCAGCCAGAGAATTTATTATTCACACTAGCCTCTGCGGTCAAGGTCACGCTCCCCACCGACACCTGCTCGCCATAGTTCGCCCATATAGTGATAACAAAATAATTAATTTCTTCTCCAGTTACGTTATCAATTACAGTTTCGGTATCAGTACTTTTCATAGGTTTGCTGTCACTATAAGTCTGATTGACAATACTAGGGGCGCTACTCACCTTGCTTTTTTCATATTTTACCGTCATTTGGATAGGTGTATAACTCCACACTGCATAAAAGTCTGCTGTATCACCCGATATATTGGTTTTGTTCGTTACCCAGTCATTTATATCATCTACATTACTTACTGCGCCTGTGCCATGATCACTAGTAGTCCAGCCCCAGAAATACATTCCATTGCGAGGCTTCCCACCAAAGTACTCATTCTCACGTGGGTTATGTATCGCCAAACTTCCTAAGATATCACCTCTGCTAATCGTTCCATTTTTTCTTTCATAAGGCGTCGGTTGCTGTGTGTAACCATTTACATTTACTTTGAAGTCTTTATTGTTGTAGTGTAGATTTACTGTGAAATCTTTTTGCTTTTCTTTTATCGACGCGTACAAAGTTATATCACTAGAACAATTAGGTCCCCACGTCGTTAATTTTGCGCCAGTACAATCTTTACCACTGTAATACCCTGCAAAGTAATAATTCGTACCAGACAGTATGTTCCCCCATGCGCCATCGCCGAAGTAACTGCCTAAATCAACCTTTTCTTCGACCGTAAACTGGAGTGTGAAGTTCTTATCAGTCTCGTTATACTGTATCGTCGGTATGTTATTTTTTATAGTAGAGACTTGCTTTGTAGCCGCAGTATTGGTAAATACATCTGTGTTAGTCGGCTGTATAGTCATTGTGTACTTGATAGCTGTAAAATAGATGTTTACTACATCATTGTAGTCGTATATATCAAGATAAAAATTGTATTTATATGTGGTTGCTTCCTTGACTGTAGTCAATGTGCCTTTGAAGTTAGTACCGGTCTCTATACTACTAAATTCATATCCAGACAAAGCAATCGCACTAATATCCACGCCTGTTTGCCAGTATTGACCAGCCGAATATGTCTGAGTCCATTTTTTGTTGCCATCATTATATCTATTCACAGTCACAGTCGCCAGTTCTCGCCCACCCCACACAGCATAGAACGTAATATTCTCATTTTCTGATATGGCTTTTAATATCTCATCATCACTGATTGCAGTAGTGCTGTCTTTTGACGTAGCCCAGCCTGCGAATGTATAACCATCTCGTGTGGGTTTGCCAATTTTTTTAATATCCGTTGATGTAATGTTATTTTCTAATCGTTCCTTGAACTTGTTTAATATAGGGAATCCATCTGCATATTTTTCTAAATATTTTTGAATTGAATTATCGTTAAATGTTCCACCATTGGCATTAAAGGATATGGCATTCATATTCCAAATTTCTGTCGCACCGTAACTATTATTTACATCATATATATACAAGAACTTATTAGTATAATCTTCATCACCAGGGTTGAGAAATGTTGAATCATTGCCTTTGTAATACAAATATTTATTATAGCTAGAATAAGTCATTCCCAACCACCAATACGCCATTTCTATTGCTTTGCTTTTATTTGAAACTTTATAGATATGATTTTTGTCGGAACTCCAATCACGACGAAAAGATTGATATGGATCTTTGTACTCTCCATCAGTCCCTTCATCGCTATATGGATAATTGTTTTCGTATGCATATCTAGTACAAACAGCCATACTTGTTTTTGTCGTTTCAATTTCATAAGTACCACTATTGTACCATTCGTGTGCATTTATATCAAAATATCTGACCTTTTCCTCTTGCTTGTTCTTGTCAATAATACTAAAATCCATATATTCTATTTCATGGTACGTAGCAAAGCTGAGTGTGTGTATGCTATAATATTTATTCCAAGCTTGAAATTTCTCAGGAACATTTCCAAACAAGCCATCCGAAACATCATCTGCTTCAAACCACATATGAGTTATAGGTCCAAACGCTGGTCTATTGTTTTGATTCTTTCCATTACCATTATCAAAAAATTGATAATTCCCTAAATAAACTGAACTAAGATAAACATAACATTGTCTAATTGGATATTTTTTTGTTTTTACTACTACGTCCTCTAATTCCGTCAATGAACCATACCCATGGCCCAAGATGCCACCTACATAAAACGCCGATTCGCTATTTTCTTTTATGTACATTTCACCTGTGAATGTACAATTTATTATGTCACAACTGCTAGCATATCCTACTACTCCGCCATAACAAACTTGAGATATCGATAGATCCAATGTGGATGAAGAACTTGCTTTTAGAATAGGATCATTAGTTTCACAATTAATTTCGATTTTAGAACCAATAATGGAAGAATCTAATATTTGAGAATTAGTGGCTTTGCCGACCAACATACCGTTATATTCATACCTATATGCATCGGCGTTTACATCGTATTTACAATCCATGTATGCGTCTTCTAATATTACATTTTTTATCAGTGCATTATCTATTACGCCAAATAACCCAAGGCCATCTTGAGAATAACCTCCATTTTTTCTTACAATACTAGCTCCTGATATCTTATGCCCATTGCCGTTAAATGTTCCTCTGAATGGATGGTCCTTAGTACCTATTGATACAATTTCAAAACCACTAGTGCTATCAAAAGTCAAATTCTCTGATAAATAAATAATTTTTCCAGCAAAATCATAACCATCCTTAGAAACCAATGACGATAAACATCTCAATCCATCTATATCTTCAATGTAAAAACTATTATGATTAGAAATGTACGTAGACCAATTACTGTATGTGCTATAATTTCCTAATTTAACTTCCCCACTTTCATATAAGTCGTCATTTAGATACTCTACGTATCCAGAACCGTAAGAATGTGCATACACCACATTATCTTTGTTAATAAATATGCCAAATATGGACACTATGACTAGCACCAATATTGTGATTAAGATGTACAGTTTCGTTTTCTTCATAAGATATTCCTCTTTTAGTTTTAGGATTTTTGGTCGAGATTATGCGTCGGTGCGACCGATATTACGCGGGCGCTGGTGTGCGCGGGCGGAATTATATATAATATATTAATATATATTGGGGCAAAAAGTAAAGTATTTGTTTCGACATATTGAGATATTTTTTTATTTTTTTCTGATATTATGACAAAAAATCTGTGCCCATGCACAGATTTTTTGATTATTCACTACGGTCGATATAGTATGTATGTAGCAGGGTGACAGCCAGTTCGCTATGTGGCTCAGTCAAGTACTGGTCATACAGCGCCAGTATCTCAGGGTTGGCGTGAGACACTCTGACTCTCATGCTCTGGTCTCTACTCAGCAATGCCTGCTGGCGGGACTGTGTAGCGTCAGCGTCTCTATCGCCATGCTTGGGCTGACCGCCTCCGCCCACGCACCCACCGGGGCAAGCCATTACCTCTACGAAGTGGTACTGCTCGCCTGCGCGTATGCGTGTCATCAATGTATCCAGATTAGCCAGACCGCTCACCACTGCCAGACGCACCACAGTGCCGTCCACATCCACAGTGCCCACGCGCAGACCTGCGTCGGTGTGCCAGTCTATGTGCATATCTGTGGCGTCTCTGCCAGTAGCCATATGGTACATAGTGCGTGCGGTAGCCTCTGCCACTCCGCCAGTCTGACCGAATATCACCCCTGCTCCGCTAGACTGCCCCATCAGGCTATCGTAGTCTGCGTCTGGCAGTGAGTCAAAGTCTATCCCGCTCTCGCGCGCCCACTGAGCCAGTTCGGTAGTAGTGATACAATAGTCAGTATCGCGCATATGCGGTATGCTGTACACGCGACTGGTCACGTTCAGTTCTTCGCGAGATATCTCGTACTTCTTCGCCACGCATGGGGTAAGGCACACATTGACTATGTCGTCAGGGTCTATGCCCATATGCTGTGCGAAATACGTCTTAATGACAGGGCCCTGCATACTGATAGGGCTACGGCATGTGGACAGGTGTGGCAATATGTCGGGATAAAACATCTCTGCGTACTTCACCCACGACGGGCAACAGCTCGAGAACATAGGCAGTCTCTCCCCACTGCGCACGCGAGACAGCAGTTCGTGCGCCTCTTCGCATACAGTCAGGTCAGCGCCGAAATTCACGTCCAGCACGTGGCTAAAGCCCAGTTTCTTCAATAATGCCACCATTTTGCCCTGCACGAAAGACCCGTACGGCATGCCAAAGCATTCTCCCAGCCCCACGCGCACTGCAGGGGCGGTGGACACTATGACTACCTTGCCAATATTCATCTCAGCCTGCACGTCGCGGTAAGACTGTCTCTCCACCAGCGCGTCCACTGGACAGCACTTCACGCACTGACCGCAATGCACGCACACAGGGTGGCCAGTCTGGGATAAGTCATATTTGCCGTTCACCCCTATGACGTCGGTGCAGATCTTGGCACACAGCCCGCACTGTATGCACTTGCTCTCTATGCGCTGGATAGACGGATTGGCGTCGTCTACCGCTACTCTGATGTTTTGGTCCAAATGTTTCATTTTTTCTTCCTTCGTTTCAGATAGGATAGCATCTCGGAGCGAAAATATCAAATATTTTGGCGAGAATTGCAGTTTTTGGGTGGTATTTTTTGCATTTTGTGATAATTTTCCTAAAAGTATTTACATTTCGGCAAAAAAGTAGTATTATATTCTCGGAATTATGTGATAAAAGGATATATTTATGCAATCTACCACCCATAGTCAGAAAAAAGCACTCAAAAAAGAACGAAAATTAGCAGAGAGAATGGATAATAAAGACAAAATCTGCCTAAATCAGATACTGAAGCCTATACTATTCATCATTTTTTCTGTCATCATCGAGATTGTTACCTTCCGCGTTATGGGCTTCACCACTACTAGCGGGTCGACGCAGATATTGCCTACATACTTCTTGCTCGACCTCGGCTTCGTGCTGATCATATCCGCTATTATGCTATGCGCTAGGACGTGGGTGGCGAATGTACTGTTTTACTTCTTCGTCATACTGCACATCTTGCTGTGCGTGGCGAATGCTATACTCACTGCTGACTTTGGGTACATATTCACATGGGAGATGTTTAGCCTGCTACCTGAGGCGGTGAAGTCTTTTGATATGAGTTTCTTCAATATCTACAAGGCCCTGCTGTACGCGTCGCTATTCGGCATACTCATAGCCATACCGCTCGTGCTGGACCGCTTTACTAAAAAAATCAAATTCCAAACCACTCGCCTAGCCAAGCCCGTCATCATGCTCATATGCCTGCTGTCTATCAGCGCCATAGGTGGCACATCATTCGGGGTGCAAGTATCGACTCTGAATGCCACGACAGCGCACACGCAGATAGATAGCGCTGAGTACCTGTACGACAATCTCAATATTCATGAAAAGTCATTGCGACTTTTCGGTACGTGGGGCTTTTATACCAAAAATCTCGGCGATTTGATGTTCTCCCGATACGAGAATGTGAACAAATCTGAAGTTCTAGCAGACTTTTACGCCGGAGAGACTACTCCTGCTACTGAGGACGCAGTGCTTAGTGGCGACAATCTCATTATGATTATGCTCGAGAGTTACGAGTGGTTCGCCATAGACCCATTCAATACACCTAATCTGTGGAAACTAAAGACTGGCATAGACACTAGCGACAGCATACCTCATAGCGCGGTCGTGATGACTAATTATTACTCCAATAATAAGACCAATGTGTCCGAAGACGCGTCGCTATTGGGATTTATGCCCGACGTCAATATACTCAGACTGCATTCGGATGACACTATTACCGCGCAGTACTCGTTGCCTAATCTATTCAAGGCCAACGGCTACACTACAGGCTTTTTCCATAGCTGGGACGGGACTTTTTACAATAGGTCCACTCTGAATAAGAATATGGGCTTTGACCGCTTCTACAGTCTGGCAGATTTCACTCCAGAGAACAAAAGCACTAAGTTCAATTACTTCAATCTCGAGGCAGATTTTATCGACCAATTTATAGACGAGATAGCGCCTACTGACAAGCCGTTTATGTCGTTTTACACCACAGTGTCCACGCATGGCAGTTATGACGTGTACAATGCCCGCTTCGACGAGTATTACGACATCTACGATAGCAATATCCGCCAGATGAAGGTGTGGTTCGAGGATAATGGCTACACTTACCCTACTGACGAGTACTACCAGCGTATACTCCGCCAGTACAAATGCGCCGCCATTGACACAGACGTCATGGTAGGCAAATTATTCGACCACCTGACCGCCAATGATATGCAAGACAATACCACAGTGGTGCTGTTCGCTGACCACAATGCATTCTACTTCGACCTGGCATACCACATCAAAGATACTGACAAATACGATTATACCCAGAGACAGTCTATCAATGTCCCACTCATGATATATAGCACCACTCTGGGCGAGCGCACTGTAGATGACTTCTGCAATGTCTATGACATCTACCCTACACTGTGCGAATTGTATGGCTTGACCTACAATACCTCTATCACCCAAGGCTACAATATCCTGTCATCTGACATATCAGAGAGTATGCACGCGTCATACTTGACTGGCTTCTATGATAGCAAGTGTTACACCAAAGACACCACCACCATATACACTTACGACGGTGCCACCACCGAAGATGTGGATAGGTTCAAAAGTAAAATTTGTCGCTTCTACGAAAAGCAAAAAACTATCGAATTAATCTACGACAAAAAGTGGAAAATATCATAAATAATGTCGCAAAAATTAATTAAATAAAAAATAAAATATTTATTTATAAAATATCTCAAAATTATCCAAAATCCGCTATTTTATGGGCTAAAATCAATTATTTTATTTGTTTTAATTCATTATTTTATTATTAATACCCGCTATTTTATAGGCTAAATCCCCTGTTATACAGGACAAATATCTACTATTTTATTTGTTAATATTTGATATTTTACAGGCTAAAAAAATATTTTTTATATATTTTCCTTATATTTTATTTTCACCAAAAAATCGGCTATTATTAGCCGATTTTTATTTATTTATTTTATTTATTATTTATTTATTTTTTCGCATTAATACTGTATGCCCCACACCACATAATGATGTGCAGGTTTGCCACATACGACGCACTTGTCATCTATGAGTTTCTCATGCTCGAGTATACAGCGTGACTTCGTACCGCGTATCTCTTTCATACGCAATTCGCACTGCTCATCTCCGCACCACATAGCATGCACATAGCCAGGATGATTATTCATCACGTCAGCCACTTCGTCGAGATTGTGACACATATATGTCTTTCTCTTATTTCTCTCTAGAGCGGTCTGGTATAGATTGTTTTGGATATCATCCATTAGTTTGGTCACAGCAGTCACTATGTCGTCGTCTTTGCTGATGACTACCTTCTCGCGAGTGTCACGTCGTACCAATGTAATAGTGCCGTTCTCCATATCACGCGCACCTATCTCTATGCGCACAGGGATGCCGTTCACTTCGTGCTCTGCGAACTTGTACCCCGGGCTACGCTCGCTATTGTCCACGAACGAAGATATGTCGGCGTCCAGTAGTTTGGCATTCACGTCATTGCAAAAGTTATTCACTTTCTCATCCACACCGATAGGTACTATCACCACCTGCCTAGGTGCTATCCTAGGTGGCAATACGAGACCATTGTCGTCGCTGTGCACCATGATGAGCGCACCCAGCATACGCGTAGTCACGCCCCAAGACGTCTGGTATACGTACTCGTATTCGTTGTTCCTATTCAAAAACTTTATGTCATACGCCTTAGAGAATTTCTGCCCGAAATAATGCGACGTCCCGCTCTGCAGTGTCACGCCATTGTACATCAGCGCCTCTATAGTGTAGGTGTATTCTGCGCCGGCAAACTTCTCTTTGTCAGTCTTGCGCCCAGCCAGCACTGGTATAGCGAGATATTGCTCAAAAAACTCCTTGTACACATTGAGCATCTGCATAGTCTCAGCCTCAGCCTCTTCGCGCGTCTCGTGTATGGTGTGCCCCTCCTGCCACAAAAACTCTCTCGTGCGCAGGAACGGCCTGGTCTCCTTCTCCCAACGCATCACACTGCACCATTGATTGTACTTCATAGGCAAGTCACGATAACTGCTCACTTTGTTCGCATAATAGTCACTAAATAGCGTCTCAGACGTAGGACGCACCATTAGACGCTCCTCGAGCACATTGTTGCCCCCTTGGGTCACCCACGCCCCCTCAGGCGCGAAGCCCTCTATCAGCTCGCCTTCCTTGCGCAGTAAACTCTCAGGTATGAGCATAGGCATGTATACATTCACATGCCCTGTGCGCTTAAACATCTTGTCTAATTGCTTCTGCATATTCTCCCAAATGGCATACCCATTCGGCTCGAAAACAATGCACCCCTTCACTTTGCTGTAGTCTGCTAGTTTCGCCGACCTCACTATGTCAGTGTACCACTTGGCGAAATCCACGTCTCTGGATGTAATTGCTTTGTTCTTCATATGTCACTCCTTACCGCTATAATATAATACATCTCGCCGAAAATATCAAGGAAATCAAGCCATTACAATCATTATTTGCAGTAAATTTGTCACAAAATCAGCAATTTTTGATAAATTATCGATTTTGCCTTGACACAAACTTATTTTTGTACTATACTATTAAGGTACCAAAAAATCAATGTGCCATTAGCTCAATTGGATAGAGTGTCGGTCTACGGAACCGAAGGTTAGGGGTTCAAGTCCCTTATGGCACGCCAAACAAAATAAATCCTAGCTGACGCTAGGATTTTTTGTTTGTATTCTTATTTTTTATTTTTTCGTTTTTCACTCTTCTTTAATTTTTGGATTTATTTTGAAATAAGAAAGAAGAAAGAAAAAATATTGTCGTTTTATTGAGAATATTCATTATTATGTTTTGACCGCTCGATGATATATCATCTTCGCGGGTCGGCTACCGCCGTATCTGTACTCTTAGTTTATCTCTCGGCTGATTGCTCTGATTGATTTATTTGTACATTGTAGTTTTTTATTTGACCGCTTGTCGATATATCGCCAAGCGGGTCGGCTTCGCCGAGACTATATTTTTGAATTTGTCTTTTGGC
>CAYWFC010000024.1:0-14173 GCA_964457935.1 uncultured Lachnospiraceae bacterium
ACATTGCTACCCGAAGACGCAACACGCGAAAATATTATGCTAACTAGCAACCGTACTGTCAATGGTAATAGCAATGTTACTGAAGATTATATTGAAAAGAACTATAGAAACATTGGGCGCGGGTCTGCCAATAAGTATGTCATCGCAGACGGCGAATTCGTGATGCTGGACGATATGGAGACGGCTGGTGCTATTGGCAAGGAAGCCATCATGGTGTCTCTCGGCGCATACCAGTACAATGACGGTAACTTTGGTATAACAAACGAAAAAATCTATACTGATAGTAGCGAAATTACTGGTTACGACCAATACCTGACTGCTATCAATTTCACCAAGGTGACTATGAATGGTCAGGACATCACCACTAATGAACTATTGCCTGCGCGTAGGCAATTCTTCATCAACGGTCAGGAATACACTGACTTCGTGATGTTCATCACTCTGGAAAACGGGTATAAAGAAGGACTATATACGTTTAATTACTCCTACAGCAGGAAAGTGAGCGGTCAGGTGACTGACCCGGTTTCTAAGTCTTTTAGCTTCTACCTATTGTCTAAAAAATCTTTTAATACAGAGACTGAAGTCAATAAGATAAAATACAACGCTGCACCTACATTTGCTAATACTAACCCACAATCGGTCAGCAATACTTATGGATACAAAGATAACGTCATCCACCTTAGCGATGTGAACAGTGGCTATCCTACATTGACCTATGACTACAAGAAATATCGTCTGACCTATGTCAGAAACTACAAAAACATAGAGACTACATACACTCTGGTCTATGACAACAAAAAGACTATCAATGTCAATATAAAGAGTTCTCTCAGCGAGAGCCAGTATGCCATAAATCTAGAATACGCTACCCAAAACTCACTGCTGACTATAGTGTTTACCGAATTAGGCGAATACACTATAGATAGCCAAGTCATATTCGTAGACCAAAATGCCACACACATCGTGGCAGAGAACCAAGTCGATGTCGAGAGCCAGAGACTGGTGAATTATTCTACATTGCTCACATACAGAAAGGACAATGTCGAGAGAGAATTAAAACAACTCACACTATGCCAAAACGGCATAGATATATATGTGCCTAATGCTGTCAAGGCTGACGCTACTAGCCTAAACAGAGACAATCAATACGGCGTAGTGTATCAGACAGAGAAAAAAGACGAATATAATGGCACACTGATATCTGAGATTAGCGCATATAATAAAAATCTCAAAGTAGAAGAAAATGATATTAAAGATATAAAGACTACTGAGATAGACTACCTAAAAGTACAATACGCGCCTGTGTCTGTATTGCAAAACTTCGACTTTGGCGAAGATAGTTTCTATTATTATGGAATCAAAAAAGGTGAATTAAAGCGAACTACATACGTCAAAGGCAAGTCATTTAATGATGTAGGCTATTATGTAGTGGCACTGCAGACCAAAGTGAAATTGGGCTATGTAGGGCTGGATGAAGAATATAAAAACTTCAGTAAATGGCAAGTATACGCATTCCAGATTAGTTTCCAGCTGTCCACGCCAAAGATGTACGTAGGCGAGACACAATTATACAACAACGAATACACCAACGGCGACGTTAGCATACAGTGGGATGAGCCGAAGTCAATATTTGAGCGACCTATCACTGCGAAGTATTGGCACAATGTGAGCTACTCTGATGATTTCAGTGGTGTGGCTAATACGCTAAACAATAAAGAACTATTGACATCCAATGGCTCATACAAGGTGGAAGTGACCAATGGTATACAGCCTTCGACATTGAAATTCAAGATAGACAAGACTCCTATCTCAGGGCTGGCACTGCATGGTGTAAAGAGTGAGACTAGTACTACTGGCAATGTGACATACAAGGTGCAAAGCACTACTTATGACAGTGCTGTATTGGACCAAATGGTGACCTTGCGATACGCTCTAAAGGACAGTGGGGCTGACATCAAAGTGAAATATACTTTCACCCCATTCGTGGCGGACAATAGCATAGTACCAGAGAGCCTTGGTGCTTGGGTGACTACGTCATATCGCCTAGGCAGGACTCAGAGCGCAAAAGAATTCGCTATGAACAATGACATCAACATAGCACTGTCTGTGGACAAAGTATTTAGTGAGTCGGGTATATACCACTTCACTCTCACTGATGACGCGGGCAATACTTGCTCATATATGTTCATCATAGACAAGACTGAAGCGTCATTCATCCAAAGTCCTGAATCAGACAATCAATTATACAATCTAGTGACTACTGATGTGACAGTGACTTGGGGTACGCACAAGGCCATCAAGATAGATAATACGAGTGTATTAAATTTCTTGCCAAACAGTGATAGTAGTTATTATGACGGCGGAAACAAAGATGTAATAAAAGACTACTTCGACCAGTACAATCTAGTGAATTATTTCATAGTGCGCAATACTGAAGTATCGATACTAAAAGACGGTGGCGAGGCTCAGTCTGTCACCGGCACCAGTGCTACACTGGCAATAACTGAGAACGGCAATGCGTTGTCCGGCGAGGGCGTGTACACCATACGAGTAAAAGGCGAAAATCAGTCTGATGATATAGAAAATACCAGATCTAAAATGTCAGTAGAATTAAACGCCGACACTTCGCGTGGTATGATATACGGTAGCAATGAGAGTGGTACTTATCAGGCAAACAATAGGCTATATCCTAGTCAAGACGTGCAATACAGCCAAGCTACAGACGCTAAGTACTTGGTATTCGAGTGGGATGACACCAATGTCATCAAGAGCCTGACATATACGTATTATCAGGTGGATTATTCTAATACTAGTCTGCCTTATGCCACTGAGCCTCTAATAAGAGATGAGAGCATAGAGGTCGACTCAAATCCTGTCAGCGATGAAGGCAGAGTGGGCAAGCGCAGAAGTAACCCGCTCAATCTTAGCGCTACCATAGACGGCGTGAGAGTGACTGCCGAGGGCAAGTATGTCATCACTAGAGAATTCGATACAGAGGTAGACGGTGACAGCAGGATTCGTACTTATACATTCTATGTAGACAGGAACGGTATATTCTCATACTCCGGCGACCAGACAGTAGTAGGGCAGAATATCAAAGTCAAGATGCAAGGTGAGACTACTTATACAGAGTTCGCGAGTGAAGGTATAGCAGAGAATACTTACGATGTATCGAGCACTGACGGCACGAAGGAGCAGATCACAGCAAAGACATTATTCGAGACCAACAAACTCCCTGTCGAGGTAATCGTACCTAGTAGCAAATATGCTTTGGCAAGCGATAGAGGTACAATAACTAAAGTATCTGACCTGAAAGCATACAATCTGAGAGTGGACTTGTATTACTCAGCGGATAATGGTAATAATGTAGACAAACACTCATTCAAGACTGCTAATAAGAGTAACATCATTGACCTAGGCTCGTTTGGCTCAATCACCAAACCTGGTACTTATATAATACGCATCAGTGACGGCGTGCGTATCATAAGCAACAACAAGTCTATAAACGATGACGACAACAATACTTATGTATTCGCTTTTGTGATATTGGGCGACAATCCTACAGGAGACTTTTATATCAACGGCGGGCAGAAGAAACTCCATATGTCTGAAACAGGGGTGGCGGACAGCACCAATAGTGACGACATCACATTCGTGGTAGAAGACCCTACATCAGAATACATCTCTAAGGTGGATATGGATAATATCATCATCGAGAGACGTATAGTAGGCACTAATAGTTGGATGCCATACTACAAGATAGTAGACGGCTCTGTCAAGTCTGGCGACAAAGGTATCGTCTCCGATAATGGTGATAAGCATATCATCAAACTAGAATCTCCTGTCACAGTAGGCGCTAGTGGCGTGATCAGTGAGCACACTGACTATGAGTACAGAGCGACTATTCGGTATACAGGTAAATCAAGCGACTATCAATACACAGACGAGAATGGACAGAAAGTAGATTTCTTCACCAACACACTGTCTATATCTGTCGACAGGACTGCTCCTAGTATAAATCTGGACAATCTGATCAACAACGACAGTCATTATACTGCTATATACGGCGGGTCTATCAAGGTCGAGGATATGGCATACAGAAATACTTTTGGTAGCAATGCTGGAGATTATCGTGATTATTACGGCAAGACTATGCGCGACTACTATGACGAAGAAAACAACGAGAGTTATTATGCTTTCGCTATAGACAGCACGACGAAATTCATCAACAATGACGTCAACGAAGTGCAGACTGTGTACGTCAGAAGGCTAGACGATACAAACGATGACGACAGCCCTACACTGCAGGCGCAGAAGTCTAAACCTAGTCTATTGCCTAGTGATGAGAGATATTATTCTAACGAATATGACTCATATTTGAGATTCGACGAAGCGAATAATTTGTTCGGTAAGGTACAACTAGATAACGTATATACCTATGCAGATATTTTGTATGAATATGATGAAACCCTAAGTGCTGGGTACTACGAGATCATAGAGATAGATGCTTCTGGCAATATGACATCTTACGCTGTGTATTTTAACGAAATGGGGTCTAATGCTATCACTATAGATTTGACATACAGCGACTCTAATATATCAGACACTCCTGGCACGCTACAGCCAGGAGAGAGCAGGTCATGCTATGATGTAGAAATCACTGGTATAACCAATGCTGACAAGTTCGCTGTCATTACGGCAGAGAACACCACACAGCACACTACTAAGACTTTCGCGACCACTATGAGCACAGATATGGATGTTATCGTGGCTGAGATAAACGCTATGATAGACTACGGCGTGAATGTCATCACTATCACCAACAGATACGGCGAAAATGCAGTGTTCACTATCAATAAATTCAATAGCGACAGCGCTCTGAATATCTCTGCTATCAATGTAGTGCAGAGCAATGGGAATTACAGCATTTATCCGTACAACGCTGTGACTTTTGATACGCAGAATGGGGTGGCTTTTGGTATAAAATCCTTGACTCTGACACAGAGAGGTGTGGCAGACTCTACGACATCAGATTTGGCTACGTGGAATGAACTAAATCATACTCAACTAATATTAGAGGGTAATATAGGTAACATAGAGATAAAACTCAAGCCTAATGCCATATACGAGCTAGTACTCGTGGATGTAATGGGTGGAGAATACAGCAAAAATCTCTACACTATGAATGTGGATATAGAGCAACCTTTGTTCTTGGCAGATATCATCAACAATGGCGATATATACTCGCAGATGGAGACTTATAGCAAGTTCTCTAACGACTATTACTTCGTGGTGGGCAGTGAGTATTACACCACCAAGCCTGTCATGATACAATACCACGATGCGCAATACGACAATGTCGTGATATACAGGTATAATTTCGATACCAACATGTACACAGTAGTGGGTGCTCAGGAGATAGCGACAGATTTCGCAGATAATAAATTCATATACAAAGCCACTGACATAAAGAACGATACTTTGAAAGACTTATTGTTCTTGCCTAGCACATTCGCCAACGGCTTCACTGCTACTGGCGGTATAGACAGGTACAAAGTGGTGATGACTAATAATAGCGACAACACCACTGACACGTATCTATTCACTATAGACAATCGCAGTCCAGAAGTGAATTTCTACAATATGCACAACGAGAACAAGAACACTATCGCCACTGTGGACAGCGATGTGTCCTACAATACCACTAGTGAGAGCATACTCATAGTATGGGGCGAATTCGCGGATAATTACTTCGAGCACAAGGTAGTGCTAGAGAAAAAGATCATCAATGAGGACTTCTCTATCAGTTATCTACCTATAGACATCACTAGCAGTCAAAGCGGATATATTTTGTCTGCGCAGACTGACGAAGGCACGTATGTATTGCATTTGTACACATACACCGCCAATGGTCAGCAGGTAGAAGACAGAAAATTCGCCTTCACTATCAGGCAGACTGACAATGAACTATACACTGTGGTGTATGCATCTGACAACACTCGTGTGGTGACTGATTATCAGGCTGTCATTACTTGGGCAGAGATAAAGGAATACATCGGCAACGCCAATGCGACTCTGCCAGAAGACAATAGGCTAGAAGACACTACTGAGATACCATTGTATATGTCAGTAGAGACTCTGGAGCTATACACCAATGCCGACAGGGATGTGACAGTAGAGCGCATAGTAGCACCTATTAATTATGAAGGTTATACTATGAATAAGTACACTATCAATGAGAGCGGATATGAACTAGTGCTATACAGAGTGTGCAGTATGGAGACATCAGATTACGTACTCGAAGAATATGTCGGTGTAGTGAAAGTACCTTTCGCCAAGGACTCTAGCACTATCAGCAATAGCAACAATGCTATGTTAGTAGAGATGGCTATAGATGACGCTAGAAGTGATAGCATCATAGACCTTTTGAAAGAAGGCAGAGAGTTTACTTGGATACCTAAGGGTAGTGCTGTCTTGACATTCAATAGTTACAATGTCGGTAATTACGCTGAGTATGATACTGGCAAAGATGACTTATTGGTACAAAAGAACAGAATAATAGCAGATGTATACTACAATGGCAAGAAGACTGCTATGGTGAGCAACGCCAACAACGGCAAATCGAGCATTACATTTATGACTTCTGGCAAGTATACATTGAAATTTAGAGACTTGGCTGGCAATGAAGTGTATTTCGTGCAGAACGGCTATGACACAAAGAGTTTTAACCTCACTGTGATGAAAGACATGCTAGTCACTGTGAACAACATGCCTGTGCTCGACAACGCTATGTACAATGGCGACGTCAAGGTCACTGTAGAGAATACGTCAGAGTATGTGGCTACTTCGTTGAGTTTCAAGGTGCGCTACAATGGCATAGAGTATGATTACACTAGGTCGCCATTTAGTTTCACATTCACTCAGCCTGGCATATACCAGATATATGTCGCAGGCGTCATCAAGCAGGTAATACCTTATTCTGCCAAAGTGTATGGTTCTGGTATAGGATTGGCTCAGACTCCTATCAGCAAGTCGTTCACATTCACTATCATAGATGAAAACGAGGCAAGGCTGGCGTTAGACTTCACTAATATATCCAATCTCTACACCATCACTGGTGTGGAGTACAAGGGCAATGACGTCACTGATGCCTTTAGCAAACTACTCAGTGGTGCTGATTTCGTCACACCAGAGGGAGAGATATTGGACGGCAGGCCAAAACTAATCACTTACGCTAGACTAGTGAGCGCATACGGCAAGCAAAACGGTCTCGGCGCGGGCAAGTACACTGTGACTTATTCGTCTATTAATCCTAATAGTATAGATAACGACAATCTCATACCTTCGCAGACTATGTCTATGACATTCTGGATAAATCAGGAAGTGCCATCTATCTTGAGTAGCATCAAGGCAGGCAAGAGCACTACCAAGGCTATCACGATCAAGTACAATCCATATATCATCAATCAGCAGATAGGGGATTGCACCATCAGGATAAACGACGTAATATATGCTGGCATCAGTAGCGATACTGCTACCAACGAACTGCTGAAAATCCAACTCAAAGACAACGATGAGTATTTCGTGCAGATAGTCAGCGATAGTGGTATGGTCATCACGTCATTCAAAGTGACGAAGAAAGCACCACTCAACACTACATCTATCATACTCATAGTGATAGCAGTATTAGTGGTAGTGGGCGGTGCAGTGACATTCATCGTACTGAGAAAACGCGTAAAAATCAGATAATATCTGTGATAAAAATCCACCAATCGGTGGATTTTTTGATGCAAAAAACGTGACACATAAAAAACGAGGGTATAAATAGGGCGTCAAAAGATACTTACGCAGACTGATGTTAAAAAAGTGTTTAGATAGATTTGATACACAAAAAAGTACTTACGTTAGATGTAGAGAGTAATTATATGGATTTAATACAGTTGAATGCACAAAAAAAGTACTTACGTATGGCGTAAGTACTATATATTTTAGTCTTCTTCGGCGTCGTCGAACTGGCTATTGTACAGGTCAGCGTAGAAGCCGTTTTGTTTTAGCAATTCTTCGTGGGAGCCTTTCTCCACTATGTCGCCGTCGCGCATAACTAGTATGATATCGGCATTCTTGATAGTAGACAGTCTATGTGCTATGACGAATGATGTGCGATTTTCGGTCAATTTGTCCATAGCGTTTTGGATCAAAATCTCTGTCCTAGTATCGACTGAACTGGTCGCTTCGTCCAGTATGAGCATAGGGCTGTCTTGTATCATGGCGCGGGCTATGGTGAGTAATTGCTTTTGGCCTGCGCTGATAGTGGTGCTGTCGTCTAGTATGGTGTCATAGCCATGTGGCAATGTGCGTATGAAGTGGTCTATGCCCACTGTCTTGCACGCCTCGACCACTTGGTCGTCTGTGACGCCAGCCTTGGAGTAAATGATATTGTCCTTGACGCTGGCTTCGTACACCCAAGTGTCTTGCAACACCATGCTAAACAGGTCGTGCACGTTCTCTCTGGTCAGGTCGCGCGTGGACACGCCGTCTATCAATATGTCACCGCCGTTTAATTCATAAAAGCGCATGAGCAGATTGACTAGTGTAGTCTTGCCTGCGCCTGTAGGGCCTACGATAGCCACCTTTTGCCCGGCTTTGACCTCGGCGGAGAAGTCTTTGATAATCAATCTATCTGCATTGTAGCCAAACTGCACGTGCGAGAATGTGACGTTGCCTTTGGCGTGGTCTAGGGTAGTGGTCTTGTGGCTCTCGTCTGCTAGCTCGGGCTCGTCTAAAAACTCGAATATCCTATCGCACGCAGCGGATGAGGACTGCATATTAGTCGCTACCTGCGCAAGAGTGCTGAGTGGCTGGGTGAATAGATTGACATACATCATAAATGCGATGATGACGTCTATGCCGACACTGCCTTTGATAGCCAGCGCGCCACCCACTATACACACCACGACGTAGCCGAAATTGCCGATAAATCCCATAATAGGCATCATCAGGCCTGAGAAAAACTGTGATTTCCACGCGCTGGTGTACAGTTCGTTGTTTATGCCATCGAATTGTTTTTTGGTATTAGCAGTGGCGTTGTATATGCGTACGACGTTGTGCCCGCTATAGACTTCTTCGATGTGGCTATTCATATTGCCTAGGCTTTTTTGCTGGCTGATGAAGTACTTTTGCGAATTGCGCATGATGACGAACATAAACACGAAGCCTATGAGGGTGGACAATATTGCCGATATGGCGAGCACAGCGTTGGTGATGAACATCATGAGTACTGAGCCTATTAGCAGTGCTATAGCGCCTATGAGTGACGTGACGCTACTGCTGAGCGTCCTATCCACTGTGTCCACATCGTTGGTCACGCGACTGAGCACGTCGCCGAACTGAGTCTTGTCATAATACTTGAATGGCAGATAATTAATTTTCCTGCTGATGTCTCCACGCATTTTCTTCGTGACGCGCTGAGTCACTGTGGACATAATGAACGACTGCGTGTACGAGAACACTGCACTCACTACGTACATAATGGTCAGCGCTACGCATATGCGCACTATTGCTGGCGTGTCTATGCTGGTGCGCAAGCCTCTTTGGATTATCTTGATGATCTTAGATATCAGGTACGGGCCTACTATGGACATCACCGCGCCAGCCAATGCCAGCACGCACGCTATGATGATAGGCCATTTGTATCTCTTGCAGTAATTATACAGTTTGCCCCAAGTGTTTTTGGAGTTTGGGGATTTGGCATTATCTTTCTTACGCATTGTCTACTTCCTCCTTTGATAATTGCGACAGGGCTATCTCGCGGTATACTTCGCAATTTTTGATTAATTCTCTATGAGTGCCCATACCTACCATCTCGCCTTGCTCTAGGACGATGATTTTGTCTGCGTCCATAATGGTGCCTATGCGCTGTGCGACTATGAGATTAGTGGCGTCTGAGGTCTCTTGGCGCAGGGCTTGGCGCAAAGTCTTGTCTGTCTTGAAGTCTAGCGCAGAAAAGCTGTCGTCGAATATGTATATCTCTGGGTCTCTGCACACTGCACGCGCTATGGCTAGGCGTTGCTTTTGTCCGCCTGAGATATTGGCGCCGTTTTGGGCTATTTCGCTCGATATGCCGTTTGGCATATTGTCCACGAATGATTTGGCTTGGGCTATCTCGATGGCTTTCTCGATGAGGGCTGGGTCTGCGTCGTTGTCGCCGAAATTCACATTTGACTGCACGTCGCCCTTGAATATGACTGCACGCTGGGACACGTAGCCGATCTTTTTGTTCAATGCGTCGAGTGAGTAGTCGCGGATATTGACTCCGTCGATATATATCTCGCCCTCGGTCGCGTCATAAAAGCGTGGTACGAGATTAATGAGAGTGCTCTTGCCACTACCGGTCGAACCGATGAATGCCACAGTCTCGCCTTTGTGCGCGGTGAAACTGATATCGCGGAGCACGTATTCGTCCGCATCGGGGTACTTGAAGCTGACATTACGGAACTCTATCTCGCCTTTGGTCTCAGTGTCGCCATGGAAGTCTCCGCCTTTCACGCTAGGCTGGGTATTTAGCACCTCGAGTATTCTATTGGCAGACACCTGCGCGCGGGGCATCATGATGAATATCATGGTCAGCATCATAAATGCCATAACAACCTTGATAGCATACAGCGAGAATACTGATATCTGGCTCAATGTATTCACGCGGTCGGCTATGCCACTAGCCGACTGTATCATAAATGTACCTATCCACCATATGCTGAGCGACAGCCCGTTCATCAATAGCGACATACCCGGTGACATGATAGACATCACTCTGTCTATGAATAGGTTATTTTTCTGGATAGCAGTATTCGTCTTGTCGAATTTGTCTTGCTCGAATTGCTCTGCATTGTACGCGTGCACTACGCGCAAGCCGGTCAGATTTTCACGCGTGACTCTATTGATAGCGTCGGTGAGTTTTTGCGTCTTTTTGAATTTCGGTATAGCGAAAGAGAATATCACTATGAGCATAGTGATCAGTAGCACTACTGTCACTGCGGTGGCGAGCGACAAAGTCCAGCTCTTATTCATTATCTTGATAGTAGCCCACACTGCCATGATAGGTGCTTTTATCAGTACCTGCAAGCCCATGGCTATGGTGGACTGTATCTGCGAGATGTCATTCGTGGTGCGGGTGATCAGGCTAGGTGTGGAGAAGCGCTTGATCTCGCTCTGACCGAAGTTTTGGATACTGGTGTACACCTTTTGCCTCAGCGTGTGGCTAAATCCGCCCGCCAATCTGGCAACAAAAAATCCTACCACGAACGCTAGTAGCATACTGCCGAGCGCGCACAGCAGCATCTTGCCACCGGCTGACCAAATGGCGCTCATAGCACTGCCCTCGGTCTCTACTAATGTGGTAATTTTCGATACATAATCAGGCAATGTCAGCTCGAGCCATACTTGGGCTACGATGAGCACTACACTGATGCCAGCCCATAGCCATTGCTTGGGACTGAGATATTTTAGCAATTTTATCATAATGTTCATCCTTTTATATAATATAACAATTATATATATGACAAAAATTTTTGAATGTCAAACAATTTCTAGATTTTCGCCAAAAATTTTCTAAATTTTTCAATTAGTGCTGTCACAAACTTGCTAAATGTAGCGCAGTTTGGTATAATACTCTTGCATTAATGTTTTGCGACAAGGAGAGAATATGAGCGAAGTAGTAGTAAACAAATATAGGACACATAGTTGTGGCGAATTACGCGAGGGCAATATAGGTGAGACTGTCACAGTGGCAGGCTGGGTGGCTACCATACGAGACCTAGGCAGTATCACATTTGTGGATTTGAGAGACCATTACGGACTGGTACAGCTGGTGGTGGACGACAGCGCATTGCTGGCAGGCGTGAACAAAGAGACTGTGATCAGTGCGACAGGACTAGTCAGAGCGCGTAGTAGCGCCAATGACAACATCCCTACGGGACATATCGAGATAGCAGTAGAGAGTGTGCGCGTGCTGGGCAAGTCAAACAACGTCTTGCCTTTCGAGATAAACGACGCTAACAATGTCAATGAAGAATTGCGTCTCAGGTACAGATATCTAGATTTGAGAAATCCAGACCTGCACAAGAAAATAATGCTCAGGAGCAAACTGCTCCACGAAGTGCGTGCTGAGATGCACAGCATGGGATTTACCGAAGTGCAGACTCCTATCTTGACATCGTCGTCACCAGAGGGCGCGAGAGATTTCTTGGTGCCTAGCAGGCTAAATCCGGGCAAGTTTTATGCACTGCCACAGTCTCCACAGCAGTTCAAGCAATTATTGATGGTGTCAGGATTTGATAAGTATTATCAGATAGCGCCATGCTTTAGAGATGAGGACGCTAGAGCGGACAGGAGTCCAGGTGAATTTTATCAGATGGATATGGAGATGAGCTTCGCGACCCAAGAAGATGTATTCAAAGTGGTAGAGCAAGTACTGTACAATACATTCAAAAATAATACCGATAATTTCATCACTCCACCGCCATTCGAGCGCATACCTTACAAGGTGGCTATGGACAAATACTGCAGTGACAAGCCTGACCTGCGCAATCCGCTCATTGTGGTGGACGCATCTAGCGTGTTCGCTCACACTGAGTGCAATATTTTTAAGGACAAGACTGTCAAAGTCATCTGTGCCAATGTAGTGGACAAGCCTAGGAAGTGGTACGACGGGCTAGAGACATTTATGAAAGCCAACGAAGCGCGTGGCTTGGCTTATCTGAAGTACGCCGACGGCACGCTGTCTGGCTCTGTAGCGAAATTCTTGAGCGAGCAAGAGATATCTGGGCTGATGTCACTCACTAGCCCGAAAGAAAACGATGTGCTATTCATAATATGCGACAATTATTCGCACGCGACCAAGTATGCGGGGCTATTGAGAAACAAACTGGGCGAAGATTTGGGACTAATAGACCAAAATAAATTCCATTTCTGCTGGATAGTGGATTTCCCATTTTATGAGTGGGACGAAGAGAAAAACTGCGTAGCATTCTCGCACAATCCATTCTCTATGCCACAAGGCGGTATGGATGCACTGTGCAATGACCAGCCACTGGATATTTTAGCATATCAGTATGACTGCGTGCTAAATGGTGTAGAGATGGCTAGCGGTGCTGTGCGCAACCACGAGCCTGAGATAATGAAAAAGGCCTTCGAGATAGCAGGCTATGACGGCGAAGTAGTGGAGAATAAATTCCCTGCTTTGTACAACGCATTCCAGTACGGCGCACCACCACACGCTGGGTTGGCATTCGGATTCGACAGGGTAGTGATGTTCTTGGCAGGGGTCAATGTCATCAGAGATGTCATAGCATTCCCATTCAATAAGAACGCACAAGACCTGCTGATGAATGCACCAAATGAAGTGTTCCCTTATCAGCTGAAAGATGTGCATATCGAGATAAAAAAGTAATTTTGACATAGAAAAACTGCAAAAAATGCAGTTTTTTTGTTAGTTTTTTGATATTTTTTGTTTATTTATTTGTCAAAAGTGTGTAGTAGTGATAAAATATTATCATCAATACTTAAGGAGAAATATTATGAATATAGCAGTAGTGACAGGTGCATCGTCTGGCATAGGTAGAGAGTTTTGCAGGCAGATAGATGCGCTAAATCTCGATGAGATATGGGGTATCGCTCTCGAGAAAGATGACCTAGATACTCTGGTGGACGAATGCCAGACCAAAGTAGTGCCATTGGCGTATGACTTGACCGAGGAGAGAAGTTTCGACGCATACAATGCGTTGCTGGCAGAGAACAAACCAAACATAGTGTGGCTGATTAATTGCAGTGGCTTTGGCAAATTCGGTAGATATGACGAGATCAGCGTGAACGCCAGTGCAAATATGATAGACCTAAACTGCAAGGCGCTAATGAAGATGACAGAGTACAGTCTGCCATATATGACAGAGGGCGCGCGCATAGTGAATATTGCTAGTGTGGCTGGCTGGCAACCTATCCCTTACATCAATGTGTACGCTGGGACAAAAGCATTCGTGATCAGCTATAGCAGAGGGCTAAATAGAGAACTAAAACCACGCAAAATATCTGTGACTGCGATATGCCCATTCTGGACTAAGACGAAATTCTTTGACCGCGCCAAAAAGACAGACGCTACCCAGGAAGTGGTGACTAAATATGT
>CAYWFC010000025.1:0-13925 GCA_964457935.1 uncultured Lachnospiraceae bacterium
TTGGACTGGTAGCAATACCACTACCGCTTCTGGCGTAGTGAACACTCAGTACTTCGATAGTTACGTGTCCAAAGTCAGCAGTTTCGTCACTACCCCAGCCCAAAATCCGGGCGCTATCGCAGGCTACAAAAATGACCTAGTAAATAACGTCCTAGTGATATACAATGATGTCACTACTGGCAAACAGAGTTATACCTCTAGCACACTGAGCATATCTGCTAATACTTACACTAAGATATCTGTCAGCGTGCAGACCCAGCTAGTCACTGCTACTGGTGGCGCATCTGTCGCATTAAAGTCCAATGGCATAGTGATAGCACAGTTTGACGACATCAGCACTCATGGCACTTGGGTAGATTACACATTCTACATCTACTCTGCCCAGTACGCACTCGACCTTAGCGTAGAGTTGGCACTCGGCAATGGCACCAATGCCCCTGTAGGCTATGCTTTCTTCGACAATGTCCTGAAAGACAGCCCAGTGGCTATCACTACTCTAGACGGCATCACTGCTGATGACCACAATGCAGTAGTCGACCTGTCAGACACACTCATCACTGGCACTAAGAAAGGCAATTACTACACCAGCAGTCTGTACACCGGCTCTACCCTGTCCGGCTCAAATGACGTAAACTACGGCATCATAGATACATCCGAAGATATGTCATTCGTACCTAGTGATATAGACCTGCCTACTAGCACCAAACTACTCACTATATTCAGCACACTAGACACCCACACTACCCTGACATCAAAGTTGGCTTATGACCTGACCGAGAACGGCTACTACAAACTGTCATTCAAAGTCTTGACCTATAGTCTGGCGCAGTACGACTCAGATAATGTCAAGAAAGATGATAATAACAAAGTCATCCCTTACGGCGTCAAACTCGGCTTGTCAAACTTTGAAGACGAATTGACCGCCATCGACACCCATGGCGTGTGGAAAGAGTACGCCCTGTACATCAACCCTACTAGCGCCACTTCTTCATCGTTCGTGCTCAGCCTAGGCGACGAGGACGCACTCACTGCAGGCTCTGTGTATATCACTAGCCCAGTATTGACTACTTTCGACACCCAGTCAGCATACGACGAAGATATGTCAGCATTCGGCTCAGCACACACCACTGACAACGTGCTCGAGATTACTTCTCCTGTGGTAGAAGAAGACGAAGACGACACCACCACAGACGACGAGGATAGCGCAGATATTAATTGGTACATCATCCCTAGCCTTATCACTGCAGTCGCTATCATCATAGCATTGGTGGGCACATTCGTTAGAAAATTCAAGTTCAAGAAGCGCTCAAAAGCCAAAACTTCATCTTACGATAGAGATTTGACAGTATTGAGACAAATGTACCGTAGACAAGCCCTCGCTGAGAGAGATAGCCAAGTCAAAGCCCTCGAGAGCGAAAAAGCCGACTTGCTGGCAGAGAAAGACACTCACGACACTGAGTACAAGGCTAATCTGGCATCACTGCGTACATTGAAAAATAAACGCGACCCTAAACTAAAAGGCGACATCGCTAAACTCGAGAGAACAATGCACTCTCAGACTAAACAAATGTCTCACATCGGCGTGAGAATCAACGAGATAGATTACGAGCTAAAACGTATCAATAGCGAGACATATCTCACTCAGCTCGAGATACAGATATCTAAACAACGCGACATCACCCCAGATGCCGAAACTAAAAATCAAACAGATGTCGAAGACAAAAATCAAACAGATGTCGATGACAAGAACTAAATAGTTGTCAAAAACAAAAAATAAATAGTTGTCGAAGACAAAAAATAAAACATTAGAGCAGTCATAGCACTGCTCTTTTTTTGCTATATAATTCATTTTCTTATATTACTTATTTTCTTATATTATTAATTTTGTCATATTATTTATTTTGCTATAAAAAAGCGGAAGGTCATCCCGCTTTTGGCAAATATTATAGCTCCTGTATTTTAGCAAATTGATTACTGATAGCTCTCTATCAAACTCCAAATAGCCTTTGCGCTATTAAAGTTTTCAGGCAGTAAATCCCCGACATTGATATAGATATCAAAAGCCTCGTTTATCTCCCCTACTATAGTGATGATATCGAAACTATCCAAGATATTGTCATCGATCAGTCTAGTTTCGTTTTCAAAGTCTAGGTCAGGCCTAGCGTCATTTAGTATTTCCATTAGTTTTTCCATTTTTTTATCTCCTTTTGTATTGACAATTATATCTTCCATCTGGCACGAAGCCAAATTTCTGATGAAATGTAGAAGCAGTCTTGCCATCTACAGTATATAGCAAAATCTTTTTTATTCCTAGCGATTTGCAGGTAGTTAGGCAAAATTGTTCCAAAACTCCACCTAGCCCATGTCCTTGATAAGACCTGCCTATGGCTATTTTCTGTATCCAAGCATTGTTTCCCTGTACGATTAACTGAGTGACACCTGCTACTCTGCCACCTCTGTCCCTCAAGACATACACTGTGTCCATATTGTCTATGATCTCGTCCTTGCTGAACAAAAGATTGTGCACAGGGTCAAAATTCTCTTCCCATATATCGAACACATAGTCCAAATCCTCTGCTCTCATTTTGTCGATGAGCAGGTCATTGGAGTAGCATTTTTGCATATCGAAATTATTGTATGCCATTCTCGTGGACGATGAGCAAAATGCAAATCCTAGGTCTATCAGTTTGTTCTCATTTTTATAGAATTTTTCGTTCTTTTCATTCACGTATGGCAAATCTGTGATAATCGGCTTTTGTGAATAAAAGTCTAGATAATTAAAATCTTCATTCCCATAAAAATACACTTTAATTAGTCGGTCATACTCCACTATGATCTGCACAGTATTGTCGTCGGACATATACCCAATCCTAGAGTTTTTTATCAGGTCATTTATCTCATTTGGCAATAAATAACAATTAATATTCTTCAATTTCGACTTTTGAGCACCTGCTATTATCTCGTAATACTCATCTATGTCACGAAATTTCATCATAACTCACCCGATCAAATCCTTTTTCAAAGATTGTCTGTCGATTTTGCCATTAAATAACTTTGGTAGTGCTGGCAAATTAATCAATTTTCTAGGGATCATGAATGAAGGTAGATTTTCTCTCAAAAATTTGCTAATCTCAGCAGGGGTCGCGCTCCCACTATAATACAAAGTAATCACACTTTTGTTAGTATCATAGACAGTGCACGCTTCGTTGACCTGCGGTATAGAGTTTACTAGATAGTCTATTTCGCCTAGTTCCACTCTGTGCCCCATATGCTTGATTTGGTTGTCTTTTCGTCCTACGAACATCAGATTGCCGTCTTGAGCCAGATATCCCAAATCTCCAGTTTTGTAGATAATTTGCGGATACATATCGTTGAGAGGATTTTGCACGAAACACTCGCTAGTCTTTTCTGGGTTTTTGTAGTAGCCCAGCGCGAGACAATTCCCCATGACGCATATTTCGCCCACTTCGCCGACACTAGCCAGCTGGTTGTTCTCGTTTAGCACGAAGACTTCTCTGTTTCTAAACGCCTTTCCTATAGATGGCGCCGTATCGTATTCTTTTGCATTATCTACCACATAGTAAGTACAGCTCGCAGTTATCTCAGTAGGTCCATAATGATTCACAAACAAAGCATCTGGCAACTCTTTTTTCCACATATTGAGATACTTGTGGTCAAAGACCGACCCAGTAAAGAATACTTTCTTGACATATTGCGGTTTGATCTCATCAAAGACATTTAATTGACAGCAGAGCGATAGCGCCGCACTCACCCAGCAAATGGTCGTTACCTTATTGTCATTCAGATACTGTATCAGCACCTTAGGCGTCAAAAACAATTTTTTAGGTATAAATATAGACTTGCATCCTATCAATAGCGGGATATAGATGTCTCTTATCCCTGCGATGTAGTCTAGAGGCGCTTGATTGCCGAAAATCTCATCTTTCTGGATATCGAATGTCTCGGCAAACGTCTGGACATAGTCTGCCACTGCCGAATGACATGCCACTACCCCCTTTGGGGTGCCAGTAGAGCCCGAAGTAAATAGGACATATAGCGGGTTTTGGTCCAATATCCTATCCTTGCGCGCGTTTATGGTGTCGAGGTCTACATTATGGGCTATACATTCGTCTATCTTTTTGATAGCGCATGGCACATTCCAGCCCGTCACTCTGTCGAAATTCTCATCGTCAGTGATGATGATTTGCGCCTTGGTCAAGTCCAATATGCTCTCCACCTTGCTCTGTGGCATTTCCGAAGAAATAGGGATGTAATAACAATTACTATACGCGATGCCTAGATATATCGAAGGTATATGTATGTTCTTGTTCGATATGACTGCGATAGGTTGCTTTTCGGGCGACAGCGCAGATACAAATGACGCTACTGATAGAGTGTTTTGATATACTTCAGCGAATGAAATCTCCTTGTCCTCGTATTTGTAAGCAATAGACGTGCGATGCTTTGCTTTTTCTAAAATTTGTATAATATTCATATTCACTCCTTAGTTTTGATAGTCTTCTATCATGCATTGGTAATCAGTATAAAACATATTTTCTTGTACAAATACCCCTTGCTCCATCTGCTCGATGATGTCTTTTACTATAGGCTCTAGCGCCTTAGCACCCTCTTCGTTGCAGTGATTAGCATTATAGAAATACTTGTTTTCTAGTCTCATGTACTCTTTTCTGATTTTTGAGAAATTCAAGTACTCTAGATCGTAATGCGTCGCTATGCCCTCGACGTAATTGTCGAAAATCTCTAGATCACTGCCGTAGTCATCAATGACGCAGTACGGATAAGGTGGCGAATACAAAAACACTTCTATCCCATTTTCGTTGCACAACCTAAGTATTTTTTCAAAGTACTCAAATTGCACCTCGTCCACGAATTCGTCATCCCAAAATTCACCATTATGAAAATATGACTGTGGCAAGAGCAATTCAGCATTTTGCGATACGGTATGTGTGCATTTCAAATACCCATTTCCACTATAAATAGACCATGGTTTGTTTATTCTCTCGCCATTTTCTGTGAATGTGCCCAATTTTTGCTTGATATTAGATATAAATCTGCCATTTGAGAAATTTTCCATATAATTCGTAAAATTCAGTAGGTCAAAATCCAGATAATCTAGCGCCAGACCTGTAGCAAACTCTTCCTGATTGTCTCCTGTGAGTATTCTGTAGATTAGGCTGTCCTCAGTAGTCTCTCCGCGGGTAAAATTAGTAGTCGAGACTTCTAGAAATAATTTACTGATTTCTTTCGTCTTGAATAATTCTACCAAAAGATGATAAGAAGAATAAAAATTAGCATTCTCATACGCTATATTAAATACATTGGCATCCAGATCTGTAGACAATGTCACAGAGTCGATACCTCTGTATGTACGCGAACTCCCACAAAACACTATGTCTATATCTTTCGTCTGGCTTTTGGCATCATCCATGATGACCTCGATAGTCGATGCCAATGGCGAAGGTACCAGCACGAAATTCAATGCAAGACAGCTCACCAAGCCTAATATTCCGCATAATACAAAACAACATGAATATTTGAAAATCTTATTTTGAAATATCTTAGAAATTTTCATAAGCAAAGCCCCCTCCCGAAGCCGAATATGTCGCAAACAGTACGATCAAGAATATCGCTACATAAAATATTATCCACTGGGCGACTACGCCTTTTTGCAAAATCCAGCCTTTGATGCTAATATTTTTTTCTTGCAGTACTTCCATAAAGATCAAGAATGCAGTCGACACTAGCAACAATACTAGATTTACTTCGTTGAAGTCCGTCCTAGCCAAGAAACTTCTAAACAATGTCGAGACAGAAGATATCCTAAATGTCGCCACGAACCAAGAGAACGCAGTCTCCACGTCTGGTGCAGCACTCAGATATTTTCCAAAATACACTAACATAAATGTCAGTGAAAATTTGACAAAAACAATAAATCTCTGCGCGTGCACACTTCTAGGCTTGGGCTGTATTTTTTTGATCTTTTTTGTTTCGTTGATGACTGTCTCTATCAGGACTAATACACCATTGTATACCCCGAATAGCAAATATGTCAGATTCGGCCCATGCCAAATCCCTACTATCAAGAACACAAAAAACATAGCGATAGCAGAAGGTATCACTTTGCCAGCCACGCCTTTCTTAAAAGTTTTTCTGCTCCAACGGATAAATTTGTTATATCCCTTGCTCAGAGTCAATGGATACAAGACATAGTCCTTCATCCATGCGCCCAGAGTAATGTGCCACCTTCTCCAGTACTCCATGATGCTCAGCGCAAAAAATGGGCGGTTGAAGTTCGGAGTCATGTCTATGCCCAGTATCTCAGCTGAGCCCATAGCGATGTCTATCCCGCCCGAAAAATCACAATATAATTTCAGCACAAAGCACAGCATACCTACAAAGATCTCTGGACCTTGGAATACTTGGTAGTTGTCCATTATGGCTTTGTACAAAAGATTAGCCCTGTCTGCTATGACTAGTTTTTTGAAATATCCCCATATCATAGTCAGCGCGCCGGATTTTACTTTAGTCCAGGAGTACCCCCCCCCTTCAAAAAGCTGTGGAGAGAGCTGAGAAAATCTGCTGATAGGGCCTTGTATTAATTGAGGAAAAAAAGATGTAAAAAGTGCCACCTTAAAGATATTCTTTTCAGGCTTCACTTTGTCAAAATATACGTCTATCAGGTAACCTACCGTCTGGAACATATAAAAAGAAATGCCCAAAGGTAACAATATATTTAGTCTCAGAGGAGTCACGTGTATCGCATTTGCAAAAGCATCTGCTAGAGTAGAAAAATATTTCAGCATAAACAATATGCCAAAATTAATCAACAATGTCACTATGAGTAATAATTTTTTCTTTTTCTTAGTTTTTTTCTGATATTCTTTTTTATTATCTTTCAGCCATTCTTCACTCTGCTGAATGAAAAATTCGTCTTGCATTTCCTGCAATTTATTCATTTTGTAAGTAGCGAAGAAAACTGTGCCTGTGGTGATGATTAAAAATACTACCGACCTTAGATCGTTAATGATATAAAAAATGTAACTAGCTACCAATAATACTATCCAGCGATGTTTCTTTGGTATAACAAAATATATAATTGCTACAAGAGTAATAAATAAAAGATAGTATAAAGATATGAACGACATTTATTTAACCACTCCACATGGCATAATACTACAAAATTCTGCAAAAGTCAATGAATTAATACATTTATAGCCATATTTGCCCTATTTTAGACCATTTTTCCCACCATACTGACGGTGAGAATGGATATGTGCATTCTCTTTTTTGCGACTTTTGTCATAAATGCTCCACCCGCCCGATATATTAATCTAGGACAAACTATGAAATCAATATTCAAAACAGTAGCACTTATCACTATTTTTTCGGTCATCACGCGGATACTCGGCTTCGTGTTCAAGATATTTTTGTCGCGAAAACTCGGCGCAGAACTACTCGGCACCTACCAAGTCTCCATGTCAGTCATATCAGTAATGCTGACACTGGTATCTAGCGGTCTGCCTCTGTCCACAGCCAAATACACCGCGTCTTACATAGCCCAAAACAAAGAGAAATCCAAAGCCTCCGTACTAGGCGCATCGCTAGTCATCGCGCTCATTCTCAGCGGAGTGCTGTGCATACTGGTCACCCTGTGCCAAGGCTTGCTCGGCTATGTCATCACAGACCCTAGGAGCATCAAACTACTCGTCATCATGCTCCCTGCGGTGTTCTTTAGTAGTGTGTATTGCGTGTTTCGTGGCGCCATGTGGGGCAAAAACGACTACTTCAGCGTGTGCATCACCGAGTTTGCTGAGCAAGTCGTCCGCATCGCTCTCACTGTCATACTGCTCTCCACCATGATGGACAAATACGCTTGCGCTATCACCACAGCCCAGTGCTTCTCCATAGCGTGCACATTCTCCGCTCTGCTCGCTGTGGGGCTGTATTTCATCAAAGGTGGCAAGATAAACTTCCACAAAGGCGAATACCGCAACATCATCTCTTCATCGTCCGCAGTCACAGGGGTGCGCGTGGTGTCCAGCCTAGTACAGCCACTGTCTGCCATAGTCATCCCAGCCCAACTAATGCACATAGGCTACACTTCTGCCGAAGCCATGAGCGCATACGGCGTTATGATGGGTATGGTGTTCCCACTGCTCTTCGTACCTATGGCAGTCATAGGCTCGCTCGGTATGGTGCTCATACCTAATATCGCCGGGCTGATGAGCCAAGACAAATACGACCAGATAGCCACCCAAATCAAAAATTCAGTACTTGCCAGCCTGTTCGTCAGCGCGCTCTTCGTGCCACTCTACCTAGGCGTAGGCGACATGATAGGCATAGTGCTGTACGACAATGCCCTCTCCGGCTCACTGCTCCAGTTGTCCGCCATAGCCGTCGTGCCTATCGCACTGTGCAATATCACCAGTAGTATGCTAAATGCTCTCAATCTCGAACTAAAGAGCTTTCGCAATTACGTCGTCGGCGCACTAGTCATGTTCGTGTCACTGTTCGCATTCACGCAGTGGCTAGGCATCAATTCCATAGTGCTCGGGCTGATACTGTGTATGAGCACAGTCGCTGTGCTGAATATCCGTATGCTCCACCGACGCTTGCCGTCTCTCAAACTTGGCTTGCTCCCACTGCTACTAAAATACACCGCCATAGCCTTGCCATGCTCATTGCTGGCACACTTAGTGGAAAACGCTCTTCTCCACGTGATGGCACCATTCTTCGCGTGCGTCATAGGCGGAGTGTTGGGCGTCGCATTTATGGCACTACTGCTCAATGCATTCGGCGTGTTCCAGATTAGCCAGATAGTCAAACTCCGCCGACAGAAAAAAACTACTTAGCCTCCATTTAGCCTAAAAAATAGAAAAAGCCACCTAGCCCAAAACCACTTAGCCCCAAAAGCAGAAAAAGTCACTTAGCCAAAAAACAGAAAAAGTTACCTAGCCAAAAAACAGAAAAAGTTACCTAGCCAAAAAAAAACAGAAAAAAACTACTTAGTCCAAAAATATGTTTAATATATAAATAACTGTAAATAATCTATGTATGTTTACAGTTTTTTTACGAGTAATTATCATATACGGCACAGTACTGCTGTTTCTGCGCCTGATGGGCAAGCGCCAGATAGGCGAGATGCAACCCTACGAAGTGGTCATCACACTGATCATAGCCGACCTAGCCACCTTGCCTATGAGCGACACCAATATCCCCCTGCTAAACGGCTTGCTTCCATTGGCTGTGCTGGTCATATTGCACTTCGTCATCACTTTTTCCACGCGAAAAAGCCTGTTCCTGCGCAAAGTCTTTAGCGGTCTGCCAGTAGTGGTCATTAGCCCCAAAGGCATAGAGTACGAGAACCTCCAGCATCTCAATATGAATCTCGACGACCTAATGGAGAGCATCCGCTTGCTAAACTACTACAGTTTCGACCAAGTCGAATACGCCATAGTGGAGACCAACGGCAAGATGAGCGTCATTCCCACCGCCACCAACGCCCCAGCCACAGCCCAAGACGTGCAGGCTACCAATCCACCGCCTGTTATGCCGTCCATTATCGTCTCAGACGGCAAAATAGTCAAGTCAAAACTTCTCGAACAGCATCTGGACGAAGCATTTGTGCGCCAAGTCATGAAGAAATATCACATCTCATCACTCAAGCAAATACTCATCATGTCGATAGATGACGACGACAAGATGTACCTGCAGACCAAGGGCGAACAGTACCAAGTCATCGAGAATATCAAAAAGGAACTAAAATCTAAGAAATGAAGAATGGTATCAGTATATTAATCATATTTGCCATAGTGACTGGCATATGCGTGTGGGACGCCATATATGTGAAAAACACCATAGACTACGTCCACGCCGAGACGACAGCCATATACGAATACGTCGTGTATAATGACATCTCTCCTGCCGAAAACTACGAATACATCCGCGACAAAGTCGTCAAACTGGAGAAATATTGGGAAAACAAAGTAAATATCATGTGCCTGCTAGTCAGCCGAAAAGATATGCAACCAGTCGAAGACTACCTCGAATACCTGCGCTCCGCTATCATACTGAAGAGCCAAGAAGACTGCATCACATACGCGCGCCTACTGCACACCAATGTCCGCACTTTGGACAAAATCACCGAGTTTAGATGGGACAATATCTTCTAAACTACTAAAAAACTTCCAAATTGCCAAAAATATCTTCTATATTACTAAAAATTTCATCTAAATTGCCAAAAATTTCATCTAAATTGCCATAAAAATGTTTTTTTGCACCTATTTTTTGATGAAATATCACAAAAAAACGACTTTTCACACCTATTTTTGATGAAATATCAGCAAAAAATGGCTTTTCACTTAGCAAAAAGCCATTTTTTCTTATTTCGCATCATACAATGTCACACCACATTTGACCTCTACTGGCAAGTCCACTGTCAGTTTGACAGCATTAGCCATATCAGTCTGCAATATGCGCGCCACTGCCTCTTCTTCGCCAGGATAAGTGTCTACCACCAGTTCGTCGTGTACTTGCAGTATCAGTTTACTCTTTAGATTGTCTTGTTTTAGCCTGTTGTGCACTCGCACCATAGCCAGTTTGATGATGTCGCTAGCAGTGCCTTGCAGTGGCATATTCATGGCGATGCGCTCGCCTGTACCGCGTAATATTCTATTCATAGAGTTTATCTCAGGGATGTATCTCCTGCGGTCTAGCAGAGTGGTCGCATATCCCTTCGCTTTGGCTGTAGCTACACTATCGGTGAGATACTTCTCCACATTAGGATATGTCTCCATATATTTCTGTATGAATTGCCCCGCCTGCTCGAACGTACAGCCTATCTGCTTGGACAGACTGTACTTGCCTATGCCATAAATAATGCCGAAATTCACTCTTTTCGCGTTGAGACGCATCTGACCAGTCACTTCGCTCTCTGGTACATTGTATATCTTGGATGCAGTGGCAGTGTGTATGTCCCTGTCTAGTGCATTCATCATAGCCACATCCTGACTAAAGTGCGCCAGCAAGCGCAATTCTATTTGATTGTAGTCCGCATCAGTGAGTTTGCCGTTTTCAAATGATGACACGAAGATTTTTCGCAAGTTCCTGCTCTCTTCGTCACGTATAGGCATATTCTGTAGATTAGGCTCTCGGCTACTCAGCCTGCCAGTAGACGTCATAGTCTGCAAGAATGTAGTGTGCACCTTGCCGTCCGCCTTGACGTGTGGCAGTAGCCCCTCGAGGTATGTGGACAATATCTTGCTCAGTTTTCTGTATTTGATGATGTATGGCACTATCTCGTGCTTGCCAGATATCTCTTCTAGCACTTCTATACCAGTGCTAATTTTGCCCTTGTGCGGGATGCCGAGTTTCACGAACAAAATATCTCCCAGTTGCTTAGGCGAATTGAGATTAAACTCTTCCCCTGCCAGTTCCATTATCTTGGCTTTGACTTGGGCTACTTCGGCCTTGTACTCACCTATCAGCCTGTGTATCTCGTCGCGGTCCACCGCGAATCCGGTGCGCTCCA
Organism: uncultured Lachnospiraceae bacterium; assembly: GCA_964457935.1. Taxonomy (GTDB): domain Bacteria; phylum Bacillota; class Clostridia; order Christensenellales; family UBA1242; genus STF1-107. The sequence continues at coordinate 11,552 of CAYWFC010000025.1, forward strand.
TATCGAACAATACGTCCAATAATTTTATCTCTACATCATAATACAGTTTGGTCAAGTTTTGTTCGTCCATTAGTTTGATATAGTGTTCCTTCAGCGCGAAGAAATTCGCCACACTGGCGCTCTCATTCAATGAATGCGCCTTAAATATATCTTTTTGACGGAGACTGATGTCGCTCCCTTTTGACAAATATACCGCCAGACTGATGTCAAATATATTGCCCATAGCCACGCCCATATCTGCCAGACTGTGCTTTAGCGCCTTGCCGTCATATACTATCTTAGTCACAGCGTCGTCGCCACATATGACGCGCAAATGCCCAGCAATAGTCTCGCGGTCAGCCACGTCGTCTGCCATGACGTACAAGTGCGTGCGGTCAGCGAAATGCCATTCGTTGCCGTCGTGCCCGAGCGCTATCTCAGTATTTTTGCACAATTTCTGCACCAGCATACCCAGTTCGTCCGCACTGTCTATGCTCACATCGGACACCAATATATTCGCTAGAGCATTCGACTGAGTGTGCTCTTCTGCACCCAAAAAACTAGTCTGCTCCGCACCCGGCGCAGGCTCGACAGCTGTGTCATCGACGGAATTTTTGTCGAAAATATTCCTCTGCAGTATGGTCTTGAAGTCTAACCTCTCGAACATACTCTTCACTTTCGCATTGAACGGATATTCATACTCAAAGTCGCTCAATTCGTAGTCAAACTCCACATCTGTCACTATGGTAGCGAGTTTTTTGGACAAAAAGCACATATCTCGGTTATCCAGCAGTTTTTGGCGCAATGTATCTCTCTTCACTGTGTCGATATTGTCATAGAGATTTTCGATACTGTGATACTCACTCAGCAATGCAGTCGCAGACTTGTCTCCCACACCCTTTACGCCGGGGATATTGTCACTAGAGTCGCCACTGAGCGCCTTGTAGTCTATGATCTGGCTAGGGGTGAGCCCCATCCACTCTTTCAGCCTAGGAGCGTCCACTTTGTCCACATTGGCCAAGCCTTTTTGCAACATCCATACAGTGGTATTGTCGTTGATTAATTGCAATAAATCTTTGTCTCCCGATAGCAGTATAAACTCTGCATCAAACTTGCGCGTCAGTGTGCCTATCAGGTCGTCCGCCTCTATGCCGGGCTGACAGCACACAGTGATGCCCATATGCGCCAGCAATTCCTTCATGATAGGGAATTGCGACGCCAGTTCGTCCGCCATTTGCGTGCGCTGTGCTTTGTATTCGGGGTACATCTCTGTCCTAAACGTTTGCCTGCCCGAGTCAAACGCCACCATTATGTACTTCGGGCTGATATCCTTGATGAGCTTGACCAATATATTCGAGAAGCCAAATACCGCATTGCATGGTTCTCCGTTCACTGATGTCAGCTTCGGCAAGCCAAAGAACGCCCTGTTCATTATGTTATTTCCGTCTATTACCAAAAATTTTTCCATATACCTAGTATACCACATTTTGGCAGATATATGAAATGATTTTGGCACAAAAAAAATATTTGCTCCTACTATAAGAAGCAAATATTGACCTATTTAGGTATGCTACCTACCTGCATTTATTCCATTGACCCAGCACTCTCTCGTATGTAGTCAAATCAAATGGGTCAGTTTCAAACCATTCGTCGAAATTAGGTCTGTCGCCTTTGTTCAGCGCATATATGACATCGCGTTGATTGACATCAGTCCTGGTCAGCAAATACTCCAACTGCGCGTCAGACGGCATGAGATTGATGTACTTCCAGTCATAATGTGCACAATACATCCCGTCTTTGCCAGAAATCTTGATATACCCCATTTGCTCTAGTTCGCGTTCAGATTTACCGAACAATATCTTGCCTAATGCATCATGATAATGGTAGTCACACCCATAAAACACACCGTCTCTATCTAGCCAGCCAGTTTTGTAGTTTTCGTCCATCAGGATTGTGCCAGTCCAATCTAAATCAGCCCAATTTTCCGCCCTGACACATGTCATCCCCTCATGATATTCCACACTAGGCGCACCGTAAAAATCCACTAGCCAGCGTCTACCACTGGCATAATTCACTACCTTGTACCAGCATTTGTTATGTTTTACGAATGTTTGCATTGTGCGCCCCTACACTTTGATGAATTCCCACATTAGCGAGAATTCTGGTATGATAGCCTTGCTGTACGGCTGTATGTCGCGCATCACATAGTGCAAGTACAGCGACTCTCCGCTGTAATTCATCTTGCCTAGCACTGCGCCAGAATAATACTTGTACAGACACACTTCGTACGCATGCACAGTGTCCACTACGAAATCAGCGCAAAATTTGTATTGATTGATGTACTTGCTCTCGCCAGCCAGCACGTGTGGCCAACTGGTGTAAGTGGTGTACTCGT
>CAYWFC010000026.1:0-13590 GCA_964457935.1 uncultured Lachnospiraceae bacterium
ATGCAGGTATTGGTGACATCGGTACTAGTAGGCGCGTCGTCTACGGTCGCAGTGTAAGCGACTACTATACTCTCGCCGGCGCCTAGATTGTCGGGCAAGGTGAAGCCCACAGTAGGGTCAAAAGTACTCTGTGACACCCCACCTACAGTCACGCTCCCGTCATCGAATGTGGCGTCTGCGCTCAAGGTGTCCGTAATCTTGACATCGGTCATATCTACGGTCATATTATTGGTAATGGTCAGGTCATACCGTATCTGCCCACCTGGGGCGGTGAAATTTTTCGCACTAGCCAGTGTGACTGTCACGTCAGTGCTGACATTAGGAGTAGTGGTCTCGTTACTATTGGTAGTGACTTGCTCCTCTACGCCATCAGGCGTACTGTATTTTGATGTTAAAGTTGATTTGTTTGTGATTGCCATATTTGTCTCCTACACTATTATATGACACAAACGGCAATGTGTGAAAAAGTGCAATAAAAAAGTCAAATAGCTATGCTACTTGACCTTTCTGACTGCCACTAAGAGCAGTTTTTCGCGCTTTTGGCTGTTTTTGCCTTGTTTGAGCAAGACTTAGTGCCACAATTACGAGTAGTATTGCGAGTCGCTGGTTTTGCGCACGACTTACAGTTTTTTGGCTCTGGGGTAGTGTGTACGGCATTGTTGCTACAATTATTAGTCTTTAATTGTTGCACATTGCGACATCTACCGCACTGCTTGTTCTTGGCTACTCTGTCCTTAGCACGATTTTTGTGTCCAATCATAAATCCTCCCTTTGTGATTATTCACAGTGTTAGTTTGAGCAAAAAACACACCAAAAATGTATGATTTTGGTGTGTTTTTGTTGGTAATAATTGGTGTAAATTACTTGCCGTATCGAAGCGATAGATACGAAAAAATATGTTTTTTACTAGTAATAATTCGTGTAAATCTACTCGCCGTATCAAAGCGGTAGATGCGAAAATACTGGTAATAATTGGTGTAAATTACTCTATAGACACGATGTAATAATACACTGGCTGACCGCCTAATATGACTGATACGTCGCAGTCTGAGTACAGAGCCTCTAGTCTAGCCTGCAGAGCGTCTGCCTTGTCCGAGTCTATGTCATTGCCGTAGAAAAGTGTAATATTGGACTTGTCTTCTGAGTACATCTTGCTGATCAGGTCTATAGTGGTGTCGTTGACATCATCGCCCTTTGACAATATAGAACTATTGTCCAGACCTATTATCTCGCCTTCGTTGAGGTCTAGCCCGTCTATCTGCGTAGTGCGGACAGCATAAGTAATGCTACCTGACTTGACATTTAGGCAAGCATTGGTCATATTGTCAGTGTTTTCTTCGACAGACTTGGTGCTATCGAAGGCTAGTGCAGCAGATATGCCCTCTGGCACACTCCTAGTAGGTATGACTATGATATTCTTGTCTGTGATGTCATTAGCCTGCTCCGCCGCCAAAATGATATTCTTATTATTAGGCAAAACAAATATAGTCTTAGCAGGCACCTTGTCCGCTGCGGTAGCGATGTCATTGGCACTAGGATTCATAGTCTGACCGCCAGAAATGACGTAATCTACCTCGATATCCTTGAATACATCAGTCAATCCGTCGCCTGCTGCCACAGACACCAGACCGTATTCTTTCAAATTCTCATTAGCCTTAGCGTTGGCGCGCAGGTCGCGATTTTGCTGTAGCATATTCTCTATCTTGACGCCTGACAATTCGCCCAACTGCAATGCGTACCCCAGTACTTTGTTTGGCTCATTGGTGTGCACGTGTATCTTGACCAACTGCAGGTCGCCTATGCACAGCACGCAGTCGCCTATCTCCAGCAAACGTGAGCGGAGTGTATTGATGTCCGCTTCGGTAGTCTTTTCTTTGATATTGATGATAAACAACTCAGTGCAATACCCGAACTCTATGTCCGCCAAGTCTTCGTACCGCACATGGTATTCTTCGCTAGTCACATCCACAGTGACATTGTCCACAAACTCGATGTCCACCATCTCGCCTGTGATCATCTTGTACATTCCGCTAAATATAGTCACCAGACCGCGACCACCTGCGTCTACTACGCCAGCCTTTTTCAGCACTGGTAGCATCTCAGGAGTCTTTTGGAGAGTCTCTTCAGCCTTGACTATGACACAGCCCAAAAAGTCCTCAAATGACTTGGCACTGCGGTGGCAAGCCTTCGCTTCCTCAGCCATAGAGCGGATGATAGTCAATATAGTACCCTCTTTTGGCTTAGTGACGGCGGTGTACGCCACTTCACTACCTTTCTTGATCGCTTCGGCGAAATTCTTGGTGCTAATCTCCTCTTTGCAATTCATCAATACACTGCATAGCCCTTTGATGATCTGAGACAATATTACTCCACTATTGCCTCTAGCGCCCTTGAGCGCACCGCGATTGAACGCTACGCAAATCTTCTCGATATCATTGCTCTCAGTGGCATTCATCTCACTCACAGCGGACTTGAATGTGAGATACATATTGGTACCAGTGTCGCCGTCTGGCACTGGAAACACGTTTAACGCGTCTATATTAGTTCTATTCTCTTCTAGCAACGAATACGAAGAGTTGAGCATTTTTCGTAATGTTGCCCCGTTAATTGTCTTTGACATATTTTCTCCTATACTCTTACACCTACGACGTGGATATTCACTTCGCTGACTAACATGCCAGTGAAGTTCTCCACATTGTACTTTACACTTTTCTTTATTGATTCTGATACAGCAGAAATAGCCACGCCGTACTTGAATACAGCATAGATATTGATGACCATTTCGTTCTCAGTGTTTGTTATCGTCACGCCTTTGGTATAGTTCTTCTGCAGTTGCAAAAAACTATTGAAACCAAAAGGAAAGGCTAAGTCCAATACTCCGTAACAATCTAGCGCAGAAATACTAGCTACCTTGGCGATAGCTCGCTTTGAAATAGTAATTTTCCCAAATGAATTGAATGTACTTAGTCTCATTGATACTCCATTTTATAATATATGCAAAAAAAATGCAACTAAATATGAAGAATTTATCATTTTTGCTTGCAAAATGTTGTAAACTGTGTTATTATGTGCGAGTAATAAATAGACGGAGGAGAAATATGAGCAAAGTATGTAGCGTATGTGGCAAGGGCAAAATGTCAGGACATAATGTTAGCCACTCTAATAGAAAAACAAATAGAACATTCGAGCCAAATCTGCAAAAAGTCAATGTAGAGATAGACGGCAAGACTGAGCGCAAATATATGTGTTCTAGATGCATCAAGACTGCAAAGAAAGACTAATATATAAAAAACTGACCTTGATATAAGGTCAGTTTTTTTGTCAAAATCTACCGCTTGGCATTAGTATTATACGCCAAATGCAGAGGGATTATACATGTGGTACGATATAGTGTATATTTTTCTAATGGGTGAATTATACATACTCCATCACACATCAGTGCGGGCGCACATATAATAATATATGTCTAAGATATACCTAATAAAAGCGCCAAAACTACTCAGTCCCTTGCTGAAACTATTGTTCGGTAAAAATGTGTATTACCTAAGATAAATCGAGTTTTTTCTTATAATTCTCAGATTTTGGATAATCACTAGGCTTGAAGCTGGATTGCAACTGCTCTATCAGTTTTTTGGTCTGTTTATCCACATTTTTCGGCATTTCGCCTTTGAGGGTCACATACAGATCACCGCTACCTATGCCACGCAGATATTTCACGCCCTTGCCACGCAGAGTAAACTTAGTGTTTGGCTGTGTCAAGGCTGGAATATCTAATTTTTGCGTGCCTTTTAGCACTGGGATATCCACTTTCCCGCCTGTGAGCAAAGTGGTGAACGGTACATATACATCCACGTACAAATCGTAGCCGTTGCGCACTAATAGTGCGTGTGGAGTGACCTTGATGCGGATGTGCAAATCGCCCGCCTGTCCGTCTATGCTAGCCGTCTGGTCGCCTTCGCCACGCATCTTGATGGTCTGACCGTCGTCTATGCCTGCTGGGATTTTGACCTTGACAGTGTGGGCTGTCTTTTTGATGCCAGCGCCACGACAAGACGAGCATTTCTCTTTGATTATCTTGCCTTTGCCTTTACAGTTTTGGCACTCGCCTACATTGGTCACGCGACCGAAAAGTGTGTTTTGAGTGTATTGCACTTTGCCAGTACCGCGACATTCTGGACAAGTAACTGTCTCTGAGCCAGATTTCGCACCAGAGCCATTGCATGCGTCACAACGCTCGTTGCGAGTGATGACTATCTCCTTTTCCACGCCGAATACTGCCTCGGCGAAGGTTATCTTTAGGTCAGTAGCCAAATCTGCGCCCACTTCGCGTCTCTGAGTCGCGCCACGACTGCCCATGCCGAAAATATTGAAAATATCTTCAAATCCACCAAAGCCTTCAAACCCACTGCCACCATTGAAACCGCCGAAGCCAGCCCCAGCGCCGTCTGCTGTGCCGAATTGGTCATAATTGGCACGTTTTTGTTTGTCAGACAGCACACTGTAGGCTTCGTTGATTTCTTTGAATTTATTGGCTGCGTCAGGATTATCTTTGTTTAGGTCGGGGTGATACTGCTTGGCTAATTTGCGGTAGGCAGACTTGATATCGTCGTCGCTGGCGCTCTTGTCTAGCCCTAAAACGCTATAATAATCTTTGTTCGCCATACACCACCTGACTATTCGATGATGACTTCGTCGTCTCCGCCGTTGCCTTTGTCGCCCTTGTCGTCATTAGGAGCGTGAGGTTGCTCAGCAGATGCTTGTTGGTACATCTTTGAGAATATTTCGTTGCTGACCTTGGTCAATGCTTCGGTAGCGTCTTTTAATTCTTGGATATCTTCGCTAGATAGATGCTTTTTAGCCTCTTCGCAAGCGTTATTTAGCGCAGTCTTGTCGTCTTCGCTCAATTTGTCGCCGTTGTCTTTTACTATCTTCTCTACGTTCAAAATCATAGCATCGAGAGTATTGCGAGTGTCTACTACTTCACGACGGGCTTTGTCTTCTTGAGCGTATTTTTCGGCTTCTTTGACTGCTTTGTCCACTTCTTCGTCTGTTAGGTTGGTGCTAGCAGTGATAGTGATTTTTTGCTCTTTGTTAGTGCCGAGGTCTTTAGCAGACACATTGACGATACCATTGGCGTCGATGTCGAATGTGACCTCTATCTGTGGTATGCCTCTAGGTGCTGGTGGTATGCCTGTGAGCTGGAATCTACCTAAGGTCTTATTTTGCGCAGCGAACTCTCTCTCGCCTTGGAGTACGTGTATCTCTACACCTGGCTGATTGTCTACAGCGGTACTGAAAATCTGAGATTTTCTAGTAGGGATAGTGGTGTTTCTCTCGATGAGCTTGGTGCAGACACCGCCTAGTGTCTCTATACCCAGAGACAATGGAGTCACGTCTAGCAAAAGCACGTCTTTGACTTCGCCACCTAGCACGCCTGCTTGGATACATGCGCCGACTGCCACACATTCGTCAGGGTTGATGCCCTTGAATGGCTCGATAGATATCTCTTTCTTCAGTGCTTCGCATACGGCTGGCACACGAGTAGAGCCACCTACTAATATTACTTTGGAAATGTCATTTTTAGACAATTTAGCGTCGTCGAGCGCCTTTTTGGTGCAGACGATAGTCTTGTCTATCAGGTCGCTGATTAGGCTCTCAAATTTCGCTCTAGTCAAACTGTATTCTAAGTGTTTAGGACCAGTAGAGTCGCTAGTGATGAATGGCAGGCTGATATTGGTCTGAGTCAGAGTAGATAGCTCGATTTTGGCTTTCTCTGCTGCTTCTTTTAGACGCTGTCTAGCGGAATTATCCCCTGACAAGTCTATGCCAGTATTTGCCTTGAAGTCAGATATCAGCAGGTCCATAATGCGATTGTCGAAGTCATCGCCACCTAGTCTAGTGTCACCGGCTGTAGCCAATACTTCGAACACGCCGTCGCCTATCTCTAGTATGCTGACATCGAATGTACCACCGCCTAGGTCGTACACTAGTATTTTCTGATTAGCCTTCTCTGCTTTGTCTAGGCCATAAGCCAATGCTGCTGCAGTAGGCTCGTTGATGATACGCAATACTTCTAGTCCTGCGATCTTGCCTGCGTCTTTTGTCGCTTGACGCTGGCTGTCGTTGAAGTATGCTGGCACTGTGATGACTGCTTGGGTCACTGGTGCGCCTAGATAACTCTCTGCGTCTGATTTTAGTTTAGCCAGGATCATAGCGCTGATTTCTTGTGGACTGTACTGTTTGTCGTCGATTTTTACCTTAAAATCAGTACCCATTTCTCTCTTGATAGAGATGACAGTGTGGTCTGGATTGATGACTGCTTGTCTCTTAGCCACCTGACCTACTAGTCTCTCTTCGCCTTTGAATGCCACTACAGAAGGGGTAGTCCTAGCGCCTTCTGAATTCGCGATCACAGTAGGCTGTCCGCCTTCCATTACTGCTACGCAGGAATTTGTCGTTCCTAAGTCTATACCTATAATTTTTCCCATAAATATTCTCCTTTTTCTTATTTATTTACAATAACCTGAGCAAATCTCACGACTCTGCCTTGGTAAGTGTAACCTGTATTAAACTCTCGCACGATGTGTCCCGACGGGATGTCGGCGTGCTCTTCCAGACCTACTGCTTCGTGTAGGTGGATGTCAAACTCGCCACTACAATCAATCTTCTCCACGCCTAGGCTAGCCAATGCGTTCATCAGGCTGGATTCGATGAGTTTGATACCCTTGAGGGTGTCTTCGTCTTTGATCATCTCGCCTGCCTTGCGTAGGCTGTCTAGCGACGGCAGTATGATAGTGATGGCTGTGATAAATCCGTCTTGTCTAGCGCTGTCTATGCTCTTTAGTGTGCGCTTGCGGTAATTATCGAATTCGGCTTGCAATCTGAGCAAGTCATCGAGGTAGTTTTTGTCCTCGACTTCGGCGACGTCCTCAGCTGGCTGGGCTGTGTCGTCTGTGATGTCTGCCACTGGCTCATCTATGATGTCTTTTTTGTCTTTGTCTGCCATATTTCTCCTTTTATTTCAAGTCATCGGCTTGACTGACGATGAATTTCAATGCCGAAGCGAGCATTGCGTAATCCACTCTCTTAGGCCCTACCAGCGACAACGATGCTATGGTCACGCCGTTGATAGTGATAGGCGCTGTGAGCATCATACCGTTCTTTAGGTCATCTTCGCCCACGCGACAATTCACATCACTAGTCTGCGTGTCTAGCGCACTCATCACTCGCTCGCCGTCTGACAAAAAGTCCATTATCTCTCTGGCGTCGTCGTATTCGTCTTGAGTGATATTGCTCAGCATTTTGGCTGGGTGGCTGGCAGAGACGTCTACTTTCTTCGCGACTACTTTCTTCACCGCTTTGATGACGCTGTCGATGAGTGCATTGAATGCCAGCATCTGACTGCCTGCGCGCAGAGCCATTTCTTTCATATTATCTACCATAAACTTGATAGTATGCCCTGCGAAATGCTGTGTCAGGTACTCGCCAGCGTCTTGGCACGCACGCCTGTCGATGTCGCCGAGCGCGATATTGTCGTCTATGATGCCCGACTGCGTCTCTATCAGTAGTAATGCGTCCTTCGCCATGAGCGGGATAATCTGGATATTGACTATCTCGAGATTCTCGAAGCCATACTGCATGAGCACAGTAGGATAATTGGTCACAGAACTGAGTTTCTTCGCCAGCAATGTCAGTGTAGTCATGAGGCTCTTGCTCTTAGTCTCATAGCCTTCTTGCACTTGGTCTAGTCTAGAGAAATCTAAGTCGTTCCTAGCCAAAATCTCGTTCACATACTGCTTGTATGCGTCGTCAGTAGGCACTCTACCGCTCGAAGTGTGCAGTTGCTTGAAATACCCCATGCTGTCCAAAGCATTTAGTTCATTGCGGAGGGTCGCAGTGGACAGATTGGGGAAATGTGCCTGCACTCTAGCAGACGTGATAGGCTGTGCGGTGCGGATGTAGTCGTCTACTGCTATCAGCAAAATCTCTCTCTTCCTGTCGTTGGTAATAGCCCGGGTCAAAGCCTTGCTCCTTTTAATTATATGCGATTAGCACTCTATTTATTCAAGTGCTAACAGTGTTATACACCATATTGCTAACAAAAGTCAATAGTTTCTGCCAATTTTTTGAAAATTTTTATAAAAAAATAGACACACGCAGTGTCTATGTGTGTCTACACGCCCATATAATGCTCTACTTCGGCATTGTGGTAGGCGAAATTTTTGTCCAGCACCTTGATATCGTCATAGTACTGAGTCACTCTGACGCCTTGATCAGTGACTGTGACATTGATAGTGTCATAATTCTTGATACACTCACCAGAAACCTCGTCGTACGACATATCTTCGCTGGCGTAGGCGTATGTGCCGTCATTATTGACGAAATATGTCGCTGTGGCGTCGTCATTCAGGAAATGCGTCTCTATGAGAGCGCCTGTCTCGAAATAAAACACTTTGGCGTCATACAGCACTATATCTGTAATGCCTGCTACTGTCAGCACGTACTCTCCATTGGAGGCAGGTGTCAGACGGAAAATGTCTGGATTGCGTTTGATTTGTGGTAATAGTTTCATATTGTCTCCTTTATAATATATCTGCAATAATCTTATTAGATATAGCGAGATAATTCTCAGTGATGATGAGATGTCCTTTGACTATCTTGAGGGCTTTGGAGTCCAGGTATGGCTTGATGACGTCTGCTCTGGTCTGCAATAAATTCTCCCCAAACATACTACTAAATTCGGACAAATTTAGACCTTTTGACGTGCGGAGAGACAGCATTATCTTCTCAGTGCGCATTTTGTCGTCGTCTATGTATTCGTTGGACACTATAGGCAAAGTGCCAGCATTTAGTTTGGATATATATGTGTCTATGCTGGTAGTATTCGCCAGTCTGTGGCGTGCGACGTACGAATGGCTAGCCACACCCACGCCTACGTACTCTGTGCCGTCCCAATACTTAGAATTATGCCTAGACTGGTAGCCTTTTAACGACATATTGGATATCTCATATAGGTCGTACTTGTAGCCTTTGGCTATATTTACGCAATAAGTGTATAGTTTGACAGTCTCGTCTTCGTCTGGGAGCACCAGCGCGCCTGAGTCTACCTTGCGCGCGAGCGGAGTGCCGTCCTCGACTTGGAGCATATATGTAGAGATGTGTTTGACCTTTTGGCGCTCAAAATACGTCAATATGTCATATATGTCCTGCATAGTTTGCGACGGCAAGCCCAGCATAATGTCTGCCGAGACGTTATTTACCTTGTATTTTCGTAGCAGTGCGAAGGCATTGTCCACCTGCTGTTTGGTCTGCTGACGACCGATAAGGGCGAGAGTGGTGTTTGACAGGCTCTGCACCCCTACACTCACTCTATTGACACCGGCGCGCAGGTATTCCAGCAGTTTCGCTTCGCTAAAAGAATTAGGATTGACCTCGACAGTAATCTCAGTGTCCTTAGCCATATGGTACTTAGCCCGAATGGCGTCTATGATGCGCTCTACCCCGCCGTCAAACAGCGCAGACGGAGTGCCACCACCTATGTAAATGGTATCAAATGTCATATCGTGGCAACTAGCGCTCTTGATGTCCAGTTCACGAATGAGCGCGTCCACGTATTGGCGCTGATTGTCTTTATTCACGCAAGACACGAAGTCGCAATACTCGCACTTGCTATCACAAAATGGTATGTGTACGTATATTCCTCTATTAGTCATATTTTAGCACCGTAATGAATGCCTCGCTAGGCAAGTCTATACTACCTAAACGTCGCATTCTTTTCTTACCTTCTTTTTGTTTTTCTAATAATTTCCTTTTTCGCGAGATATCTCCGCCGTAACACTTGGCTAGCACGTCTTTTCGCAGGGCTTTGACCGTCTCGCGCGCGATGATCTTACCGCCTATGCACGCCTGCACTGGCACTTCAAACTGCTGTCTAGGGATGACTTCTTTGAGTTTCTCGCACAGCACTCTGCCACGAGCGTACGCTTTGTCCTTGTGCGTGATGATAGACAGCGCGTCGCATATCTCGCCATTTAGCATTACGTCCATTTTGACCAAATCACTCGTCTGGTAGCCCAAAAACTCGTAGTCTAGGCTAGCGTAGCCCTTGGACTTTGACTTGATTTTGTCGAAAAAGTCATACACTATCTCGTTGAGTGGCATAATGAAGTTTAGTTTGGTGCGATTGGCATCCAGATACTGCATATCTATGTATTCGCCACGCTTGTCAATGCACATATCCATCAGTCCGCCTATAAACTCTGGCGGGGTGATAATCTCCGCCGTCACCATAGGCTCTTCGATATTGGCTATCATAGTAGGCGATGGCATTAGGCTAGGATTGGATATGAAATACTGCTTGCCTGTAGTCTCAGTCACCTTGTACTCCACACTAGGCGCAGTGGTGATGAGGTCGAGGTCAAACTCGCGCTCTAGGCGCTCCACTATGATCTCCATGTGCAGTAGCCCCAAAAATCCGCATCTAAAGCCATGCCCGAGCGCGCTACTGCTCTCTTTCTCGAAATGCAGTGACGCGTCGTTGAGTTTCAGCTTCTCGAGGGCGTCGTTCAGGTCCTGATATCTATTGCCGTCGAGTGGGAATATACCGCTAAACACCACTGGTACAGCGTCTTTGTACCCCGGGCAAGCAGACGCGGTAGGTCGGTCGGCTAGTGTGATAGTGTCGCCTACTTTGGTGTCTATCATATTTTTTACAGACGCGCAGACATAGCCTACATCGCCTGCCTGTAGACATTCGGTAGGTCGGGATTTAGGCGAGAATACACCCACTTCGGTGCAGACGAATTTCTTGCCCGTCTGCATAAAGAGTATCTCGTCGCCCATCTTGACCTTGCCATCGAATATACGCACTAGGCTCACAGCACCCTTGTAACTATCGTAATAACTATCGAATATCAGCGCCTTTAGCGGTGCGTCAGGGTCGCCTTTTGGCGGTGGAACGTGGTCAATGATGTCTGCCAGCACTTGCTCTATGTTTAGCCCACTCTTGGCGCTAATCCTAGGCGCGTCGTCGCATGGGATGCCGATGATGTCTTCTATCTCTTTTGCCACTCTATCAGGCTCGGCACTAGGCAAATCTACTTTGTTTATGACAGGCAATACCTCGAGATTAGCATCCAGCGCTAGGTACACATTGGCGAGTGTCTGCGCCTGCACCCCTTGGGTAGCGTCCACTACCAGTATAGCCCCTTCGCACGCTGCTAGCGACCTAGACACCTCGTACGTAAAGTCCACATGCCCCGGAGTGTCGATGAGATTGAGCACGTAATCTTTGCCCTTGTAGTGGTAATTCATAGTGGTAGTGGCGAGTTTGATAGTGATACCGCGCTCTTGCTCGAGGTCCATACTGTCCAGCATCTGCGCAGAAATATTACGCTTGTCGACAGTGTTGGTGTATTCTAGCAATCTGTCAGCGAGCGTGCTCTTGCCATGGTCTATGTGTGCTACTATGCAAAAATTCCTGATATTTTCCATACTTACGAGTAGATAATAAATTAATTTCGCCGAAAAGTCAATCATATACCAAAAAGAATGCCGAATTTTTGACAAAATTGTGCCGAAAAATAGTCTTTTTCGACAGATATCGACATATGTTAGTAGAGATACATAAAAAACTGTGAGGTGTGAATGATATTCGAAGGTATAGGAGCATTTTTGTCAAAAGTGATGTTTTTCTCAGCCTATGTGCAGAAAAACAGCAGTTTCGAGCATCCGCTGACCAAGGAAGAAGAAGCGCAATACTTCGCGCAGTACAGAGCAGGCGACCAAAACGCCAAAACTGTGCTCATCAGCCACAATCTGCGCCTAGTCGCGCACGTGGTGAAGAAATACAGCCAATCAGCCGAGGCAGACGACCTGATCAGCGTGGGCTCGATAGGACTGATAAAAGCCATAAATACATTTGACCCAGAGAAAGGCACACTGTTCAGCACATACGCCGCTCGCTGTATAGAAAATGAGATACTCATGCTACTGCGCGCGAGCAAAAAGTACCAAAACACCGTCAGTTTCGAGGAGAGTTTCGGCGTGGACAAAGACGGCAACGAGATTCGCCTCATGGACATCATCCCCGAGGCGGACGACGACGCCATAGAGACGAAAGTCAGCAGTAGCATTCTGACCGAGCAGATAGACACACTGATGCGCCAAAACCTCACCCCGCGCGAGTACACCGTCATCAAGTACCGCTACGGCATAGGCAACGCCCCCGTCTACACCCAGCGCGAAGTGGCAGATATGCTGAATATCAGCCGTAGCTACATCAGCCGTATAGAGAAAAAAGCCATCTCCACCCTGCAAACCCTCGTGGACAAAAATGATATATTCTCTTAGCCGATACGCCCATGTAGTCGAAATGACACTTTACTTAGCCGATACACTCACCAGTGATGCCGACAGCCACTCATATACCAGACAAAAACGACATATTCTCGTAGCAGACACACGCTCATACATATCACTACACTTGCGCCCACTCAAAAAATAGAGACCGCCATGGTCTCTATTTACCTATTTTTAGCCCTTCTAAGTCAACTTTATGGCAAAAAGCCCTCAAATATGATATTGTCACAGTGCGCCTTCACTCGCGCATACTCGCTCTCACTCCTGACCGTCCACGCCAGCACAGGCTTGTGTGGCTTGACCGCGTAACGATTGGGTAGATTGCGGTGATTGTAGCTCACGAAGTCTATGTGACTGTACCGCGCGAACGATAGCCTCTTGATGAGCAGTCGCTTGAATACCCCTAGCCTGTCATGCTCGAAATAACTGCTCAACTGCCCCCTGTCATACTGCGGTGCTAGCCTGTACATGTGCCGTAACACCACAGGATGAAATGACTGCACATATACCTGCCCTGCGTATCCGTCCAGTTCTCGCACTAGCGCCGTCGCCAGCGCCTTGGCATTGCGCTCCACCTTTAGTTCTATCAGTAGCGCCACCCTGCCTCGCACCATGTCTAGCACTGCCTTTAGCGTCGGTATGGTGTACTCTGTGCCTAATAGCCTGTGCTCCCCTAGTTCGTCTCGCGTCAGTGACTTGAGCAGTACTCTCTCCCCTGTCATACGCTCTAGCGTGTCGTCGTGGAATACCGCCAGCCTTCCGTCCGCCATTAGGTGCACGTCTAGCTCGATATTGTACCCCGCCTGCACCGCTCTCTCGAATGCCGGCAGTGAATTCTCTGGATATGCGTCGTCGTGTAGCCCACGATGCGCGAATGGTCTGTCTTTCATGTTTACCTCTAGTTGTATTATATCACTCAATGTATGAAAATAAAACTATTCCACCACACAATGTCAAATATTTTTGCCCCACATCTATTGATATCACAATGCCAAATATTTTTGCTCATACCTATTGATATCCACATAATACCAAATATTTTTGCCTCATACCTATTGACATCAGCGCGCGAATAGTGTATAATACATATGTTTGCCTGGTCAGACGGTCGCAGTGTCGGTGTAGCGCCGACAGTGAGGAAAGTCCGAGCTTCACAGGAGAATGGTGCTGGCTAAATACCAGTGAAGGTAACTTTAAGGAAAGTGCAACAGAAAATAACCGCTATTCGTA
>CAYWFC010000027.1:0-4989 GCA_964457935.1 uncultured Lachnospiraceae bacterium
GAAAAATCTACTCTTATCATTTCTGCTCCTTAATCTGTACTAGATGATATCACAAAAAGCAGATATTGTCAATATCTGCTCTGCAAAATCACTCTTTTGGTGTGGTATTCGCGTTGTCCGCATCTACAGCAGGCGCAGGCTGGGCGTCCACAATGCTTGGGGCTGGGGTGGGCGTGTCCTTTTTGTCTATAAATTCGGTGAGTTGCATTTGCTGATTTTTAGGCTCGGCATTCTGCAATTTCTTTTTTCGCGCTCTATAGGTCGCAGTCTCCTTGTAGAAATTGTCCCCATCCTGAGACTGGAAATACAAACCCACTATTTTCTTGCTCTTGCTCTCCAGCAATGTCTGCGCTGCACGCTTTCGTGCGCCACCTATGACGTGCTTGGCAGCGTTTAGACTGCTCTCGATGAACACATTGTACGCGCGTATCCTGCCCATATTGTCTACCACTGTGATGCCGTCGTAGTTTAGCATAGTCTCGAATATGTCCGCATAACTATTGAGTTTGCTCTCGCTGAAATTCTTGCTCTGCACGAAAAGTTTGCCAAACTCTATAGGGTCTTTTAGCCAAATGCCGTCTTGCATTATGCCTTTGGTGTCCTTGTAGTCCTTATCCACCACTAGGCAGATAGTGCCATGCAGGTCTTTGAATACTTTTTGAAAAATATTGACGAACATATTGCGTATGTCGTTTAGTTTGCGCTTGGTAGTCTTGATCTTGCTGACGCAGGCGTCCACGAAGTTGGAGATATTGTCCTCCCAGCGTATGTCGGTCTGCTCGCTGAGATTGAAGCAAATACTAGTGTGTGAGCCTTTGATCCCATGCAAAAACATCAATCCACCCATAATGACAGTGATGTTCAGTAGATATATCTTCTTCGCTAGATAATCGCAATAATCATCAAATATGAGTTGCTGTAGGCTTTTTTCTTTGATACTATTGACAGCCTTGACTATGCCGTATTCCACCTTGTCGTCATCCACATTGATGTATATGTCCCACTCCTTGGTGCAAAACGACGCTAGTGTCTTGATGCGCTGGCGAAAATTGATGAAATTGTCATCCACATGCATAGTGATCTTTTGGCACGAAGGGATATTGCGCACTACAGTGTTGATGCCATTGGTGACGAATATGCTAGGGCGAATCTTAGCGCCCTCTTCTTCGTAGATAGATAGCCTGTAAAAAATATCTATGAAGTTTTGCACGTCTTTTTTGGACATAAACGGCAATTCCTTCTCGAATATGTCATACACTGACTCTATTGCATTGTTAAACACTACTTTTTCCATACTCACCCCTATTTTGACTGAATTATACTATACATTTGGCATAAATTCAATCTAAATAACATTTTTTTGTCGATATTTCGTCATTTTTTTATATTTTATCACGAATATTGCATATTTATGCCACATTATCTCTGCGTAGTACGACTGGTGCGTGGTCTTGTCTCGCCACGACGGCACATAGCGCGCAGGTATTCCTTGTCAGCGCGGTCGGCGTATAGGTCATATGCCAAATACTCCATCCACTCGCTCGACAGGTCTGTCAGCAATATGTCCTCATAGTCAAATGTCTTGTCGCATGTGGCATTGCCGTACTCATCATAATATGTGCGTGTGTACAGCACTAGCGCAGTCTCGGTGACACGTAGTACAGTGTTGTTTCGCATAGCATCCACTTTAATGAGATAACTATCTCTTTGGTAAAATTGTCCTAACACTGTGCCGTCCCATTTTATGCCGAATTTAGCCAAAAACTGGCTCACGTCGTGTTTGGTGAATGTGTCATTGGTGCGTTTATCTTTGGTCTTTGTCCTCATGCTAAATCTCCTCACGTGATATGATATCACATAAATTAATTTTTGACAATATGTAAAATCAAAATTTTTTCAATAATTTTTCTACTCTGTCGCACCAAAAAAGCCCGCCAAACGACGAGCTTTATATTACTCAATTAGCCAATATCAGCACTGCCACTACCAAGCCCACCACGAGCACCAGACTCACGCTGAGCGCCACCCAGCCGATAGATTTGCGGTTGACACGCAGTTGATACACCGCAGATATGACCGCCAGTAGCATATATAATAACCCCGAAAATCCCAGCGCCACCGCTAATATCAATAGCAGTATGCCGTAGAATATCGCGCCGTCATGCATGGTAGACACCATAAAAAACGCCGACACTAGAGCCACGCCAAGCATCAATACATATATGATAGAGTACTTGATAGACTTTTTGCCCAGCAATGTGCTCACATTTCGCGAGTCTGGATTGGACTTTATATCCGAATACAATGCGGACAGATTAAAGAATCTGCCAAACATCAACCTAAATAAACTATTGTTTGATTGTGCCATAATGTTCTCCTTATATATTAGTGTGTCGCTTCCTTTTCTTGTACCTATACATCCCGTCTATGTGCGCCAGATAATCCGCCCTGTCCTCAGCCGAGAGATGATCGTCGCACCACTGCCTGTCGCGCTTCCTTTCATTGTATACATATACCACAAACGCCCCCATGGCTAGCGCCGATACCATGAACGCCACAGCGAGTGCTATGCCCAGCGAGCCTATCAATGATGCCTTGGACAGCAGTATGAATGACGGCACTGCCAAGGCTACCGCTATCAGCCCTACCAGCCACATATACTCGTATATCCCTCGCGAATATGCCATCTCTTGGCGAGAAATGCGCGCATACCTGTACGTGCGCACATTTAGCACGAGTAGTAGCACGAATATGCCTATAGCCACCGCCGCCACTGTAGCCAAAATGACATATACTATGATTAACAAAAATCCTCCCACGCCGGACAGCCCTATAGAGCCTGTGAGCACGTCCGGGTCGAATAATTTTTTGAGCGCTGTGCCCATCTCGGATAAGTCATTCGCTCCGCATAGCTTGAGCGCTAGCGCTACCATGAGCGCGAATAACCCAGCAATGGCTATTGACCATATTATACCCACTATCACGAATGGCTTTCGCTTGCTCTCGCGATAAGTAAACTGCCGAGTCAATGGCGGTATGGTGATGCCGTACTGCAATGCACGCCGGCGCTGGCGCTGTATCTTCGCGTATTGGCGCGGAGTGTATACTTCCTTCTCTATGTCGACCACATTCTGAGCGTCATCCACCACATCAGTGCTAGTCCCTTGGTCTGGATTTGCCATATTTGTCTCATTTTCACTCATAGCCATATATTGTCCCCCTTGATATATGTGTACACATTCTACACCTTGATATGTGTATATATTTTGTCACACACCAGCGCCCAATGTCAAATGTTTCAGCCACTTTGTCCCCAAAAATACCACCAAATTGGCAAATTTCCCCAAAACTCTTGACTTTTTCCCGGAGGGAGGTATAATAAGGCTAACTACTATTAAATGGTGTAACAAAAAGGAGATATTATGGTCACATGTAGATTTGATGAGTGCCTTCCGCACAATGTCTATCGTTTACAGCTCGAGAATGGCACCCAGCAGACTCTGGTATTAGAGTTTTATGATGTAGCCACACCGCAAGTCGGCGACGGACTACTTATCCACGAGAGCCTGCTCGACACACATTCAGCCGAGTATACCCAGCCTTATGCTTTTGCACTCGATGACGTAGACTCTCAGTTTGTCAAGGATGCCAATCGCCCTACACACGCACTACTAAACGCTCAAGGCAAAATATTCACTCTAAGGAGAATATACGGATGAGTAAAGAATTAGATAAAATCAAGAAATATTACGGCGAAAAGATGATGCACATGTGCAGAGAGATGTTCCCTCGCATACTCGAGGACGAAGGCGCTCTGCTCGGCATACTGGAGTCAAGATTCGCCCACAATAAATACCTAGCATCAGATATCATAGAGCAAGGTAAAGAAGGCGCATTCAAGTCATTTATCTACTCGGAGTTCGATATCAAAGCCGAAGAAAATATGACATCCAGCCAGTCTGCGGTAGAATTAATGCGCGAGGCAGGCTACATACTCTACCCCGAGTGCCAGACAGAAGCCGACATCCAGTCGTATAAGAAATATTATGCCCCAGGCGAAGAATTGTGCACATTTAGAGGCAATAGACTAAATACTTGTCGTGTATGGTTCGCCGTCAAAGAAAATGTCGCCGATATCCGTCGTAAAGACTTCTCTTCGCCTAGTAGACAAGACAAATACGGCACTAGCGTCATCAGCATACAGTTCACTAGAGATGAATATTGTACATTGTCTATCAAGAATAGGTACAATCACACTGTGTCAAACCCTGACAATACCTTTAATAGCAATCTAGACAATATCATCTTCGGTCTGACCGATGCATTCGAAAGAGACTATGGCGTCAAAGAGATAAACAAACGTGATACATTTAGATTAGATGATTATGTCCTAGCCGACGGCAAATACTATCATTACAACTACTGTCATTACAATGCTTATGCACCTGATGCGTATTGTTGCGACAATAATGTAGTCATAGAGAATGGTGATGTACATCAGTTACCGACCGATAGTCTAATGCTAGTGGACAATTACGTATTTGATTTCGCTCGAAAGACTATCACTAAATATGGCAAAAGTATTGACAAAGACACTTTCATAGACTCAATAGGTGAGATTACCAATATGTCATATTCAGCCAAAGACGGCATTATCACTGTCAAGGTCAAAGACGCTGAAGACGTCGTCATCGGTGTCAATGGCAGAAATGCCATGACATCACTGTACAATGCCAATGTCAAACAAGTTAAAGATGAGTTTCTTGTCGAGAACAAAAATCTAGAAAGTTTATCCATGCCTAATTTAATGCATTGCGGAGATTTCTTTTTGTATGATAATAAAAAACTCGAAGAACTCAGTTTACCTAATTTACAATCTTGCGGAGATGAGTTTTTATGTTGGAATAATAATCTCAATGAACTCAGTTTGCCTGAGCTCCAAACTTGTGGGGCTGAATTCTTAGGAAATAATATAGAACTAAAAGAACT
>CAYWFC010000027.1:5089-13092 GCA_964457935.1 uncultured Lachnospiraceae bacterium
TGGGGCTGAATTCTTAAGAAATAATATAGAACTAAAAGAACTTAGTTTACCTGAACTAAGGTATTGTAGGAGCAATTTTTTAGATAATAATATAAACCTCCAAAAACTTAGTTTGCCTAATTTAGAAACTTGTGGCAATTTCTTTTTGTTTCATAATAGTAAACTCCAAGAACTTAGTTTACCTAATTTAGAAACTTGCGGAGATGACTTTTTGTTTTTTAATGAAGAATTAAAAGAACTTAGTTTGCCTGAGCTCCAAACTTGTGGGGCTGGATTCTTAAGACATAATACAGAACTAAAAGAACTTAATTTACCCGAATTACAAATTTGTGGAGATTTCTTTTTACCTAATAATAACCAACTTCAAAATCTGGAGTTACCTAAATTAATAGAACATGGAGGGTATTTCCTTAAAGGAATTCAAAATAAAAAGAAAAGTTTGTTTGGTTTAATCCAAAATCGATTAAATGGTAATGTCCAAAACAGCATCAAGGAGATAGAAGACCGTATAGAAAAATATCGCGCACAAAATACAGACAATCAACTCTAACCGTGTCGCGAAAACACCACCAGTACATCTGGTGGTGTTTTTTTATGGTTTGATGATGTTATCGTGATTAGGCAATGTGGTGTCCTTTGTGTCTAATATCACTTCTGATTTTGACACATATCAGAGCAGGTCAGTCTGAAAGTACTGGCATTTTATCCACAGTGCTATCGGGTATAGGTTATTTCGCGAGTACAGACAGACATTCTATCTGCAGTGTCAACAGATATATATGTTATTTGGTAAGTACAGACAGGCATCTATCCACAGTGTCGGCTAGAGTGCTAGCAGGCTGCTGATGATAATGTCGCTCATACAGATAATCCAGATACTCGTTGTTTGGCGCGTCGTCTGGTCTACCATAGACTACCTTGCCAGACTGGATGTGGTATCCAAACTCCACATTGGTGGTAAAAGCCGGCATAGTGACCAAGTCACGCGGTACCCAAAACAAAATGACTGTGCACTGCGCCAAATGCTCCAGTTCCCACTCTGTGTCTTGAGCGCCAGCAGAGAATGTAGGTGATTTGGCGTTCGGGCAATACACATCGCCGTCATAGCCCCTACTGCGCAAAATCTCTATTGCCTCAGGACGCCAGTCAGGCACATCAGCACTCCTAGGCGTCGGCCCAGCGAGAAATATAGACTGCCTGCGCGACATCTCTCTGTCCTCATAATACTTGATATCCATATCCACTCCTATGCAAATATTATATCATCAGCATCAGCACAATGTCAACAAACATATATCAAAAAATGTACTAGCAAAAATGAGTTCACAAATATATCAAAAAATGCTAACAAAAACACACTCACACAAGCACATAACAAAAATTGCGCTGATGGCGACAAACTCACAAGCAGATAATAAAAAGCTCGCTGGCAATTAGTGTCAATGCCTTATCTGCAATCAAATAACAAAAAATGCGCTAGTAAAAAAAACTCACAGACACATAACAAAAATTGCGTTAGTAACAACTAATTCATTGGTGGTTCTTGCCAACGAATATGCAACAAAAAAAGCTCGCTGGTGGAAACGAGCTCATTTGTTAAACTACTTGCAAACTAACGCAATTTCATTTAACATCTATATAATACCACAAATAAAAAATTTGTCAATACCTTTTTGAAAATTTTTTCTAAAAAAATTAATTACCTCCATTGGCAATAAAATAATCAAAAAAATACCAAAAAATATTAAAAATAGCGTTTTTTCTAATAAAAATGCTATTTTTATCGTGTTTTTTAGTGATTTTTTCGTGTTTTTTATATTTTTTTAGATATTTTTAGTTTTTATCACATTATATTTTTTAGATATTTTATCACATTCAGTTTTCTTTTGCATTTATTTTTATTGCATTCAGTTTTTAGGGTATTCAATCTTATTGCGTTCAGTTCTCTTTCATTTGGTTTTCTTTTGCATTCAGTTTTTTGGTATTGGCGGTATCTACGAGCATTTGTTCCATTTGTGCCATACATCGCTCGCGAGCATATCGCGCTCTGATATCTATGTACTGGCGTGACATATCTAGGCGCACTTCGGGGTGCTCGATGAAATAGTCTATCTTCGATGCCAAGTCGCCAGTGTCGCCAGCGTGGAATATATTTCTGTCATCGAGCGCGAAACTCTTGGTCGCACTGCATGGCGAGTTAGATATGACTGGCACCAGTCCGCACGAAATGGCTTCTAGGCAAGATATCGCCTCTATCTCGACAGTGGCTGGGTGGCAATACAGATCGCACATATTGATGAGTATTGCCAAGTCTTCGTGAGTGTAAAAGTCTATCACTGGTGTAGCGACATTGCACTTTTTGGCATAAGATATAAGTTGGTTTTTCATAGGTCCGTCGCCTGCGAAAAATAGTTGTATCTTATCTGCATATTTTGACTTTGACACCGCTTTGATCAGCACCTTGTGAGATTTCTCTGACGAGAGCCTACCTATATATAATATACAGAATTTATCCGCATATTCGCTAGGTTTATGTACTTCGAGCGGTCTAAAACAACTGCTGACACCATTGGATATGACATACGAGTTCGTCTGCCTACGGACAGCGTGCTCGAATGTGTCGCGTATGAATTCAGTAGGATAATGTATCGCGTCCACTCGGCTGTACAGATTTTTGTCATACCAAGCATACGCGAGTTTATTTGCCAGCCTGCTACCTGTGAGATAAAAGTGCGTCGTCAGGCTCTCAGCCATGGCGTGAAATCCAGCCGTCATGGGTATGCCGAGCGAGCGGACTAATTGCGACGTCTTTCGCGAGATGAGCAGTGGGAGCATGATGTGCACGACATCGGCGTCTTTGACTGCCTCGTATATCACACGCCTGTCATATCGGGGCAAGACGACATTGTTATTTGCGATGATTTTGTTGCAGATTGGACCTAGGTTTAGTCGTGGCAAAATGTAATAATCTGGAGTGTCCTTTTTGTCAATGTCGGGGCACACCACTTTGACGTGATGACCTTTTTGCTTGAGATAATTTATTAGATTTAGTCCCGCCACAGTGGTGCCGTTATTTGGTTCACCTAGCACTTCGCATATCACAGTAATATTCACGACTATCTCCCTTAATATTAGCAATAATAATATTTTGAGAATATTTGATAAAATTATTAATTAATTGGCGTAAAATAAATAAAAAATACAAAAAAACGCTAAAAAAACACCAAAAATACGCTAAAAATTCAAAAAAATACGCTGAAAATATATTTTTTTCATTTTTTATTCATTTTTTTCGTAAAAAAATATTTACACCGAAATGTAAATATTTTTATTTTAGAAATCCTTTTATTATTAAATTTTCTGCCTCTGTTTGGTCCAGTCCCAACGTCATTAATTTAGTGATTTGGTCACCGGCTATCTTACCTATCGCTGCTTCGTGCACTAGAGTCGCATTGACGTCTTGTGCCACTATCTTCGGAGTGGACTCTATGACTGCATGGTCTAGCAAAATACCGTCGCACTCGACATGACCGAAGCACTCATTCTTGCCCTTGATATTGGACACGAATTTTTGACGAGAATGACCTTTCGCTACGCTACGGCTGATGACCTCTACACTGCTATTTTTGCCAGCCAAATCGACATCAAATCGTGTGGTCGCCGTCTGGCTATCTGTAGTCAATATTTTCTCTCTGATGACTAGTTTGGTGTCATCCAGTAGTTTAGCCTTGGTAGTGCGCACTGAGCCACTCACTCCGCCCAGCTGTATAGTCTCCATCTCGAAAAAACTACCTTCTTTCATAGTGATATTAGTCACAGGATTGAGTACTTTTGCGCCCACTCCGTCACCAGTACCTAGATGTTTCTCGACATATTTGACTTTGCTATTCTTGTCCAAATGGAATGAATGTATGCCGTCGTGCTGGCTGTCTATGTCAGTGCCATTGTGTATACCACAGCCTGCCACTATCAGCACATCAGCATTCTCGCCTATATAAAAGTCATTGTACACCAAGTCATGCAAATCTCCCACTGTGATGATGACAGGTATATGCACACTCTTGTGCTGGACACCCGGATGCACTATGACGTCTATGCCACTCTTGTCAGACTTCGGCACTATCTCTATGTCAGCAGTGGACTCACGCGCTATGCTAGCGCCATTTTTGCGGATATTATAACTCCCTGACGGTATGTCGTGCAAGTCCGCTATCTGCGCGAGCAAGTCGCTGTCTATTTTGTTTAATTTATCCATTGACCAGCCCTCCCAATTTTCTGCATTTTGGGCTAGATATCTTAGCCAGCATAGTGTCTCTGTCGCCAAACTGCGCGTCCGATGTGCTATCTAGTAGTAAAATGTAGTCTGCTATGTCGAGGATTTTCTTCTGGTGACTGACTATGATGACAGTCTTGCCTTTTAGCCCCCGAAATACTGACACCAGACTATCAAAGCTCCACAAATCTATCCCAGCCTCAGGCTCGTCAAACAAAAACACTTCGCCACCTTTGGCTAGTGCCATAGCCAGTTCTATACGCTTTAGTTCGCCACCGGACAAAGTGTCGTCCAGCGGTCTATCGATGTAGTCTTTGGCGCATAGTCCCACTTGCGATAGGTATTCGCACGCGTCGTACAGTTTGTTCCTGCCATGGCTGGCAGTGTCGAGCAAGTCTCTGACTGTCAGCCCCTTAAACTTCACCGGCGCCTGAAATGCCAGCGTCAAGCCAGCACGCGCTCTGTCGTGTATAGACATACTCGTAATGTCAGTGCCGTCATATAAAACCGCGCCACTGGTAGGCTGTACTATGCCCATTATTAATTTGACCAGAGTGGACTTGCCACTGCCGTTGTGCCCTGTGATGACAGTCACTTTGCCAGTCGGGAATGTGACGTCTATGTCTCGCAGTATGTGCTTCGGCTGTAGCGAGTCGTGGTCTGATACTGTGTAATCGATATTCTCGAGTTTTATCATATATATTCCTATTTTATTACAGCCTTGATACGGCGTACGCCTGCGCTAGATGATTCTTGCTTCGCGATGGAGAAATGCCCCAGTTCGCCGGTGTTTTTCACGTGTGGCCCACCGCAAATCTCGCAACTAACGCCCGGTATGGTGTACACTTTGACCACGCTGTCGTATTTCGCGCCAAAGTCACCCAGAGCGCCCTTCTCGTATGCTAGGTCTATAGGCAATTCTTCGCATATCACGTCTATCTTCTGTGCTATGGCATCGTTGACGAAGTCTTCGACCAGTTTGACCTCTTCGTCAGTCAGCTTGCGGTCAAAAGAGAAGTCATATCTCAGTCTCTCGCTAGTGATGTTGCTACCTTTCTGATGCACGCCGTCGCCGAGATATTTGCGTAGTCCTGCCAGCATTAGGTGCGCTATGGTGTGCAGTTTGACAGTCTCGTACGAGTCGTCAGCCAGCCCGCCTTTGAATACACCTTGGCTCGCAGTACGGCTCAAGTCTTGGTGACGCTTGTACGCCGACTGGTATCCGTCCATATCTATGGCTATGCCACGCTCAGCGCATATCTCGCGCGTCAGTTCGATAGGGAATCCAAAAGTATCGTATAGTCTAAACGCTATATCCCCCTGCAGTACGCCGTCTGTAGTCTTGGCTATGGCTTTCTCAAACTCTTTGTAGCCAGAGTTGATGGTATTGTTGAATTTCTTTATCTCTTTTGACATCTCCGCGATAGTGAAGTCGCGTTTGTCGCGCAGATTAGGATAATCATCAGCATAAAAGTCAATGTAATAGTCGCAAACCTTGGTGATAAACATAGGGTCTATCTCTAGTGTTCTAGCGTAATTTATGGCTCTACGTATCAGCCTGCGTAGCACGTATCCACGTCCCACATTACTAGGTGTGACGCCCACTTTGTCACCTATTATCATAGTAGCGCTACGGGTGTGCTCTGCTATCACGCGGAATGCCTTGGTGTAACGCTCGTCGTCGTAACTCTTGTGCGACTCTGTCTCCAGCATACGGATGACAGGCTGGAAACACTCTGTCTCATACACTGATTTGTAGCCATTGACCATGCACAGTACGCGCTCTACACCCATACCAGTGTCCACATTCTTTTGCGACAATGGCTCTACAGCGCCACCTTCGCTCTTGATGACGTATTGCATAAAGACATTGTTCCATATCTCGAGATATTTGCCACAATCACACGCTGGGCTACACTCAGGACAGCACTTAGGCTTGCCAGTGTCGATAAACATCTCAGTGTCAGGTCCGCATGGCCCCACTCCGCCTGCTAGTCCCCACCAGTTGTGCTCTTTGCCGAGGTAGAAGATATTCTCTTTCTTTATCCCCAGACTCTCCCACTGCTGAGCGGTGGTGTCGTCGCGTGGAGCGGTCTCGTCTCCGGCGAACACAGTGACAGCGATTTTGTCACTATCGAAGCCGAGATACTGCGGGCTAGTCAAAAACTCGTAGCTAAACTCTACTGCTTCTTTCTTGAAATAATCTCCTAGGCTCCAGTTGCCCAGCATCTCAAAGAACGTGCAGTGCCCCATATCGCCCACTTCGTCTATGTCGCTAGTACGCAGACACATCTGCACATCCACCAGCCTATTGCCGTAAGGGTGCTTTTCGCCCAGCAGATATGGCACCAATGGGTGCATGCCAGCAGTGGTGAATAGCACGCTAGGGTCATTCTCTGGCACGAGTGACGCTGAGTCTATCCTTTTGTGCCCATGAGAGGTAAAAAATTCTATATATTTTCTTATCAATTCTTTTCTTGTCAACATAATATTCTTCCTTTATTTTGTAGGTATAGTTTCGTTTAGGATTATTACATTCTTGGTGCTGAGTTTGTCTATAGTATAATACCCTAAATCTATGAATTGTAAAATCTCATTTTTAGGAGATTTCGTCACATGTGGCTCGACATATGCCGTAAATATCTGCATAGATGCAGGGTCTACGACATCATCCAGCTTGCCGTCTTCGTACACTGTGCCCGCTCGTAGCATATTGCCAAATCTCCTGACCAGCGCCTTCTTATTGGTATTGGCGCCTATCCAGTGAATGGTAGCGATGTCACCACTCTCGTCGTCCGATATAGAGCACTCGAGATAGTCTATGCCGTCGGCGTTGTGCACTATGCGGTCACATTGTATGACGAATGCGCCGTATAGACGTACTCGCTTGCCGAGTGCCAATTTATTGAACTTGCTAGACGGATTCTCGCTGAAATCTGTCTGCTCTATATATATCTCGCGCTCTATGTCTACCTTGTGCGCTTTGGCGAACAATGATTTCTTGTCGTCCAGACACACCTTGTCGTAGCCACAACGCTCGAAATCAGTGATGACTACCTTGATAGGCTCTATGACGCCCAATACTTTGGCGCAACGACCGTCTAGGCTGTCCTGCACGCATGCGTGTAATATGCGCGGATTGATGACGCTATTTGACTTCGTTACCCCTATCCTAGCGAAAAACTCTCGTATCGCGCCACTAGGGTATCCACGCCTGCGCATAGCACTGATAGTAGGTAGTCTTGGGTCGTCCCAGCCGTCTACATAGCCACCTGACACCAATTCTTGGAGATATTTTCTGTCCAATATGACATTATCTATATTTAATCTGCCATAATCTATCGCTATAGGCTTGGTCTTGACCAGAGAGCAATTATCCCACACCCATTGCGACATCTGCCTACAGCCGGCGCTGTCGCTGTCTCCCAGTGAGTAAGTGATGCCCACGCGTGACTCAAACAACGGCTTCGCGAATGCAGTGCTAGGATAAATGCACCACTTATTGCCTGTGCGGTAATGTGTCGCTCGCGCTATCTGGTATATCACTTCGTCCGCATCCCCGCCGTCAGCAGTGTGCAGTCTCGCTCGGAGCGTCATGCTGTGGTCGTTGTACTTGCCTGCCTTCATCTCTGCGAAAAGGCGTAGATTTTCTTCCACAGTCCTGTCTGCCACGCTAACCTCAGAATGTATATGCACGTACGCTTTGCCCTGTCGGATCAAGTCTACTGCG
>CAYWFC010000028.1:0-12499 GCA_964457935.1 uncultured Lachnospiraceae bacterium
ACAGAAAATAACCGCTATTCGTAGCAAGGTTGAAACGGCGAGGTAAGAGCTCACCACGCGGAAGGTGACTTCTGCGGTATATGTAAACCCCACCTGAAGCAAGGTTAAGTGCTAGCATATGGGTACTCCTGCCCGCTAGCCAAAAATACCGCTAAAATCGTGTGGAAACACTCGATGTAGATAGATGACCGCCAAATACAGAACTCGGCTTATAGACCAGACAGACACCGCCTTATGGGCTACGGATACCGCCGTAGCCTTTTTTGTACCCCACACAGCAAAACAGCGATAGTCCACACTACCGCTGTTTTTTCATTATTGCATCATACTATGTGATGTAGTCATATAGATATTACTTTAGGCACCCGCAGGATTTAGCCATACATTACATTCCAGCGTCTCGCCACCCACTATCTTGCTCGTGTCTGCGGATATATTCAATGCTGTACCACTTACACTAGCATTACAGTAAGATGCTATGTCTACCGTAGAGCCACTAGGTACTGTAAAAGTCCATGTCACAGAATGTTCCTCAGGATCAAATACATCCATATATACCGTAGTCTTGTAAGTCCCTAAATCCGAACCATCATTCATATACCAATTAAATACTACAGTCGCTTTAGATGTATCTACTTCATTATACCAAATAACTATAGTAGTCGCACCAGTCATATAAAAACCTGAACTTGGATCAGTACAATCATTTTCCCATCCACTTATATCGATGACATAATTATTAGGATTAACATACGCGCCCTCATCTATCCAATAAGTATCATCACCCCTTATTGAGCCCGTCCATACACTATGGGATCCTTCCTCTAGAAGTCCTACTCCAATATATTGTATTGTCAACTTATACGTCGAGCTGCTATTCTCTGTCGCAGTCGCAGTCACTGTAGCGTTGCCTGTCACTGTCAGATATGCGCCACGTTGGGTGGTAGCATTGATCACTGTGCCTACTGTAGTAGTCCATCTGTCGAATGAATATCCGTTAGCCGAGTCTACTGTGGCGTATAGATATATTATAGTGCCGGAATCAACTGTTAGGCTGGTGCTACCACTAGACGCTCCGCTAGTAGTAGAGCCATACACACTGCTCACGTTTGCCCCTGCGCTAATAGTCACAGTGTATTTCGGTACATCCCATTGTGCATACAGTGTAGTACCACCGTCTGGTACTAGCGTAGTAGACGATACTTTAGCACCACCTGTAGCAGATGTGTACCACCCACTAAAGGCACCGTCATTCTTATCATTCATAGTAGGCAAATCATAAGTATTGCCCGAATAAACCGTACGTGTAGCAGTAGTGCCATCTTCGGATATAGCCCAATCCCCGACTTTGCAACAATATGACGTCGCTTCTACCTTAAAGCGTGGTGATAAATATCCAGATATGCTTCTTTGTTTGTCAGATTTTACTCCAATATAATATGTACCCGCACTAGTAATATTTAATGTTACTGTATTATAACCAGTTTTATAATCAGGAAAACTTGAAGATGTAGAACTTAGCTGATAGTCATAAGAATAAACATTTTTTTGTGTGCTAGGAGAACTAATATAGGCACTATTACTAGTACTTACATAGACATAATAATAATGTATATTCACAGTAGTAGGGTTTTGGGTCTCAATAGTTATAGTGCATTCTGCTGTACTGGAAAAAGTTGGAGGGAGGTACCAGTCTTCGTGTCCCTCTACTGTATCAAAACCAGACACAGTGGCTGCTATGCTAGTAGATCTCGACGTATCTATCTCTTTGTTCGCCCAGTCACCACCATTGGCATTTAGGGTGATAGTATTACTCTTCGCGGTCCAGATGGCGTAGAAGGTCACGTCGGCGTTGTATGGGGATTCACTGTTCCATTGCCACGCCCTGCCTATGTAGCCTTGCCAGCTGGTCTCGCTACCGTCGGCTTTCATACTCCAGTAGCTAAAGGTATACCCTGTACGAGTGAATTTATTCTCTGCTAGGATGAAGTTGTACCCTTTGTAAACTTCCACGCTCGACATAGTACCTGTACCGCCATTGGCGTTGTAAGATACTGTCCAGCTCCATATCGCGTACAGGTCGTAGTACGCTCCGTCCTCTAGGTCGTATGTCCATGTCCACGACTTAGTGATGTATTCCTGTTCCCAGATAGTACCAGAGTCGTCGGCTTTCGTATTCCACCTATTGAATACCTTCCCGCTCGGCGCAGTGAATGTGCACGCCGACACGTAGTAGTCCTCGCCGTATGTCACAGTCTGAGTGGCCATAGTGCCACTACCGCCATTGGCGAAGTATCTCACTATGTACGTCTCAGCCGTCGTGGTGACAGATATGGTCACATTGCTCTTGACATTGGTCAATGTGCTACCGCTGAGAGTGGCAGTGCCAGATACGCTCAGCACACACTTCTGCCCCGCACCTGTCGCAGTGGCAGTGAAGACTATGCTGTCCGATGCAGACGCAGTACCGCCACTGGCGAATGCCTCGCCATTCTTGGTCGCAGTGAGAGTGTACCCAGTGCCACTGCTAGGGAATGTGACAGTGTACGTATTGGCCTGCCATTGAGCATACAGAGTGATATCGTGACCGCTGAAACTATCGTACAGCTGTGCGTATGTAGTAGATGCTGGATATGTGGTGTCAGTGTCGTTGTCTCGCCAGCCGGTGAATGTATAGCCGTCCTTGGTGGCGTCAGCCTTCAGCGTAGCGGTAGAGTACTCCGCGTCCACAGTCTCTAGCAGAGACAGGCTGTCGTAGTAATGCACTTCATATGTGTCTGTCGCTGTGAATGACGAGGCTTTGGTGCTCCCAGCGCTAAATGCCGAATATGTCAGCATTGCCCCTGCGCCAAACATAGCTATGACTATGATCGCCATAACTGCCATTAATACTTTTAGATTAGTCTGATATTTTCTGCCCAAATTCCACCCCTAGCATATATAGTGTGTAGGGGGTGTGGTGCTCCCGCGTGGAGTATACCCCTACTTTTCTTATTTACTCTAGGATACCCCCCCCCCGCAAAAAGTCAATCAAAATGAAGCATTTTTTTACACTTTTTGCTAAAAAATTCGCTCTTTTTATGTTTATTCTCTCTCATTTGACCAAAAGTTATCCACATCTAGCCTACCAAATCAAAAAAACACTCACACATAACGAGTGTTTTTAGTCAAAATATGTCATCAATAACAAATAAGCAGTACATATCGCTTCAGTTATAGTATTATTCTGTGCAAAATATATCATTAATACCAAGTAGGCAGTACAAAAGTCACATTTCAGCACGCTAATACCAAGTAGGCAGTATATCTAATATATATTGTTTCAGCCTAGGTGCCACATCAGAGCGCAGTCAGTTTTTTTAATACCAAGTAGGTAATATATCTAATATATACTGCTTCAATTTAGGTGCTACATCAGGGTCTGCCAGTGCGTAGTCTATATTCGCGCGCAAAAATCCGTATTTATCCCCCAAATCATGCCTAATCCCGGATATTTCTGCGCCGTACAGCCTGCCGTCGTGCGACATCTCTGCCAGCGCGTCTGTGATGGGCAGACAGCCAGTGCTATCAGGCTGGATATGGCGGATGTAGTCGAATATCTCGCTCCTAAACACCGCACTACCTATGAAACTCAGGTCGCTCGGCGCTTGCTCAGGCGAGGGTTTCTCCACTAGGTCGAGTATGCGGTGGATATTGCTGGCATAATGCTCTGGCGACACTATGCCGTACTTGTGCACATCAGATCTAGCCACTCTCTGCAGAGCGATAGTGCTAGTGCGAGTACGGCGGTATGCGCGCAGTAGTTGAGCGAATACGGACACGTCTGACTGCACTACTTCGTCGCCGTATAGCATGATGAATGCGTCCCGTCCGACGTATTCCTCTGCCTCTCTGACAGCAGATGCTGTGCCTAGTGGCATGGGGCAACGCTTGTAAGTGATGTCCATGAGGTTCTCCACTGCTCTGCACATGTGCGCTAGGGCTGGCTTTTGCGCGAGGGCTAGGTCGAGTTCGATATTTTTGTCGAAATGATTAGGTATGACCTCTTTGTTCCTGCCCAGCACCACCAGAGCGCTAGTCACGCCTGCATCGGCTAGTTGCTCCACGAGCACCTGCAGGACTGGCTTGTCTAGCAAGGGGAGCATCTCTTTTGGCACACTTTTGGTGTACGGCAGTAGGCGTGTACCCAGCCCACCGCATAAAATCACTGCTTTTTTGACCATAAAACAAAAAAATAACCTATGATAGGTTATTTGATATTTTATATGCCTATGCCATGATAAACTGTGACAGGGCTATCTATATATATAGTCTTTTTCAAGAAATCGCACCTCTCGCCGTCCATAGTGAATGGCTGTTGGCTATGATTCTCGATAGCGCACTTTTCGCACGACACTATCTTGACATTTTTGCACTTTTTCAGCGAATTGATGCCGAATAGGAACAATCTCACCATAGTGAGCAGTGCCACGAGATAACTGCGCTTTCGCTCTATGAGCACTATCTCCATTTTGCCGTCGCTCACACTGCTCTTGCCGTTGATGTAAAAGCCTGCTGTGCTATACGTATTCAGTATCAGCGCCAGTACGTACCTACCGCTGTATTTCTCGCCGTCTGCTATGAATGTCATAGGATAAGTCTTTAGCCTAAACAACTCCCCTGCA
Organism: uncultured Lachnospiraceae bacterium; assembly: GCA_964457935.1. Lineage (GTDB taxonomy): Bacteria > Bacillota > Clostridia > Christensenellales > UBA1242 > STF1-107. The sequence goes on from CAYWFC010000028.1 coordinate 4,665, forward strand.
CCGTACAGGAAATATGCCAGTTTGCCGAATACTTTTTTTAGTTTTTTATTCGTCTCGAATGACGACCGCACGAACATGCCACCGCTCAGCGTGTATACTATGTACTGCTGTTCGTCAGCGATGATGTCGTAGTCCAGCGTGCATCCACGCAATATGACGTCTATGGCTTTGTCCAGTTTCTTTGGGATATGGAGTGTCTTGCACACGTCATTCACTGTGCCCATAGGCAATATGCCTAGGCGAATGGACTTCGCGCCACTGCGCTTGATACCATTGATGACATTGTGCACACTACCGTCTCCGCCCACCACCACTAGGCAATCACTCGTCATACTGTGGCGATATGCTAGGTCTTCGAGGTCTTTGCCACTCTTGCTAGCCACGCACTCGCACTCGTCGTATTTGGTGAGCAAACGGCGCTGTATGTATGGTATGGACTTAGATATCTTGCCCTTTTTGGCGTTGGGATTGTATAGTACTACTACTTTTTCCATTTCTGTTCCTTTTATATTGATTTCCTTCTCAAAATATCGTATTTTTTCATCTCAAATGGTGCGTCGATATACACTACCTGCTGTACATTCTTTACATCATCGAGTGGCTGACCGTCGAGGTCAGTGATGTGCGACACTGTGACAGGGGCGTTGTTGTGCATAGGTGACAGCAACTGCAATACTTCCCCCTCGCGAAATCTATTGCGCATCTCGACAGCCACTCTGCCGTCTACGCTGTCCTCTAGCACCACTGCTACGAATTCGTAGTCGCTCACAGGCAGAGAACTATCGTATTTTTGCTCCGCCGTCCCGAAATAAAACCCTGTGCAGTACTCTCTGTGGCTGGACTTGTACACTTCGTTCGCTATGTCGTCTGGTAGGTCGTACTCTGCGTGCGTATCCAGATAATCCAGCGCCTGTCTGTAAGCATTCACTATGTTCGCCACATAATACTCTGACTTCATCCTGCCCTCTATCTTGATGCTGGTCACGCCTGCGTCTCGCAGTTTGTCCAGATACCTGATGAGACACATATCTTTCGAGTTTAGGATGTATGAGCCATGGCTGTCCTCTTCTATAGGGTAAGTGGTGTCGCGACTTTTCTCCTTTATCTCATACTCCCACCTGCATGCTTGCACACATGCACCACGATTGGCATCGCGCCCAGTGAAGAATGATGATAGCAGACACCTGCCTGAGTGCGATATGCACATCGCTCCATGCACAAAAGCCTCTATCTCCACACTAGGGTCGAGGCTCGCACGCATGGTGGCTATCTCATCTAGCGACATCTCGCGCGCTAGTATTATCCTTTTCGCGCCTAAGTCAGCGTAAACCTTGGCTGTGGCGGTATTCATGACATTGGCTTGGGTAGATACATGCAGGTCGAGATGACAGCACTCGCGCACTAGTCGCATAATGCCTAGGTCAGACACTATGACAGCGTCCGCGCCTAGTCTCTCCAGCGTCTGAAAATACTCCGCCAGCCCGTCAAAATCGCTGTCGTGAGCCACGATATTGGCAGTGATGTACACTTTGACATTTCGCTCGTGGGCGTACGCTATAGCACGCGCCAGTTCGTCCTCGTCGAAATTGCCTGCGAATGTGCGCAGACCGTACTTTTTGCCAGCCAAATATACAGCATTTGCGCCGTAGTTTATAGCCATTACCATTTTAGCAAAGTCACCTGCTGGTGCCAATAACTCCATATTCACTCCTTAATCTTTCGCGAGATGGACACGCCGTCGCCTATGTCTAGCACTGTGGTGTCCAGCCTGTCGTCGTGCGTGATAGCGTCTAGATACTCGCGCAAGTGCCTAATCATAGCCTTCACACCATGCGATACTGGTATCTTGCCGTTCACCATGCCTTTGAAGTACACGTTGTCTGCGAATATTATACCAGATGTGTTCAAAATTTCAATCAATTTTGGCAAATATTTGATATATTGCCCTTTCGGCCCGTCCAGATAGACGAAGTCATATTTTCGGTCGCAAGTATCGAGAAAATCTCGCGCATCCATATTGTGCACTGTGATAATGTGCGATTTGCCGGCATTGGCTATATTCTGCACAGCGGTGCGCGCTCTGTCGGCGTCTATCTCCACTGTGTCTATGTGCTCGCACGCGTCGCTCATGGCGAGAGCGCTGTACCCTACGCAAGTGCCTATCTCGAGTACATTCTTTGCACCGCATTGGCGTATGGTGGACACCAAAAGAGATAGCGTATCATCTAGTGTGATAGGCAGTTTATCCTCTCGCGCTCGCTCTTTGATATCTTCTAACATATTATCCTTCTATCAGTATAGGCACTATGAGAGGTCTGCGTTTTAGACGCTTCATCAAGAAATTAGTCAATGATTTTCTAATAGTTTGCTTGATGAGTGGGTAGTCTCTGGCAGTCAAATCTAATGCTTCTACATTGTTCAGCACAGTCTCTTTGGCTTCGTTTAGCCACACTTCCGCCTCGCCAGTGTAGGTAAAGCCTCTCGACACTATCTCAGGGCGGGTGGCTTTGCCCAGTTTAGAATTCAGATTCATTATGACTACTATGACACCGTCTTCGGAGAGTTGCTTTCTCTCTTTGAGCACGTTGCTCTCCAGTTCGCCCACGCCCATACCGTCTATTAGCCTGCTACCGAATGGTACAGTGCCAGTAGGTTTGATGAAGTTTTTGTTCACAGATACTTCCATACCTAGTGCTGGCAATAAGACATTTCTCTCATCCACACCCATAGACATAGCGATTTTCTTGTTCGCCATGAGGTGCTTTTGCTCGCCATGCACTGGGATGAAAAATTTAGGCTTGGTCAATGCGAATAATATCTTTAGTTCGTCTTGGCAAGCATGACCTGATGCGTGCACTTGCTCGAGCTGATTGTATATGACATTGGCGCCGAGACATATCAGCTTGTTGATGACATTATACACGTAGCGCTCGTTGCCGGGGATAGGGCTAGACGAGAAAATAATAGTGTCGTTGTCGCCTATCTCTAATCCTTTGAATTCGCCAGACGCCATACGCACCAGCGCACTCATAGGCTCGCCTTGGCTACCGGTGGATATGATACATAGTTCGTTGTCAGCGTAATTCTTGATCTGGTCTATCTCGATGATGTTGTTTTTGTCTATATTGATTTCGCCTATTTTCATAGCAGCGTCAGTGATATTCACCATACTCCTGCCGGTGAATACTACTTTTCTGCCACATTTTTGGGCGATATTCATTACTTCTTGCAGTCTGTAGACATTGGACGCAAATGTAGCCACTACTATACGTCTGGTGCTATTGTCTAAGAACAAATTCTCTATAGTCTTGCTCACTACTGCTTCGCTCATAGACATACCGGGACGTTCTGCATTGGTGGAGTCTGCCATAAATAACAGCACACCTTTCTCGCCATATTCGGCGAATTTATGCATATCTAGGCATCCGCCGTTGGTAGGGGTCAAGTCTATCTTGAAGTCACCTGTGTGCACTACATATCCTATAGGGGTCTTGATAGCCAAGCCCATAGCGCCCGCGATGCTGTGATTTACGTGCAAAAACTCTATCTCGAAGCAACCCAGTTTGATAGTCTGACCGGGTTTGACAGCGTTGGCTTTGTACGAGATACGCTTGAATTCGTCCATTTTCTTCTGCACTAGGGCGAGAGTCATCTTGCTACCATATAGTGGCACTTTTAGCTCATTGAGCACATAAGGCAGACCGCCTATGTGGTCCTCGTGGCCGTGCGTCAGCACTATACCGCGGATTTTGTCCTTATTGGCAGTGAGGTAAGTGATGTCTGGCACTACTAGGTCTATGCCTAGCATGTCGTCATTAGGGAACATTAGCCCCGCATCTACCACCACGATGTCATCACCGTACTCGAATGCAGTCATATTCTTGCCTATCTCGCCTATACCACCCAGGAAAATGACTTTTAGATTAGGTTTTCTGCCATTTGTGCTAGGTTTGCGCACTTTGGCGGTAGGCGCGTCTGCTTTGACAGCCTTGGTCGTCTGCGGACGTGGTGATTTTTTTGTCTTTGGTGTAGCATGTGATGCTATTTTCTTTTTGTTTGCCGATTTATTCATTTTGGATACATTCGGATCAAATTCTTCTGATGTTATTAAATTTTCGTTCATATTTCTCTCCTTTTTTATTCGTTGTCTTTTTCTATTTTGTCTTTTGCCTGTTCGGCAGTGATATTGTGCTCCAAATGCTCGAACGTATATGGCATACCAGAGTTATAATAATACTTCATCAGCCCATAGCTAATGTATACGAAATTATTTATAAAATAAGCCAATACAAATCCCCACACGTGTAGCAATAGACCTGCCACTATAGTGGATGACACTTGGATCACAGCCAATATTAGAGCAGATAGATAGTTTTCTTTTGGCTTTTTGTAGATGTCTGCTATTTCGTCCCTAAATACGCTAAACGCGCTTTTGCAATCAAATTCAGCCCTAGACAATATACTGCTCAATAGTGCATTTTTGTCAGTTTTGCATAGCAATACCACCAGCACGAACACTATGTACATCAATGCCTTGCTCGCGCCCCACTTCATCAGCAGTAGCATCAGCCCGTATATGCCGAATACGCACGCCAAGAAATACGCCACTACAATGAGTTCATACATGATGAATACCATTGCGAACGGTATCAGTTTTTGTTCGTATTCTTCATAAAATTTCGGATACCCAGACTTGTGTATCATGCCCATCTTGCAACCGTTGGATTTGATCATACCCAGATACATTAGCAAAAATAAGAATAATACTACTAATAATATTGCCCCGCCTAATGAATTGCTAAACACCGCGCCAATGGCGTACAGCATTTTTTGGAACGACTTCACCGCCACAGGTATATTAAATTTGTACGTCAAGGCAGACATCAAGATATTGAATGTGTAAAAAAAATCATTACTCAGCAATACTTTGAATCCCAATGCGTCGATAGCAAACATAGCCACACTAAATACTGAGAATACCGCCATTATCATAAATAGGTATATAAATATGCGCTTCCAAGTCCTCAGGGCCAGTTTGTATGTGTCCTTTATTATCACAATACTCTCCATTTCACGATAGGTATCAAAAATCCACTATCTATCCCACATATCAGGTGGCAGAACGACCCTCGCCACTCACAATGTCTAATATAAACAAAAGAAATGATATTTCCTCACTCGTGTACTTTATACAAGGTATATCTAGCCGATGGCACTCAATGCCCTCGCTATGCTCTAACTAATATAAATATATCGCTAATTTTGTCTCGTGTCAAGTGTTTGCAGGCTTTTTTCAAAAGCTTTTGCCTCAAATATCTCTCACACTCCCGACAAAAAACTGAGATGCACTCTCAGTTTTTTGTCTTGGCTTGCTACATAGTCACATCAGGCTCATATTTGATCTGATTTTCCCACGCATACACTGCATTCATCGCTTTGTCAAACATAGTGTCTTTGGTCACCAGTCTATTGTCCACGAAGTATTTGATGATACCTTGGTCTTTGTCTAGGTCACATTTCATACCTTTTTCCATAAACTTAATAATAGCCATGGCAATGACGAAATCTCTCCTGCCGTAGCCTACCGAATATACATCTACCGATCTGCGGAGCGAGTCTATGATGTCTATAGACGCTGGCGAAAATTCGCTATCATACGCCTTTTCACTGTATAAATCATCCACCAAATCACTACTATACACGCCCTCTGGGTCGAGCAAGTATTCGTATCCCGATATCCCCGCCTGCGTCACACCGGGATGCGCCATATTCACTCCCGCGTCCTCGAGCAAGAAACTCACCGAGCACACCAGCAATTCGTCCATATCTGACACATCTAAGTCTTTGTTCATTATTTCGCTATACGCCGTAGCAATTCTACTATTTGTCATATCTACATCTCCTTTTGCTATTGGATTTATTATACCACAAAGCAAAATTATGTCAAGACTTATATTATTTTTTTCTCAAATCAACACAAACTGCCTTTTTTGTATTGCTTTTTTGTGAAAGTTACGCTACAATATGTCTGCAAAGTCAATGATAGACTTTTGACAAATGACTAAATTGTATTAAAATTTTCACTAAGGAGGCAATCATGTATAATATCATCAGCGCAGGCAGTCTAGTACTTATGTTTGTATTCAGCTTTCTGCTCAGCAAGACTAAGAAAGAAGGTCTGGCGCTCAAATTGGTCAGCATAGTACTGCTGGCATTCAAGTCATTGGATTATATCGTCACCAATATAGAAGGTCACATCGCCATACCAGTGGAGATCAGCACTGTTACATACTTTTTGATGTTTATCGTGCTGATATTCAATATCCGCTCGATGTACAATGTTAGTTCGTTCTTCGGCATTTTGGCTGGGCTCGGATATTATATGTATTACATCATCTGTGGCTCATCACTCACGTCACTGACGCTAAAGAGTTTGATCAAAGCATGCATCTACCATGGCTACATATTGATCGCTGGCATTTATTTGTTTAGAGAAAATTATTTCGACCGTCGTGACAATCACAAGATTTGGACCACCATACTCGCTATGCTGTGCTGGGCTATGCTATTCTACGACATCAATAACGTCGGTACTCGCTTCGTGTATTATATCACCAAGCCTACATTCCTGTACGTATTCTCCAATATGCAGTTCAATATCCTGCTCACATTGGCATACTACACTGTGGTGGTGGTCTCATTCCATTTCTTGATCAAACTATTCATTTATGTCAATAATAGGCAAAAGAAATTCCGACCCGCCGTCACACCAGACCTAGCCGAAGCCTAATTACAAAAAGCACTTCACCCGAAGTGCTTTTTTTGATATTGACAAATCACTCTCTCTGTGGTATACTGCTCATATAAGGAGTACATTATGGTATCTAAATATTCAAACATCGCCATTTACACGCACAACGACCTGGACGGCATCGGATGCGCGATACTGGCAAAAATAGCATTTCCTGACTGCACTGTGAAGTATTGCGGTAATTCCAATATTGACAGTCAGATGATGCGAGACTTGGACGGCGACCTGAAAAATGCTGACTACATATTCGTCACTGACATATGCCCTACAGCCAGTGTGCTGGACGCATTGCCTGTGGACATCACGTCCAAAATGCTCGTACTCGACCACCACGACACTCGCAAGTCACTAGCGGACAAGTATGATTTCGTGAAAGTGGTCACCCACCGCTCAGCCAAAAGGTGCAGTGGCACTAGCCTATTTTACGAATATCTCGTAGACAATTACCATCTCGACATCACACCATGCATCAGTGAATTTTGCGAGTTGGTCAGACAGTATGATACTTGGGAATGGACTACCAATAATTACCCTCTCCCAAATGACCTAAATATACTGTGGCAGTTGTACGGAGACGCGCGCTTCGAGTCTGCCATCACAGATAAATTGTGCCACGATGAATATTTTGAGTTTTCTGACCGCGAGCGCCTAATGGTAGATGAGTACAAAATACACCACCAGCAGAGAGTGGCAGAATACGCCGACGCTGTCATCTATGGCACTCTGGACGGCATCAGATGCGGTCTGGTCAGTGCAGAAGATGAGTACAAAAACGATATCTCCGGCGAACTAAAAAAGAGACATTCGGATATAGATTTTCTCGCCATAGCAGTACTGGGCAAGCAGTCGCTGTCTTTGCGCACAGTGAATGTGGACTTTGACCTGACTACTGTCACTAGCGTGCTAGGTGGCGGTGGCAGGAAAGATACTGCTAGTTGCCCTGCCGATACATTCGCCCAGCACTTCGTCTCTGACTACACCAATGATAATATAAATACGAACAAAAACTAAAAGTATTATTTAT
>CAYWFC010000029.1:0-12470 GCA_964457935.1 uncultured Lachnospiraceae bacterium
GCACTTGGACCTCATGTGCTCGCTGTGCTTTATCCTGACAGGTTTTGGCTGGGCGAAGCCGGTGCAGGTCAATCCTTTGAGATTTCAAAAATACAGAACAGGCATTGCCAAAGTATCATTAGCGGGCGTCACTGCCAACTTGATTATTTGCATAGTTTCGTCGTTCTTTTATGTATTGTTCTTTAATGTACTAGGCTTTACTAGTAAGGTCGCTATATATGTCATCAATTTCTTCTCGTGGCTGATGCAGGTCAATGCTCTGCTAGTAGTATTTAATATATTACCAATATATCCATTGGATGGATTTAATTTCTTGAGCACGAGATTGAAACCGAACAACAAATATATAGACTTTTGTAGCAAGTATGGCTATTTGATTATTATGATACTCGCCATTACTGGAGCTATAACTTATGTGCTGAACTATTCGTCATATTTGTACTGGCCATTTATCAAACTTTGGCAGTTGTTTTTCTAGGTAAAGAAATGGATTTAGAATTAGAAGAGAATATTAGTAGCAATGAAGTAAAATATAAGATAGAGGATTTTGAAGGGCCTCTAGATCTTTTGCTGACCTTGATCAAAGAAAGAAAAATGGACATAAAAACTGTCAAATTGGCTGAACTAACTGATCAATATTTGGATTATATACGAGATATGAGTTTAGATATGGACAGTGCTTCTAGTTTCTTGACTATGGCCAGCTGGCTACTCGAAATCAAATCAAAATCCTTGCTCCCACACGAAGTCGAAGAAGATGATGACGGCATAGACGAAGAAATGCGCCTAAAAATGTATTTGGAAGAGTATGATTTATTCAAAAGTGTGGCAAGTGACTTGCAACCACTCGAAAATGTTAACCGTTTTTACAAAGAACCAGAAAAATCAGCCAATGATGTGAGAATAAAATTCAATGATTTTAATCTCGAGGCAATGCTCGACGCGTTCGCTATGATTTTGTCCAAGGTGGCAGACAGAGAAGAGGCTGACGAACCGAAAAAAATAGTGAAAGATAGGTGGACTGTCGCTGAAAAAATAGTTTTTATCAGAACATTACTGTCTGAGCAAAGTGAAGTAAAGTTTTTTGACCTATTTGACGACTCTTATTCGAGACTAGAAGTAATCACTATATTTTTGTCAATATTAGAATTATTAAAATTACAAGAAATCAAAGTAATCCAAGACGAAAGATACCAAGATATTTTGATTAAAAAGAGAGGTGCTGACGATGAATAGCAAACAATTAGCAAAAATAATAGAAGGTGTAGCATTTGTGTCTGGCGACGGTATCGAAAAAAGCGAATTTAAGAACAAATATGAAGCATCAGATAAACAAATAAACGAAGCATTGGATATATTGAAGTCTAAATATTCTACTGATAGCGGAATAAACATAATAGAGTACAAAAGCAAGATTCAACTTTGCTCCAATCCTGATTTGGCAGAAGATATAGCAGATATTCTCAATCCTATCAGAGAAAAGGTGCTATCTAAATCTGTGCTAGAGACTGTGGCTATCATTGCATACAAACAGCCTATTACGCGCTTAGAGATCGAAGGAATAAGACAAGTACATAATAGCGACTATACTATGCAACTGTTGCTCAAAAATGACCTAATCGAAGTAGTAGGGCGAAAGGATACTGTCGGCAAACCGTTGCTGTATGGCACGACAGAAAACTTTCTGAAGCGTTTTCAAATAAAAGACTTGAACGAATTGCCTAAATATGACGAACTTTTGGCTCGTATACGCGTCATCAATACTGACAAGCAGAGTCTATTTAGAGACTATGACGTACCTAGCGATGTTATTAGTCTGGATGAAAACGAATTGGTGCGTGAAAGAGAAGATTTCGACAGCAAATTCGCTAATTACAAGGATATCATCGCTGACAGCCAAAATATATCACGCTCTATCAAAAAGACTATTGATCAGGCTGACCAAGTATTAAATCCAAACAAAGATGCCGACGTAGATGGCGAAGAACCAGCAGTCTAAGATTGTGACATAATTTGATAAAAAAGTGAGATACTAGTGTTATGTACTGGTATCTTATTTTTGTCGTTATTATTTTCTTGTTAGTTTTCCCTATTAGGACAAAGACGTTTGTAGATTTTGACATTTTGAAATTAAAAGGACGAATGTATGTAAAAATTTTTTTCATCAAAATAGTGACAGTAAAGATAAAAATAAAGAAAGGATATATTTATCTGTACAAAGGTAAAAAAGTCTATAAAGAGCAACTAAGTATGTCCAATCCTGACATTAAAAAGGCAGGTAATATTCTGCAATCATTGTACTATAGGATAGAATTAGAGTGTTTGACATTGAAGTCAGAATTTGGATATGTGAATGATGCTATGAAAACAGCATTGATAACATCTGGGTTTGATATAATAATCAAATGTTTTTTGGCAAAAGTGAAAAATAACAAGAAACTAGCACATATTTTAGTAGAAAATAAGCCAAACTACGACTATGACAAGATGTATTTGACTCTTAGTGTCAAGGTGCGCACTTGCGTAGCAGACGTATTGTATGCCTTGGTGATGGGAGCAGGAGGTCAAAGATGAAAAATAATGAATCAAACAACAAAATCGAGTCATTAATTAATATCTCATTGGAAAAGATTAATTCTATGATTGACGTGAATTGCGTGATAGGTGAGCCTGTGTCTATGCCTGATGACTCTGTGCTGGTACCTATATCAAAAGTGTCAGTCGGCTTCGTGTCAGGCGGAGGAGAGTACAATGACCTAAATTCTAAACGCAATCATGCAGATTACCCTATGGCTGGCGGGACTGGCGGAGGCTTTTGTGTGACTCCTATAGGATTTTTCGTTCTAAAAGACGGCAAGTTCAAAATTATTCGCGCAGACAAGTCATCAGCATATCTGACTTTGCTAAAAAGTGCTACAGAAGTGCTGAAAAAAATGACTACAAAGGACAAAGAATGAAAAAAATATTTGTTATATTTTTCTTGGTGTGCATATGCTTGGCATCATTGCCAGTCGGACGTACACATTGTGCCACTTCTGCGCGAGGAATGTGCGTAATAGAGGCGGAAAGTGGAAGAGTGCTTTTTAGCCAAAACAAAGACGCCAAATTAGCCAACGCAAGCACTACTAAAATAGTGACTGCTATCACTGTATTGGATCATTGCAATGACTTAGATGAGAAAATTGTAGTGAGTGACTCCGCGATAGGCATCGAAGGTACGTCTATATATCTAAAAAAAGATGAAGAGATTACAGTGCGAGACCTGCTATATGGCACTATGTTAGCCTCAGGCAATGACTCTGCTACTGCATTAGCAGTGCACACAGCTGGGAGCGTATCGGCGTTTTGCGATTTAATGAACGAGACAGCGCGGAAAGTAGGAGCCACCAATTCACATTTCGCCAATCCACATGGTTTAGACCACAAAGATCATTATACTACCGCATATGATTTGGCATTGATTACTGCTTACGCTCTGAAAAATGATACTTTCGCAGATGTGGTGAGCACTGTGAGGCACACAATCCCTCAAACTAATAAGTATGAGACCCGTTATTTGAAGAACAAAAATCGACTTTTGTCAAGCCTAGATGGGTGCATTGGTGTCAAGACTGGCTACACGTCAAAAGCCGGCAGATGTCTCGTGAGTGCTACCAAACGCAACGGTATGACCGCTGTATGCGTGGTACTAAACTGTGGTCCAATGTTTGAAGAAAGTGCTGAATTGCTAAATCAAGTGTATCGAGACTATGAATACGCACATGTCCTGAAGTCTAATGTTCAAATATGCAATGAGTATTACATAGATAAACTACAAGGACAATTATATCTGTGTACCAAAGAAGACTTTTATTATCCAATCAAAAAAGGGGAGATGGACAAAATAAAAGTCAAATATGAGACAAACGACCTATCAAAAGGCTCACTCGGGGACAAAGAAATCGGAAAAATTTTCGTTTATTTCGATAATCAGTTGATTAAAACTCAAAAATTATATACAATAAATAAAATCACTGTTTTGGAAAATCAAGACAAGATGAAATCTATAATTTTAGAGTGGACGGAGTAAATGAGAATAAACAAATATCTAAGTACATGTGGTGTGGCATCGAGAAGAAAAAGTGATGACATCATCAAATCAGGAGCAGTGCGTATAAACGGCAAAGTTTGTAAAGAATTGGGTACTGACGTCAATCCTGAATATGACGAAGTGACTGTACATTCCAAGCCAGTACAGTTGGTGCAAAAGTTCGTGTATTACAAGCTGAATAAACCCAAAGGCTATGTCAGCACCACCTCAGACGACAAACACAGAAAAACTGTCATAGATTTAATGCGAGGCGTGAAGTCCCGCATTTTTCCGATAGGTAGACTCGATTACGACACAGAGGGACTGATATTGCTAACAAATGACGGCGAGATAGCGAACATACTAACATCGCCTAAAAAAGAAATAAGCAAGACGTATATCGTCAAGATATCTGAAAATATTGACGAAGATGAAATAAAACACCTCAAACAAGGTGTCAACATAGATGGCTATATGACCAAGCCATGTAATATTGATGTAGTAGAACATACTGACGACGGCACACGTGTGCAAATCACTATATATGAGGGCAAGAATAGACAAATAAGGCGTATGTTCGAGTCTATAGGCAAAACTATCACATACCTAAAGCGTATCAGTATAGGAGAGATACACTTGGGAGGGCTGTCCAGAGGTGAATATCAGCCATTGAACAAAAAAGAAATGGAGTACTTGAAATCAATCAAATGACAAATTATGACGTAGTGATTATCGGCGGTGGGGCTAGTGGTATGATGGCTGGCATATCTGCCGGTAGTACGGGAGCAAAAGTATTAATACTAGAAAAGAACGAGAAATTAGGTAAAAAACTATATTTGACTGGCAAAGGTAGATGCAATGTCACTAATCATTCAGATATAGATAATCATATCAAAAATATTATATCTAATCCTAAATTTATGATGAGCGCTCTTCATACATTCACCCCAAATGATGTGTGTGATTTTTTTGAGCAAAATGGATTGCCTCTCAAGGTCGAACGAGGAAACAGAGTATTCCCTAATAGCGATAAATCTAGTGATGTCATCAAAACACTAAAAACTGCTCTAGATAAATCAAAAGTCGATGTGCATTTATCTGAAGAATTAAAATCTGTTCGCTACGACAATAATAAATACATATTGTGTACTAATGTAAATACATACACCACAAATAGTTTTATAGTCGCTACGGGAGGTGTGTCTTATCCGACTACAGGAAGCACAGGTTTTGGGTACAGCATTGCTAGCCAATTCGCGCACAAAATAGTACCTACTAGGGCAGGGCTGTCTGCTATCAATCTGATAGAGCCATTATCTGATTGCATAGGATTGACGCTAAGGAATGTAGGCGTATCTATCACATTGAACGGCAAAAGATACAAAGAGTTTGGCGATTTATTATTTACTCACAATGGTATATCTGGCCCGACTGTATTGACACTCGGTAGCAAAATCAATCAATATGATATAGCAAATAGTGTACTGTCTATTGATTTGAAACCTGCTCTCACACCTGAGCAACTGAATGAAAAAATTTTGCGTGAACAGTCAAATTTTAGCAATAAGTTTTTAGATAAATACCTATGTACACTAATGCCAAAGAGTTTGGTGAGATATTTTATGTCAAACGCAAGACTACCAAATGTCAAAATGGCAGCATTATCCAAAAATTTGCGTTTTGATGTCATAAATGGGTTAAAAAGATTTGACTTAATGCTCAAAAATATAGATAATATTGATAATGCGATCATCACTGCCGGTGGTGTAGACACCAAAGATGTGAATCCTAAAACTATGGAGAGCAAACTCCAATCAGGATTGTATTTCGCTGGCGAAGTTTTGGACGTAGACGCTTTGACCGGTGGATACAATTTACAAATAGCGTGGTCTACTGGTTTTGTGGCTGGGAAAAGCGCTGTAAGGAGAGATAAATGATATTCTGGTTATGTTACATTATAGCTTGGTTGCCTTTGACTTTGCTTTATCCTACCAAGGTCATACGCAAACAGAGATTACCTAAAAATGAGCCAGTGCTTTTGGCGTGCAATCATCTGTCATCGTTTGACCCGATACTGATAGAATTAAAAAGCAAGAAAAAAGTGTATTTTCTAGCAAAAAAAGAATTATTCAATAACAATTTTAATTCATTTTTCTTAAAACAATTTGGCGCTATACCTGTGGACAGACAAAAAGTAGGCATAGAGCCTATCAAAAAAGTATATAAATTACTCAAAAACAACAAACCAGTCTGCATTTTCCCACAAGGCACCAGAAAAGAAGAGATATATGTGCATGCTGACCAATTCAAAGACGGGGTGGCTGTATTCTCTATCAAAACTCAGACAGCTATCGTGCCTGTCGCTATATACAGCAAGCCAAAGGCATTTAGGCGCAATACAATGGTGTATGGCGAGCAGATATCGCCAAAGTACACCGAAGCATCAAAAGAAAACATAGCAGAGTATTCCAAAGAAATCGCTGATGCTATAAATAATCTATTACCCAAGGAGACAAACTAATGACACAAATGAAAGACTTGCCGATTAATTTCACTACATACAAAAAAGGTGACATCATCACAGGGACTATAGTCCTGATTACCAAAGCAGGCGCAGTAGTAAACATAGGCGGTATGAGAGACGGCTTCGTGCCAAATGATGAATTGGACAAAGTATATAAAGAAGGTGATGCCATTTTGGTCATGGTAAAAGGTTATCTAGATGATAAAAATTGTCTAGTGCTAGACGCCAAAAATGTAAATCGCATAATTGAAGAAAGAGAAAAATTAGCCAACATTAAGATAGGCTCGATCATCGAATTTACGATCTCCGAAGTGACGTCAGCTGGCTTGAAAGGCAACTATTACGGTTACAGCGTATTTGTGCCATTTAGTCAGATACGTGACAAAGATTTTTTGAATAAAAAACATCTACAAGGTAGGACTATAGAAATAGTCGTATTGGAACTCAATAATTACAAGAAAACAATATTGGGCAGTAGTAAGATATTGACTGAAAAAACTTTGTCACACAATAACATAATACTCAATGAAGGAGATATCGTCGAAGGTTCGGTATTAATCATTCAGGATAAATACGCACTCGTACTGCTCGACAATGGTATAAAAGCCAAACTAAATATCAGTGACGTGAGTTACGACAAGATAGACAGCATAGCAGATGTGCTCGAAGAAGGCAAAAAATACGAATTCGCTATATTGAGCACAAATGAAGACCATTCTCGCACTACTGTGGGATATAAGCAAATGTTTGAAAACCCAATGCTAGCGACTATATCCAATATGAAGCCAGGAGACAGTGTTACTGGTGAGGTCGTAAAATTATATCCAAGCGGAGCTTTGATCAAACTAGCAAATGGTGTGACAGCATTCGCCTTCACTAAGGACAATACTGACAAGCCTAATGTGCCTACTCATAATATTTTTCATCTCAATGAGACAGTTAATGGTATTATCAGTAGCATTGACTACGAGACATCGCGTCTGTCATTTATCAAAACTAAAGCAGAATAAAAGGTCGGAATTATCATGGAATTAAAATTTTTAGGTTATGGCTCAGCGTACAAAACAGAGTATTGTAATACCGCAGCGTATTTGGTGCAAGAGAAAAAATTATTGCTGATAGACTGTGGCGAAATGATATTCTCAAAAATCAAGAATTTGAGGACATATAGATGCGCGAGTACTATTTTTGTAATGATCACTCATACGCATCCTGATCATGTCAATGGATTGGCGGATTTCTGTTATTATAATTTCTTTGTGCAACATAAAATGACTTATATTATTTATCCAGATGGAGATGATGATTTCTCTTTTCGCAATCCTATTACTACTTTATTGACTGTGAATGGCGTAGATCCATCCATATACAGATTTATAAGTGACGCTGCATTGTCGACGTATTATTCTTCATTCAAAAATGTGTATTATATCCCTACACGTCATAGTGATGATGTGGATGCCTATAGCATAATATTTGAAGAAGAGGACGGCAATATCAATCTATACACTGGCGATACTAATTCGACAGAAATCATTGAAGATATCTTCAGCATGGTAAGCGAGGGCAATTTTACATTAGGCAAGATATGGTCAGAAGTATCATACTATAGAGGCTTTAGAGCTCCACATCTGTATTATGAGAAACTAATAGATGCAGTGCCTGAAGAATATAGAGATCACGTGTATTGCATGCATTTTGATAATGACTATTTGTTTGACATCGTAAAATCTGCTGGCATGAACACAGTGGGAGAAAAGAAGAAAAAATAAACAAAAATATTAGGCGACATTGAACGTTCGCCTAATATTTTTATAATCTAGACTGGATTTTTGACTATTTCTTGATAAGTCTTTTTCATATATTTTTTGTTCAATACTTGTTTTTCTCCGAGGTTTATTAAGTCAGTAAATACTTTAGTGAAAAATGCTTTCATTCTATCATTAGTGTTTGCCTGGCTACCTTTTCTTAGCCAATGGTCTAGTACGTCCTCAGGTTTGTATTCTTTGCCTTTATAGCACATCGTAGCAGATATTTTGTCACACACGCATTCGACTGCATATTGATATGGCATATTCATCTGGACTGGATGCTGTCTGTTGTACCAATACTCAATATGGTGTTTGTTTTTGTTCGTGTGGTGTATGAGCGCCTGTGAAAAGCCATTTTTCTCTATGCACTCATCAATAGGAGAGCGATGTCCAGTATAGTATTTCACACTCTCAGATAATTCTACCCAACTAAACTTGGACAAATCATGTGTCAGCCCACGCCAAAATAGTCCACATTTACAGCACAGCCTAAATACGCGGTGTCTATGCTTCGTCACTAAATGTATATGTCTAAAAAAATTATTCATTGGTACTCCTTAATTTATATATTTGATTTCCAACAGCGTTATAAAAAACTTCTCAAGTTTGAGTATAGCACATAACCAATCAATATGCATCATAATTTCTATAAAAAAAGAAAAATCTCAAAATAAGACTTTTCCTTTCATTGACTTGGAGCTGGTGACGAGACTCGAACTCGTGGTCTTTCGATTACGAATCGAATGCTTTACCAACTAAGCTACACCAGCGCATCAAATACAACGCATATATTGTACTACAAAAAAATGAAATTGTCCAATATATTCACATTTTATTTCAAATATTTGCTATTTTTGATTTTATATGTTATAAATATATTATGAGTTTAGTTTTGAAGATTATTTTATGTATTGTAGTGACATTGATACAGATATTTTCTGTATTATTTATTAATTATTTTGAAAAGGACAAAAACATAAACAAACTTTGCTGGTTTTTGGCCATTTTAGCGTTTCCTGTGATAACTGTAGTGATTTATCTGGCCACTGTATACGTTCCAAGGCTAGTTAATAGTAGAAAATATGTCAAAAAAATAGCGGATGATAAAGTATTCGAAAGTCTGATCGAAGATAAGTCTATTTTGAGTATTCAGGCTAGGAATGATACATATTTTAATAAATATGCTAGTCATTACACTTTCGTAGATAATAGGATAATATTGTTAAACAATCAAAATATGTTTTTAGAGAGCCTAGTGTCGAATATAACTAATGCCAAGCAGAGTATATACATCAAGTGTGAAGTGTTTTCGACAGATGTCATTGGACAAAAGGTCCGCGACTTATTGATCAAAAAATCAATCGACGGCACAGAAGTAAAAGTATTGTATTCCAAATCGGATGCACAATTCACGTCAATCAAAAATATCAAAATGATGACCAATGCTGGTATCATTATTCAAAAAAGCAAATACTTTGGAAAAAGATCTAAACATAATATTATGATATTTGATAATTCCAAAGCCGTTTTTGGTAGTTCTTCGATTTATGACAAAGAATTAAGCAGTTCTGATGCTAATGTTTATTTGGAAGGCAGTGTAGTGTCGCATATGGCGTTAGAATTTTTGAAAGAATTTAACTATAACACCAAAAAATATTTCCCATTCAAAAATAAAGTATCAAAATCTGGGTCACAAAATATCGAATATTTGGAGACTGTATATGATAGTGAATGTTATTACAAGGGGCTAAACGCATTTTTATTGTCGGCAAAAGAGAGTATTGTACTACAGACAAATAAGTTTTTGCCTAATGAGTCTACTATAGACATATTGTGTCAAAAAGCGAAAGAAGGTGTATTAATCAAACTCCTAGTCACAGAAAACAAATCATACAAACCTAGTTGTTTAGCGTCACGAGCAGCATTAAAAACACTGAGCAAGAGCGGGTGCGATGTGTATGAATACCAAGGTAAAATGTCGAGCAAAGTAGTAATAATCGACGGATACACAGTATTGCTTGGAAATTGCAATTTATCGAAATATGAGTATAACACTACCCAACATAGTGAAATATTAGTAAGGGACAAAGAATTCGCCAATCATTTACTGAAAAAAGTCAAAACAGACGCATTAAACTGTGTGTCTTTGCAAGGGAATGATTTGACATTCTTAGAGAAATTTTTTAACAGGCTATTTTAGGTGAAATATGGACAAAGCAAAAATAGGGGTCGCTGGTACTCCACCAAATTTTAATGGAAAATCTAGTGAATTTTTTCAATGGCTAAAAGACAGAAATCTCAATGCATACGAGATACAGTGTACCATGGGATTTAAGATATCTGACGCCAAAATCAAATATTACAACGACAATGCTGACAAATATGGCATCGCGTTAAGTATCCATGCGCCTTATTATGTCAATCTAGGTAGCCAGCGAGAAGAAGTGGTGCAGAGCAGTATCGCATCTATGATAAACGGCATTAAATTAGCACAAAGATTTAATTGTAGGCGTATTATCTTTCACCCAGGTGGTGGATGGGGCAAAACCCCTGAAGACAGACAATCAGCCATACATCGCATAATACAAGCTATACACATCATAGAGCAAGAAGTGGATATGGGCGATGTGAGACTATATCCTGAGATAGGCGGCAAGATATCAACGCTGGGTACTTTGGACGAAATAATCCTGATATGCAACGAATGCGAGAGTTGCTATCCATGTATTGACATAGCACATTTGCATGCCAGAACGCTCGGGTCATTGAAAACCAAGGCTGATTTGGAAAATGTGTTTATCAAACTCAAAAATAATCTCCCAGCGGAAAAATTTCAAAACATACATTTCCATGCCTATACTATTCTCTATGGCGACAAAGGTGAAATTAGGCACTTAGTACATGACGAAAAATATCCAGATGACTCCGAAGGAGAACCAAATCTTACTGATCTCATATCTTTGGTAAAAAAATACGGTATCAATACTTGGATAGTCAGCGAAGCACGTGATAGTCAAGACATGGGCGCGATTTTTATGAGAAAGGAACACGACAAAGATGAATAAATTACAATTCATAAACACAAGAGACAATATCTTGCTGTCAAAAGCAATAATCATAAAACAGCCCAATTTCAGCGTAAATAACGTACTTGAATTCATTAAGAAAAAAGATGTACGCGTCAATGACGTACGAGTGACAGAAGATGCCATAGTCAAAAAGTTTGACAGCATTGTTGTGTTTTATAGAGACAAAGACATCAAAAACGAATGGTATACACCTATATACGATGACGCAAATGTCTTGGTCGTATTCAAAAAAGCAGGCATAGAAGTCGTTTCAGAAGATGATAGGTCTTTGATCGGTGTGCTATCCCAAAGATATAAAGTAAAGCCAGTCCATAGGATTGACCGCAATACTGAAGGGTTGGTAATATTTGCCAAAAACATCTTCGCAGAAAAGGCACTACTAAACGCATTCAAAGAACGCACTATCACCAAAAAATATCTATTAAAAGTGCATGGGGTAGTAAAAGAGAATAAACTGAAAAACGTACTGTACCTAGCAAAAGACAAAGATAATGCAAAAGTTTTGATTAGTCAAAGACCCAAAAAAGGTTATGACCAGATTATAACAAATTTCGAGATACTAGACATTTTGGGAGATGATACTTTGCTGGAGGCAGAACTGGTTACAGGCAAAACCCATCAAATACGCGCCCACATAGCATATCTGGGCTATCCAATAGTAGGCGATGGGAAATACGGAAAGCAAGGCGATGACAAGCAAATGTGCCTAACGTCGTACTACATGAGTTTTAACTTTCCTGAGCAATCATTCTTGTATTATATGAATGAACAGGTGTTCAAAGTACAGCCTACATGGAAAAAATAAAAAAATTGCAAAAAACTTTTGTCAAACTGTTGACATAATCAAAAATTTATAGTATTATGACTAAGTCAAACTCATAACGGGGTGTAGCGCAGTTGGTAGCGCGCGTGATTTGGGATCATGAGGCCGGGAGTTCGAGTCTCTTCACCCCGACCACTAAATTGGGCCTTTAGCT
>CAYWFC010000030.1:0-11569 GCA_964457935.1 uncultured Lachnospiraceae bacterium
GCCACTGGAGAACGTTACTTTGTACGTATTTGCGGTCCATTTCGCATACTGAGTATTATACGAAGTAAATTGGGAGTGGGAAAAGGGCGTTTTGGCCCGGAAAATAGGCGTTTTTTGGGGATAGTGGGCGAAAATATTTTTTTCGTGAGCAAAAATTATTTAGTCAGAAAATTTTGGCATTTTTGGGTGAGATTTTTGTGGTGGTGGAGTGGCATTGAAGGCTGATGAGTGAGGTGATAAGGGTGGCTAATTTATTACTACTTTGCCTGACAGCCAGCTATCGAAGAAATTTTTCAGGTCGGTATTGGCGGTTTGCTCGAAGCACGAGATCAGGTCGGCGGGGGTGGCGTTCTTGAATGAATAATTTTTGGCGTAGAGTGACAGGGCGCGCATAAATTTTGTTTTGCCGATGACTTGCCACAGGCTATCGTACATGAGAGTGCCCTTGACGTAGACCAGGTAGGTGTATTCGGGGTCGGTGTCGAATGCGTCCACCGGGCGGTCTATGCTAGTATCGAAATCGCGCACCACTTCGCGGTAGACTGACTGAAAAAACAGATAGTTTTCATAGCCAGCTGAGAGCATATCTTTTTTGGACATACCATAGGTGGTATTTTCGTCGAAAAACAGCATAGTAGAAAATTCGGTCAGCGACTCGTCCAGCCAAGGATAGGTATATTCATCGTTGCCGACGAGCTGGTACCACCACTGGTGCGCGGTTTCGTGGACGATGACATAGAGATAATCGTCGTGGTCGCTGACATCTGTGCTGATCATAGACAGGTTAGGGTATTCCATACCGCCATGTATGAAATCCGTCTCCACGACCGAGTAAGTGGCGTAGGGGTAGTCCATAAACATATCGCTAAAAGTCTCGATGCTATCCACAGCGCATTGCAGTGAAGAGTCAGGGTCGCTATCAGCGAAGTAATAATAGTACACAGTGGTGTCGTGTGACTTGGCGGATTTCGTCTCGAAGCACGCGCTAGCGACGTATGCGAAGTCACGCACTGCCAGCGCCACTATGTCGTAAGTCGTGGTGTCGCCAGCGGTGGACACTGTCTGCGTACCTGTGCTGGCTATGGTGTAGTGCTGGTCGCAAGTGATGCGGACGCGATAGTTCGCCATTTCGCTATAGAAAGGGTCGCCATTGCAGTGATATCCAGATTTGTCCCATTCGCCGTCGGCATACACGCTCGCTATGGGGTAAAAGTTGCCACAATTTATGGTATGGTCGCCGTAGCCAAATCTATGTAGCACGTTTGGGATAGTGACAGTGTACTCGAAGTAAATCTCGGTGCTTTGGGACGGCAATAATTTATTGGTCAGATTTACGCACAAAAGTTCAAAGTCATTGCCTTCATAGCTAGGCGAGATGTCGGCGCCGTTTAGTTTAGTGCGAGATATCTGTATGTCGCCGTAGCTGGCACCGTTTGGGTAGGCTTTGGCTTGAGAAGACAGGCTGACCACTGACGAGGTGGCGTTTTGGCGGAAACAATTCGGATACAAATGGAAATATATCTCACTAAGCGCAGTGTCGTAATTATTCACATAGTCCACAGTCTGCGTGACCGACATAGTTTTCGCGTCGGCATCGAGCGCGACGGCTATATCGTAAGTGGACAATCCGTCCGCTATGGTATCGAGGCCTTGTCCACCGCTACATGCCGTCAGTGGCGTGGCAAAAAGCATTATGAATAGTACAATAAAAAATTTTTTCATACAAACTCCTTTACTTTTTATACTAATTTCATAAATAAAATAGAATAAAATAGCCAAAATTGTTTACAATTTTCGCGGATTAATTTATACTAAAAGTACCAAAGGAGTACGTATGCTGTGTAGATTTAGCAATCGTTATGTGATAGAAAACAAAACTAGTATAGACAATCTTTTTATACTAGATTATTTGCCGTATGCACCTGACCTGTGTGTCAAGGTGTACATATTGGGGCTGGCGAATTGCTACAATGCTGGTGGCGCGGACAATGACCACGACAAAATGGCGAAAATCCTGAATGTGGCGCCAGAGGACATAGTGAGCGCATTTTTGTACTGGCAGGACAAGGGGCTGGTGCAAGTCATAGGCACAGAGCCACTCGAGGTGGTATACCTGCCTGTCAATACTGCCAATATTGGTAATATCAAGAAATACAAAGTAGGCGAGTACGCGGACTTCAATATCAAGATCCAAGACATCATCAAAGGGCGTATGATCAGCAAGAACGAGTACACAGAGTATTATGCGCTGATAGAGAGTATGCATATGGACAAAGACGCACTGCTGAAAATAGCCGAATACTGCGTGCAATACAAGGGCGACAATGTCGGGTACTCATATATCACCACTGTGGCGAAGAATTGGGCGTACGAAGGAGTGCAGACTGCAGACGACGTGCAGAGCAAGATTGAGAGTCTAGGATTATTGGACGATAAACTGACCCTAGTGCTAAAGGCTCTCGGCAAGCGCAAAGTGCAGACTATAGAAGACAAACAATACCTCGATAAATGGATAGAAGGATATGGCTTTGACCTAGATGTCATCATATATGTGGCAAAAACCTTGCGCGAGAAAAAGCAAAGCGTGGATTTGTTTTATCTAGACAATGTACTGACGAGATATTTTGAGAACAAACTAATGTCAGTCCAAGAAATTGACACTTTTGAGACAGAGAAGAAAGAGATGTACCACACCGCTAGACTGCTGGTGAAAAATCTCGGGCTGTATTACGACGACCTGACCAAGACTGTAGAGACATACATCATACCATACAGGCGTATGGGCTATGATGACAAAACTCTCGTCGCTATAGCCGACTATGCGTACAAAAATTCTATCCGAAAGTTAGAACTTTTTGACGACACGATCAAGCGTCTGTACAAGCTAGGCGTGGTGGATATAGATAGTTTTAATAATTTCATATCCCAAATGGCAAAAAATGATGAAAAAATCAAGGAAATCTTGCATGACCTGGGTATGAAGCGAAAGGTAAACGAGACAGACAGAAAATTGTACACCACTTGGACAGAAGATTGGGGATTTTCTGCCGATGTCATAGCGTATGCGTGCACTCTCAGTCGTGACAAAGGGAATCCTATACAGTATCTAAACAAGATTTTGTCGCTATGGCATGGTCAAGGCATCAATACTGTCGAACTGGCGAAAACCAATGCTTCGCAAGTAGAGAGCAAACAGCCTAATACTTATACTAGACAATACACACAGGATGAATTGTCAAATGTATTTACCAATATAGACGAGATAGAGGTGTAGTATGAAAAAAAATAATGTAGATATGGTCAAATCTATTTTTCGTCAACGGCAACTAGATAAAACTAAATCGCGAGACCAATATTTGGATTATTTGTGCCAAGACGAGAGATTTCACACATTATTGACAGAGCGAAACGTGGCTCGCCTGCGAGTGTATCAGAGCGGTGATGCTGATAGGTCATCATATCAATCTGCGCTCGACATCGCACAAAAAAATCTAGACGAATACATCACAGCGCACGATATAGATAGGTCTATCCTGTACCCCAAGCCAGTGTGCGACAAATGTAATGACACAGGCGTAGTAGATGGCAAGTATTGCGAATGCTTTGTCAGAGAATTGAGCAGAGTGAAATTAAATCAATTAAAAAATAATTTCGCGAAATTTAGCGAAAATGATGAAAAATACTACAAAAATAACGAAAAAACACTAAAAAATTATAAAATTATTAAAAATTGGTGTGAAAATTATGAAAATAATGTCATAAAAAACATCAATCTCGTAGGATATACCGCTGTGGGCAAAACATATATGCTCGAGTGCGTGGCGACGTATTTGCTAGACAAGGGAGTGGATGTAGTGTTCACGACAGCGTTTGATTTCAATAACGAATGCAAAAAATACACCTTCGGTCAACCATCGAAAATGGATGAGTATCTGGGCGCTGAAGTACTGATAATAGATGACTTGGGCACAGAGCCAAACTTCAAGAACATCACTAATGACTGTCTGTTAAACGTGCTGAATACTAGACTAAACAATAATCTCAGCACTCTCACTTCGACTAATCTGACACTGGACGGCATTTTGCAAAAATACGGCGAAAGGACATTTAGTAGATTATTAAATAAACGCGTGTCGTACAATTTGTTGTTCGAAGGACAGGACGCGAGAATAAAAAATTGATTACCAATGATATTGTTAAGAAAATGAGCAATAGTAAATAAAAAAAATCGAAATTAGCTATTGATTTTTGTGATTATATATGATATCTTATATATGGAGTTAATTATGAAGAAGATTATGCAAATAAAATAAAAAGTGATAGTGAAGAACTAAATGCATTTATTGAAGAAATTTGTAACGAAAATGTAATATCTTTTGAAGAAAATAATAATTTATAGGTGTAAAAATAGCATTTCAAATGCTATTTTTTTTATTTTTAATTAATTTTAATCAAAATAAATTTAGTTTTAGTTTGGAATTTCTCAAGTTATATTTTTATTTGCGTTATATATTATTTTTTGGCAAGCCCAGAAACATGGCGATACCACAATAAATCTGGTAGCATAGTTTCTCGCGGTAAGAGTCAGTATTTAGCAATAATTCTTCTTCGGCGTTGGACAGAAAACCGCACTCCACTAGCACGCTGGGGTAGTCATTGCAATTTAGGATATAATAATCACCGACTTTGCTGGTGGTGTTTTGGGCGGAGAGATTTTTGCTGAAAAAAGTCTGGATATAGTCACCTAACATTTTGCCGGCGGAGTTGCCTTTGGCGTAAAAGCAGTTTGCGCCCTTGGCATTGCGATTTGGGAAAGCATTCATGTGTATGCTGATGACTGCGTCGGGGTGGGATTGTCGTATTATCTCACAGCGTTTGGCCATATCAGAGCGTTTTTTGTTTGACGACGACTCGTCATACAGTGCGTCGTCGCCAGTGCGGGTCATTATTACCTTGACGCCGACATTCTCTAATAGTGAGCGCAAAGTCTGGGCGTAGAGGAGATTGATTTCTTTCTCGACAGTGCCTCGTGCGCCGACCACACCGCCATCCCGCCCGCCATGACCAGCGTCGATGACTATGGTGTAGGCGGACTTTGGGGACACGTCCATACTGACGGCTGACACAACACTCACGCCCAATAATGCGACCAATAATAGTACAGATATACTCACAATAAGTGTCTTTAACTTAATTACCTTGAACATACATCACCCACGAATAGATAACATATTTTATTCAGCGCGACAAAAATTAGAAGAAATTTCGCCAAAAGTGGCAGAAAAGTGCTAATTTCAAGCATTTATATGATATAATTCAGCAAAAATTGAAGAAAGTTAATCATTTCTTCAATTTTTTATATAAAAAATGATATAAGTGGACAATTTGTCACAAATCTAAAAGTTGAAAACTTATATGGTAAGGAAATTTATTTTACATTAATAGGCGACAATGGGCAAACGACATCTAAAACATTTGAACTTTTACCTCAGGAGGTGATATAATGGGGATGTGTAAGCCGAGTGGTGGTATTGAACACAAAACTGGAAGAGTTGGCTCATTGCCAAGAATGTCGAAACCAAATAGCAGAATTGATTTATACGATGAGAACGAAAAACTTTTACAACAGGGGTGGTATGGACCTGATGGTAGAATAATATGGTATCGTGATTGGTCACATGGCGGAGGAAAACACGAATGGCCACACGACCATTATGCCGACTGGGGAAATCCTAAAAATCCTAGACCACCTTATATAGGACCAAATGGAGAAAAAACTAATCCATATTTTTATTAAAAGGGGAATATGATGAAAAACGAAAAAAAATATAAAAAGAAGTGTGAAGTTTGTAATAAAATAATAGATGTCGATATTTATAAACAAGGGAAATGTCCATTTTGTGGTTGGTGGAACTGTATCCTAAACGAAGAAAATCCCGATATTATTGCAATGCCTAATTTAGTATCACTAAATAAAGCCAAACGTCTATTTAATGAAAACAAACCGTTTGAGCCTGATTTAGATGAATTTATAGAAGGATTGCATAGTTACAGCGAGATGCAGTTTGAATATAAGGGTATTTATTATGCCGTTGAACTTATTTATAATGAAAACAAAACATTGAAAATCAGTTTTTATAATTCTCAAACAAAAGAAACTGTTTTATTTGATGATGATATTGACTTTAAAAATCATGCTAAAATAGGAGATGAATATATAAAAGATATTTGGGAGCAAACAACTGATAGATATTGGTTGCAATAATTTTTTTGCGGGAAAATATTTTCGTTTATGAAATGGTTGAATATAATTTCGGAGGTGATAAGATGAATTATTTGGAATGCTATAATGTAAAAAACAATAATTTGATCAAAGAATCATATGAAGTGAACGGTAAAAGAATAACAATTAATATTTCAAAAGAAAAGTTTGATGATTTGTTATATTCTTTTATTGAATTATTAGAAGAACCTTGTTTCTTTATTTTGGAAGTGCCTCTAACATTACAAGAAGAAAAAGAGAAGCAAGTGAATAATTTTGATAGTTTTCATTATCAAATATATTATATTGATGGACTAACAAAAGAAAAGTTAAAAATTATATTCAACAATTATTTGATTTTTTTTAAGAATAACGGTCTAGTATCGTTTGGAGTCGCATCTCATATTTCTCATGATGAAATCTTTTTTACGAAATATAACGTTGCGAATATTTATTCTAATAAAATCCAGAATTTTTTTGATATATTATCAACTTTAGATATTCCTCAAACTAATAACCTTATCACTGCCTGGAATATTTTTAATCAAAATACTCCAGGCGAAGCGTTTGATTTGAATGAAAAAGAAGACGACATTGCCTCATTTATCAATTATGCTACTAAAACTTTAGGAATGTATAAAGGAGAGATAAGATAAATATTAAAAAACGAAAAGCCATATACACGATTTGGATATATGGCAAATTTTAGTAGAAGTTAAAATATTTGACAGTCTTTACTTGACATTGTGCCCATCATAGCCGGGGCCGACGACTAAGTGTGTGGATAGGGCTGAGAGATGCGATGACGGAGAAATGTTAGAACAGAGAAATGTTAGAACGGAGAAATGTTAGAACGGAGAAATGTTAGAACAGTGGGATGCGATGACAGTGGGATATTATGACAGAGAGATGTGATGACAATGGGATGTTAGGACAGTGGGATGCTAGGGTTAGGGGCGAGTGAAGTGTCGGCGAATGGGACTCCGCTCTGTATCATATAGTAGCCGGCGCTACCTATCATGGCGGCGTTGTCGGTGCAGTATTTCATCTCGGGGAAGTAGACTTGTTTGCCAAGGGCTTCGCACTGAGACTTCATATGTTCGCGCAAGTAGGCATTGGCAGACACACCGCCTGCGATGACTATTTTGTCCATATTGTACTGGTCGCATGCGCGGATAGTCTTAGATATGAGTTCATCCATAGCCCATTTTTGGTAACTGGCGCAAATATCTGCGACTGGGAGAGGAGTGCCATTTTGCTCCAATCTATGCACGTAGTTTATGACGGCGGTTTTCTTGCCACTAAAGCTAAAATTTAGTCCCAGTGTCTCGGTAGTTTTGGCGAAAACTATATCATCTCTACCGCCTTCGGAGTATTTCTGTATCTTTGGTCCGCCGGGATAGCCCAAGCCCAGCACGCGAGCGACTTTGTCCAAACTCTCGCCCACTGAGTCATCTAGAGTCTCGCCTATCAGCACGTGATGGGTGTAACTCTCGACATTGATAAGTGCGGTATGTCCTCCGCTGACCAGCAGGCACAAAAATGGTGGTTTCAGGTCAGGGTAGGAGATATAATTGCTCGCTATGTGACCGTATATATGATTGACTGCTATGAGTGGTTTGTGAGCCGAGTAGGCGAGTGCCTTGGCGTAGCTGACTCCTACCAGCAATGCGCCCAAAAGTCCCGCGCCGTAAGTGACTGCTATGGCGTCTATGTCGTCCAGAGTGCAGTTAGCCACGCGCAGTGCCTCTGACACTACATTGTCTATGGCAGTGATGTGATTGCGACTAGCGACTTCGGGCACGACACCGCCGAAGCGAGTGTGTATGTCTATCTGACTGCTCACGATATTGGACAGCACGCGTCTGCCGTCCACTACCACAGCGCAACTAGTCTCGTCGCAACTGCTCTCTATAGATAATATCTTGTAATTTTGTTTGAGATTGATCATAATATACCTTCGTTTGATTTAGTTAGTCTTTAGCCATTTGAGATATTCATTCATAAACGGCTGGATGTCGCCATTCATCACGCTCTGCACGTCGCTGGTCTCATAGTCTGTCCTATGGTCTTTCACCATAGTATACGGGCAGAAAACGTACGATCGTATCTGGCTACCCCATTCGATATTCTTTTTCTCGCCTTTGAGTTCATTTAGGCGGGCTTGCTCGCGCTCCATCTCGAGGGCGATGAGTTTGCCTGTCAGGATTTTTAGTGCCATTTCTCTATTTTGTAGCTGGCTACGTTCGTTTTGGCAAGTCACTACAATACCGGTAGGCATATGGGTAATGCGTATAGCGGACTCGGTCTTATTCACGTGCTGACCGCCTGCGCCACCGCTCCTATATGTGTCTATCTGCAGGTCGTCAGAGTTTATCTTGTAATCACTACCTTTGACTAGCTCGGGGATGACTTCGACACTGGCGAATGATGTGTGACGGCGGTTGCTACTATCGAATGGCGATATGCGCACCAGTCTATGCACTCCCATCTCACCTTTTAGCAAGCCGTAAGCGTTCTCGCCACGTATGGCGAATGTGATACTCTTTAGCCCAGCGTCATTGCCGGCGATGCTATCCAGCACTGCTGTCTCGTAGTCATTCTTGGTGGCGTACATATTATACATACGATAAAGCATCTCGACCCAGTCTTGCGCCTCGGTACCGCCTGCGCCTGCGTGTATGGTGATGATAGCGTTGCTGTCGTCGTATTTGTCATTTAGCAATGTCTTGATACGCAAATCTTCGACCTGCTCCTTTAGGTCGCTCATCTCGTCGTACATGTCTTGGAGTATGCTGATGTCGTCGTCACTCTCGTGGTACAAGTCTATCATGGCGATAAGGTCACTGATAGACGACTGCAATTTCTGCACTTTGGCGAACAATGTCTGCAGGCTCTTTATCTGTTTGTTTGTCGCCATGGCGTAGTCCATATTCGCCCAAAAAGTAGGGCTCTCGTGCTCTCTCATCAATATGGATAATTTTTCAGACTTTGCCTTTAAGTCAAAGACACTCCTTAGTCAGCTCGAAATCTCTCACTACTGACTGTAAATCTAACTCTATATTCTCTATATTCATAACAATAATTATAGTCAAAATCTCAAGAATGTCAATCACTTTGCAGATTATGTGTGAGAATATCAAAAAATAGCGGAAAATATTTTGAAAAATCGGCAAACTATGGTAATATACCTATATGGAACATTTGATACAGAAGATAAAAGAATACAGCGTGTATCCTTTCGTCATCGTAGGGCACGTCAATCCCGACTATGACTGCGTGGGGTCGTCGCTAGCGTTGGCGCTGGGGCTGAGCAGTATGGGCATCAATGCCAAAGTGCTGATGAACGACAAATACCTATCTATGCTAGACCAGATAGGCAAATCGCACCTAAGAGACTGGATAATAGGGCACGATGATGTGCCTAGCGAGTATGTATTGTTCGGCGTGGACTGTAGTTCGCTAGACAGATATGGCGAATACGAGCCGTATTGGCATGGCGCGTCGCACACTCTGGTGCTCGACCATCATCATTACAATGTCATCAATGCTGACGCCAAATATGTGGACGAGGACGCAGGGTCTACGACAGAGATTTTGCTAGATGTGCTGGAGCGAGCAGGGGCAGACATTACTCAGGACATGGCTGACCTGATGTATGTAGGGCTAGCGACTGACACTCTATGCTTCAGTGTGTCGCTCCGCCCGAACACTATGCTGGTGGCATCTAGACTGCTGGCGATGGGTGTGGACTACGAGTATCTAGTCAGAATGGCGATGAATAACAATACCATACACGATATGCAGATATTGGACCAAATGATAGGTCTGCTGGAGTATGACACTATACACTTTTTGCCACTTGATACTAGGCCAGACAATGCGCCTGATTATGAGAAATATATGAGGCAATTCTCTGGCACACTACTCAATCTAGCCGAGGTGGAGCGTATGGCTATATTGGTGATACACGATGATAGGATCAAGATCACCTTTAGAGGCAAGAAGCCATTTAACATACTGAAATTGCAAGAAATATTCGGCGGTGGCGGACACATGAAGGCATGCGGATTTACTTATCCCAATACTGATGTGGAGCAGTGCAAGCGCGACATAGTGGACTACATCAATAAGTACTGCGAATAAAATGTGGATGTGCTCAAAAATAAGGAGTATCTGTGTGGATACTCCTTTTTGTGTCGAAATATATTATTTTTTGGTCAGTTTGTCTATATATTTTTGCGCACTAGTGCGGTCAATCTCGTACTGATATGAATTCTGCTTTTCGCCACAAATCTGCGCGCCTAGGTGAGTGAATGTCTTGCTCGATAGGGCGTTATTTTTGTTTATGCTAAAGTATGCATGGCGGTGCTGACAAAATGCTGGCTCATTTAGTATAAAATCAATGGTATAAAGAATTAATTTTGAGCTTCTGACAGTTTGATTGAATTGGATCTCGCTGACAGTAATGCCATCGTGGGTCTCCATTATCTCTATAAATCCGCATATGTCGCCATTAAAGTATATCAGGTAAATGTAGAAATGCTCGTCATCTAAGTTTCGCTGTAGATTATTGACCCAAATAGATTTATCGCCACTTCGTAATGCAAACCCAATATGTGACATATTGTCGCTGATGATGTCGAACATAGTGTCAAACTCCTCGTCTGACAGATGCCTTTTCCTCAAGAAACGGAAGTTCTTGTAAATTTGTGTCAAAATTTTCTCCTAGGATGATACTATAACAATACTGCAATGTAAATTTACATAATTTTAGTCGTCTATGTCGTCAAAGATGGGATCGGCGAAGAAGTCTGAGAGAGTAATGCCCAATGTCGAACAAATCTGATAAACTGTATCTGTGCTAACTCTTTTCTTTTTGTTATTCACCACATCGCAAATGGTCGAGCGTGGTATGCCACCATTTTTGAATAATGAGTATTGAGACAAGTCCCTGTCTGATAATAATTGCTGTACTTTGAAAGCAATGGCTTCTGTTAATTTCATAAGTATAACCCTTTTAAGTATATTTACCTAAAAAGTATAAATATTATTCACAAATATTTAGTCCGCTACTCAGAACGCTTTATTTTTATTTGAATAAGACAGAATATGACGAATTATGCTAAAAGAAAAGATTTAAGGATAATCAATTTATATAGGGCAGGAGATGATGTGTAGCAGGTATTAGGCGCCTTCGATGAGCATTTTGTCTGCCACGAGTGCGATGAATTCGCCGTTGGTGGGCTTTTCGTTGCTAGAGTAGACTTTGATGCCGAAGAGATTGTTGATATTCTCTATCTTTCC
>CAYWFC010000031.1:0-11425 GCA_964457935.1 uncultured Lachnospiraceae bacterium
TAAAACAACTAATTAAAAGCACAGGAGCAGGAGGTATATTTACTTATTTAGGCATAATGATACTACAAGTGGTAGTATTACCGATACCAAGTTCTATTACCATTTTGGCGGGTACTATGATATACGGACCGACATTGTCTTTTTTGATAGGCACATTGGGGATATTGCTAGGCTCATTATGTGCTTTTTCTCTAGGAAGATTTTTTGGCAAAAGAATAATATATTCTCTGTTTGACAAAGCCAAAGTAGACAAATACAGTAGGTTATTAGGCGAAAAAGGAGGGGTAGTGCTGTTTTTGATATTCCTGCTACCATTTTTCCCTGATGACATGATGTGTATGGTAGCAGGGATGACTAGCATGTCGTACAAAAAATTCATCGCCATCACCATTGGTGCTAGAGCTATAGGCGTAGCGAGCCTGTCATATTTTGGTAGTGGTAAAATAATACCATTTCATGGCAAGGGATTGATAATATGGGGCATAGTAGGTATTTTGCTGATAATAGGTATGATTTTGGTAGCTAAAAATAGAAAAAAACTAAGCCAAAAGTTCTTTGGACATTAGTTTTCTTTGCTATTAATCTTTATTGTTTATGACTATCATACGACCTACGGCGTACTCAATCAAAATGTCTAATGTGGCCAATATAGGCAAGCAGAAGTTACCAAAATTGGCTAATTTGAATACATTGGCACCTACACGCGCCACACCGGTGAAATTCAAAATACATATTAGTGCGATAAGCGCGATGGTGATGACCAGCCTAATCAAAAAATCTTTTTTGGGGTCATATGTATATTTATTTTGAAACAATTTGCTCTTTAGTTCTGGTAAAAAATACATAAACAGGGCAGGATAAGCAAATGTGACCAGACACAATAGCACCATAGTAATGACATAGATAGGTGTGGAGTCAAATTTCGACTTTATGACGAAGAATATGATGACTTGTGCTAGTAAAATAAGTGTGAAGATTAAAGTTTTGGTGAATTTTTGTTTTACGACATTATATGACGTTTGAAATGTCTTGTCTGTATTAAAATCTTTGTAATCATAGGCTTCTATATTAGTAAAAACAGTTTTTAACTCATTTTGAGTGGTTTCTTTAGACTTTTGCTGAGACTTGATGATATTATTCAATTTGTCATTTATAGATAATTGTGTCGCAGGAGAGTCTTCAGTGTATTTTACTTTAATCTCTGCTGGCTTGACGGTCACTTTTTTATACATATCATTTAGTTCAGTCTTATAGTTTGTGAATTTAGACTGCGTAGGCATTTTCTCAGTGAATTTGCTAGAGTCATCAGATGGAGAAGGCGAGTCATTAAAGATAGCCAAGTTTTCTATATTCAACTGCGTGTTAGTTTTTTGGTCTATGTTATCTGCGGTTTCTCGAGAAGATGTAGGTAAGTCTGCAGGGATAGATTCGACTAATGTAGATGCTTTGACTGGATTATTTTCAGGCTCATTGTCAGATATTTTATTAATCAAATCACTGTACGACGGCAGAGTGGATAGCTGGAGTTTTCCAGCCTCAGTGATTTTGTAATAATGTCGTTTGCCACCGATTTCACTGTCTTGCCAATACGACGAGATAAATCTAGATTTCTCTAGTTTTTTTAATACATTGTATAGGGCAGGCTGTTTGATCTCGATTTGGTCATTCGTTTTGTCTTGGATATTTTTGATAATCTCTAAGCCATATTTGTCTCCGTCTTCGAGTTCGTACAAAATCAATGGAATTATGTCAACAGTTTTCATTCGTTTCTTCCTTTCTAAAATTCTATCAAAAGTTAGCACTTTAGTCAATCATTTATATATTTTATCCGATAATTTTTGCTCTGAATACAAATCTTTGAATAGGGCATATGACTAAAATACGTAAAAATGAGTTTTTACATCTATTCGCAAAACACAACTTTTGCGAATAGATGTGCTAAAAATGCTTGATTCGAAATCAAAAATGTGTTACAATACATTTATGTCAGTATCGTATTATATAGATAGAAATCATAAAAATCTAAAAAAATTAAATGAACTATTAGATGAGATGCCTTCATTTTGTAGTATATTTTTTATTGGCATTCAGAATAACACCACACCATTGACGCGTTTGAATTATGCCAGGGATTTGAAATTGTTTTTCAAGTACCTCACCGATTTTGAGCCAATGTTCAGAAAAGATATCAAAGATTTGTCTATAGATGACATCGACAAAATAGACAGTTTGCTCATTGAGCGTTTTTTATCATACATTTCGTTTTATGATGATGAGAAAGGAGTCGTTTATACCAATTCAGACAAAGGCAAGGCTAGAAAATTGGCTAGCGTGAGAGCGTTTTTGGCATATTTTTTTGAGAAAAATTACATTACGGCTAATGTAGGTGCTAAGGTAAAGACACCTAAGATCCACTCCAAAGATATCATAAGGCTCGAATCTGATGAAGTAAATACTATGCTAGAGACCACAGAAACACTGGCAGGATTTTCATCGCACCAACAAAAATATCTAGCGAATTATAATACTCGAGACAATGCCATTATCACATTATTTTTAGGCACAGGCATACGTGTCAGTGAGTGCGTAGGTCTAAATGTCGAGGATATAGACTTCAATTCCAAATGTTTCAAGGTCACTAGAAAAGGTGGCAATCAGGTGATATTATATCTCTCAGACGAAATAATATCTAGCCTGAGAAAATATATTTCTTTTCGCTCTACGCTCGGACTCCCCGATGACGAAAGGGCTTTGTTTGTGTCTTCTCAAAAGCGTCGTATGAGCGTCAGAGCCATGGAAAATTTGGTAAAAAAATATGCTTTTATCTCTTCCCCACTCAAAAAAATATCTCCGCATAAATTGCGCAGTACTTATGGTACTAATCTATATAGAGCTACAAAAGATATTTATGTGGTAGCGGATGTTTTGGGACACAAAGATGTAAATACTACGAAGAAACATTATGCTGCTATTAGCGAAGATATTAGAAAAGACGCTGCGAACAAAGTCAAACTCAGAAATACAGATGATGATGCATAAAAATCGAAAAGATTAGAACATTTTATTGACAAACACGCGCAGATGTGATATATTTATATCAAATAGCGCGGGGTCAAACATATATGAATATGAAAAATAGTGTCCAAAACAAGAATAGGACGTATCAGTATATAGTTAATTATATCACTAAAAATGGCTTTCCGCCATCAGTTAGAGAGATATGTCAAGCTTTGGATTTTAATTCTACATCTACAGCCAGTTATTATCTCAAGGCACTCGAAAACGAAGGAAAAATTAGCCGTAATAAGTACAAAAATAGAGCAATCGAGCTGGTAGATACCAAATATTCGCCTACTACAGTCAGCGTGCCTATTTTGGGTAATGTGGCTGCTGGCATACCTATAGATGCGATAGAAAATCTAGAAGGCGAAGTCACATTTAGTTCTAAATTTTTTTCTGGCACAGACTTATTTATGTTACACGTCAAAGGCGACAGTATGGTCAATG
The DNA here is from genome assembly GCA_964457935.1 of uncultured Lachnospiraceae bacterium. GTDB lineage: Bacteria > Bacillota > Clostridia > Christensenellales > UBA1242 > STF1-107. The sequence continues at coordinate 3,508 of CAYWFC010000031.1, forward strand.
CGGGCATCTTTAATGGAGACTATTTGGTAGTAAATCGCCAGAGCATTGCTAACAACGGCGAAATAGTCGTGGCGATGATAGATAATGAAGTGACTGTGAAAAGATTCTATAAAGAAAATGATATGTTTAGACTCCAGCCAGAGAATAATCTAATGAATCCTATATATGTCGATGAACTAGATGTTATAGGCAAAGTGGTAGGTTTGATTAGAAACATTTAGCACTACATATAGAGTGTGTAGTGCTTTTTCTACCCTACATATATTATTTATTCACAAAATCTGCGACCATACTAAAAGCGCTTTCTGTGTCATTAGTGATGTCTAGTATCTGTAGCTCGTCTATGCGTTTGAAGTAGGTCAACTGTCTCTTGGCGTAATTTCTAGTATGTTGTTTGATCAATGACTTGCACGTCTCTAGATCGAAATCTCCTGCCAAATATTGCACAACTTCTTTGTATCCTATAGCGCTCATACTTTGCGCATCGTGTGGCGTGCTTTTCAATATATTTTTTACTTCAGTCAATAGACCTTCTTCAAACATTTTATCGACGCGAGCATTGATTTTGTCATACAATACTACCCTGTCTTTTATTAAGCAGATACTGAGAGTATCGTAATCGTCTAGTAGTGCTGTTTTTGTAGTTATTTGAGAGCCATATCTCGCGATCTCCAGATAGCGTATGACTCTTTTTAGATTGTTAGGGTGTACTTTGCTCGCTAGGTCAGGATTTTCTCTATTCAATATTTCCCACACAGCCATTTTGCCGTCGTTATCTGCGATGTGCATCATTTCTGTACGGAAATCTTCATGACTGCTAACTTCACCAAAGTTAAAACCTTTTAATAATGCTTCGATATACAGTCCTGTGCCTCCGACCAAGATAGGCAATTTATCTTTTGCGAGTACTTCATCTATAGCGTTTTTGGCGTCTTTGACGAACTCTCCTACGCTGTAATTCTCATTTGGGTCTTTTATGTCTATCATATAATGCGGTACATTATGACGTTCGGACATAGGTGTTTTGTTAGAGCCAATGTTTAGCCCTCTGTATATTTGCACGCTATCGCATGATATGATTTCACCGTCAAAAAGTTTCGCGCATTTTATGGCAAAATCACTCTTTCCTGTGGCGGTTAGTCCAGTGATAAGTAAAACTTTTTTTCTCATAGTGTGCGTTTGAACCACCTCTCTATTTGAGTTTTTGGGATATTGTATACCACTGGTCTGCCATGTGGGCACAAAAGGACGGGCTTTTTGTCATCTAGTTTCTTTAATAATTCATCTATTTCTATATCGTTTAATTTTTGCCCTGCTTTAACAGAGGCTTTGCATGCTCTCTGTGCGATTTGATATTTTAGACTTTTTGCAATGTTAGGCTTGAGATTTCGTAAATCGTGTAGCATATTGTCTACAAATATCTTCAGATTAATGTCTTTGAATGGTAATGGTACACTACTAATCTTCATATCTTGATTGCCAAAATGCTCAATTTTGAAACCCATTTCTGATAAAATAGGCATCAAATTGTCCATTTGTTCTATTTCTGACACATTAAGTGAGTGTATATATGGGACAAGCAAGTCTTGGGTGATGAGACAGTTGCCTTCCATTTGTTGACAAAATTTGTCATAATTTAGTCGTTCATGCCCAGCATGGAAATCGATTAACATTAGATTTTCATTCTTTTCTAGCACCAAAAATTCATTAAATGCGATGCCGATCACTTTGTAGTCTTTGAAGTTTGATTGTTGTATGAATTCATTTGGTAAAAAAGTAGTATTTTCTGCAGTTTCTTTCGATGTGTCGGGCGCAAAGATATTTGGTTGAGGTGTGCTTTGATTAAACGTAAGAGTAGTGGGGCTAAATTCTGAGATGGGAGCTTTTTCTATTTCTATTTCGCTCAGCATCTCATTAAAACTCTTGCCCTGCAATTTTTGCTGAGGCTCTGCAGGCTGAGTTGCAATGATCTCGTCACTGATGAAGTGTCGTTCTTCTAAGTCATTTGATGCGTACTGATTTTTTGATTTGAAATAATTAAACAATACGCTTTTGATAGCTTTGTAAACGAAATCGTACAAAGCACTAGGATTAGCGAATTTTACATTGGTCTTGCTTGGATGTACGTTGACATCGACTAATGTCGGGTCGAGCCGTAAATTCATAACGTAAACAGGAAACTGTCTGCTCATCAAAAACTCTTCAAAAGCTGAGTATACCGCTTTTGATATTATAGGTTCTATCACATATCTACCATTAACCATCAACGTCTGATAAGTCGTGTTCGGCTTCGTAAACTCTATATCGCACACATATCCAGATAATTCAAAAGTCCCATCACTTGAATTTATAGGTAGCAGATGCTGTGTATATTCGTTTCCATATACGCAAGATATAGCGTCTCGCAATTCACCACCGACGTAGTTGTATATGATTTTGTCATCGGCGATATACTTGAGTTTTATGCTGGGATTAGCCAAAATATATTGAGAGATTAGACTGGTGATATCATTCTCTTCGTATTTGCTTTTTTTCAAAAATTTTTTTCTAGCGGGTGTATTAAAGAATAAATTCGATACTTCTATCTTAGTGCCATTATTGCCAGCAGTCTGGATAATAGTACCAAATTCTCCGCCATTAATGCTAATCTCGTTAGCATAATCACTAGTTGTAGTCTTAGACGACATAGTGGTCTGCGATACACTCGAAATACTAGCTAGTGCTTCTCCCCTAAATCCTAGAGTAAGAATGTTTTCGATATCTTCAAAACTTTTGATTTTGCTCGTGGCGTGTGGCAAAAAAGCCTTTTTCATATCTTCGTATGCTATACCACAGCCATTGTCTTGCACACTGATGTAGTCTATACCACCGTTTTTGATTTCTACTATTATAGCATCAGCACCAGCGTCTATACTATTGTCGAGCAATTCTTTTACTACAGAAGATGGTTTCTCGACCACTTCACCAGCAGATATCCTATTGGTTATGCTTTGGTCCAATATATTAATCATTAATAGTCTCCTTGTCGCATAATTCTTTTAGTTGGATCAATGTCTCGAAGGCCAGCATTGGGCTCATATTGTTGAGATCTAAGTCCTTTATAATGCTCTCTGTTTTAGAGATATGCCTTTGTGGGGCTTTGGTGACTTTTACTGTATTTTGTTCTTGATTTTCTAGTACTTGTAATATATCTTTTGATCTATCAATGATCGCATCTGGCAATCCTGCCAGTGAAGCCACTTCTATACCGTAGCTACGCACTGCACTTCCGCGCATAATCTTTCTCAAGAACACTAGTTTGCCATTAATTTCTTTGATGACTATGTTATAATTTTTGACGCCGTCTAGTTTGCCTTCTAATTCTGTCAATTCATGAAAATGTGTAGCGAATAGCGTCTTTGCTTTATAATTTTTGGTCAAATATTCCACAACGCTCCAAGCGATAGACAGACCGTCAAATGTGGATGTCCCTCTGCCTACTTCGTCTAAGATAATCAGGCTTTTGTCGGTGGCAGAATGCAAAATATTCGCCACTTCGACCATCTCTACCATAAACGTGCTCTGCCCTACAGACAAATCATCGCTCGCACCTATACGAGTAAATATCCTATCTACTATGCCTATCGTAGCGCTCTCTGCTGGGACAAAACATCCTATATGAGCCATTAGCGTAATCAATGCTATCTGGCGCATATATGTGCTCTTGCCCGCCATATTTGGGCCAGTCAGTATTATCAAGCGATCTGTACTATCATTCAAAGTAGTATCGTTGGCGATGAAACTATTCGTTTTTAGCATTTTTTCTATGACAGGATGTCTGCCGTTTTTGATGTTTAATGCGCTAGACACAGTCATTTCAGGCTTGCAATAGTTGTTTTCTACTGCGATAGTCGCAAAAGACGCCAGCACGTCAAAAAATGATAATGTCGTAGCTATTATTTGTATCTGCGAACAGTATTGCATCAAATAATCTTTTAGCGTAGCAAATATCTCGCTCTCTAGTTTTAATGCTTTGTCATGACTGGTGACAATGTCTTCCTCTAATTTCTTTAGGTCTTCTGTAATATATCTTTCTGCATTTTTTATAGTTTGTTTGCGGATATAGTAAAATGGGACTCTGTCTGAATTGACATTGGTGATCTCGATATAGTATCCAAATACTTTGTTGTACGATATTTTGAGATTTTTGATGCCAGTTTTTTCTTTCTCATCTGCTTCCATTTGCAGTATAACATTTTTTGAATTAGTGGATATTTCTCTATTGTAGTCCAGATCTGGGCTAACTCCTTTATTGATATATCCCCCATCTTTCATCAATGATGGACAATCAGGCGCAATAGTTTTTTGTATAGTATTGACTATTTCGGACATATCGATTAATTTTGAACTCAAATCGTCCACGTATTCGTCATTTAGGTGACTGAGTATTTTCTTAATATCTGGCAAAACATCTAATGAATTTGCCAAAGCAAGGCAGTCTTTTGGCATGATATTGCCATAGGCTAGTTTGCCCAATATACGTTCAATGTCTTGGACATTACATAATTGCATTTTCAGGGCTGTGCGAACGGAGGCGTTTTTGACTAGCATGTCGGTAATATGCAAGCGGTATTTTATTTGGTCAATGTCTTGCAATGGCTGTTTTAGCCATGAACGCAGTGCTCTTTTTCCTCCCAGAGTATCAGTCTTGTCCAATACCCACAGCAAACTGCCGTATTTTGACTTTTCGTGCATGGTCTCTTCTATCTCTAGATTTCGACGAGTGCTGAGATCTATATACATAAATTGGTCTTGGTTAATGACTTTTGGAAATTTTAGATGTTTTAGATCGCGTTTTTGAGTTTCCAATAGATATGTCAGCACTGCTCCGCACGCGGACAGCATCTCTGGAGTATTAAAATCATAACCCTTTAGTGACACTAAATTGTATTGGTTGATGAGTGTCCTTTCTGTATTGAGTTTCTGAAATGCCCAATCATAATATTTCTCAAAAACAAACTTTTCTGGGAAATTTTTAGTTAATTCATTTGACAATTTATATACCGCATCATCACATATTATTTGTGCTGGGCGGACCCTATTGATTTGGTCTATGATATATGATTCATTATCGTCAGTTTTTGACTCCGAACAGTAAAATTCTCCTGTGGTAATATCGACGTATGCATAAGCATATTTGGCTTTCGACTTTACTATGCACATTATGAAATTATTACGACTGACGTCGATCATATTGTCATCTATGACTGTGCCGGGCGTGATGATGCGCACTACGTCACGTGCTACTATTTCTTTAGGATTGGATGTCGGCTCTGATAGTTGCTCACATATGGCCAATTTATAGCCCTTTTGCACTAATTTTGCGGCGTATTGCTCATATGAGTGATACGGTATGCCACACATAGGCACTTTGTCACCTGGGCCGTTGTTTTTGCCCGTTAATACTAAATCTAACTCTTTGCTGACGAGTTTGGCGTCTTCTCTAAACATTTCATAAAAATCGCCCAAACGAAAAAATAAAATACAGTCTTGGTATTTTTTCTTTATCTCGTCATATTGATCCATCATTTTAGCCATAATTGTCTCCTACTTTGTGGGTATGCCGTATAGTTTTTTGTTCTCATATTTGGTGATTATGATATCTTGAAAAGTCAAAATATTGGCGTTGGCGTTTTCTAGTACTATATCTTTGCCACCGTCAGTCAGTGCCAAATTTTCTGATATGACGAGGCAGTTATATACTTTGCCAACGTAATCTGCATTTATCTCGCTGGAAATGGATTTGTGCAGTTTGAGTAGTCTATTTACGCGTTCATTCTTGGTCTTGTATGGTACTTGGTCTGTGAATTCACTAGCAGGCGTGCCAGAACGCTTTGAGTATATGAAAGCGAATATTTGATTATATCTCACTTCTCGTACTAAGTCATACGTACATATAAAATCTGCCTCAGTCTCGCCGGGGAAGCCTACAATAATATCTGTACTAATACTCATGTTAGGTACTTTCTGGCGCACTTTGGATATGATGTCTCTATAGTGCGCGATATCATATCGTCTATTCATTCGTTTCAGCACAGTATCACATCCTGATTGGACTGGCAAGTGCATCGCTTTAGCCATTTTAGGATGAGACAATACTTCTATTACTTCATCACTTAGATCCTTTGGATGAGAAGTCATATATTTGATTTTGAAATCACCCTCTATCTCGCAACACGCTTTCAGTAACTTCGCAAAACTACTACCGTCATTCAAATCCTTGCCATAAGAATTGACATTTTGACCTAAAAGAGTGATGTATTTGTATCCTTTTACGACCAATGACCGTACCTCGGCTAATATGTCATCCATCTTGCGACTACGCTCGCGTCCTCTCACGTATGGCACTATGCAATAAGTACAAAAATTATTGCATCCATAGATGATATTCACATATGCATTGACTTTGTCGTCTCTAGTGCTGTCCAATTCGATATTTTCAATCAAATCACTCGTATCGATAATTCGCTTACGTGTGACTACATATTGCGATAGATATTCTGGTAATCTATGAATATTGTACGTGCCTAGTACTATATCTGCTACTTTTATATCTTTTAGAGGATCGTATTTGGGGTGTTCTTGCTGTGTCATACAGCCACACAATACTACTATTTTGTTTGGGTTGATTTTTTTTGATTTTTTCAAATTCATAATATTTGAAAATGCTCTGTCTTCAGCTCCTTCTCTAATACAGCATGTATTAAAAACAACGACGTCCGCGCTCTCTGGGTCGTCTGTGTGGCGCATGTTCATATTTTCCAGCAATGCACGAATTTTTTCTGATTCGTGCACGTTCATTTGGCATCCATATGTCACTACATTGAATGTTTTGTTCTCGAAATATTTCATATGAAGCATTATACCAAATTTTTTCTGTTTTTTCAACTAAATATGAAATCAAAACTAATAATTAGTCATATTTTGACAAATACTAATCAAGAAATGAAAAAACAAAAATTAAAAAAGGTCTTAATAGTACTAATCATTGTTCTGGCGGTAGTAGTGACAGCAGGGATTTCTGCATTTGCCATAATGTACAGAAACACTAGCTTGGACATACATGCTATGACCAGCAACAATACTGGTGTATATTTATACGACAAAGACGGCGTCCAGCTAAATAATTCTATCAACGGAAACAAAGAGATTATAGATACATCTACTTTGCCTGATTATGTATTGGATGCATTCATAGATACAGAGGACAAAAGGTTTTATTCACACAATGGCTACGACATCAAGCGAATATTCAAAGCCATGCTAGTAAATATCAAGTCTGGCTCAAAAAGTCAAGGCGCATCTACTATAACACAGCAACTAATAAAAAATACTCTACTCACATCTGACAAAACATACAAGCGCAAATTGAAAGAACTAATATTATCTATCAAAACAGAGAAAGAATTTTCAAAAGCAGAAATATTGGATATGTATCTCAATTCTATCTACTTTGGGAATAACTCTTATGGCATACAAAATGCATCTAAAATGTACTTCAATAAAGATGCTACCGAACTCACAATCGCAGAATCTGCTACGTTGGCAGGCATCATAAAATCTCCTGCCAATTATTCTCCTACTAACAACAAGGAGAATTGTACAAAGCGCCGAAATCTCATATTAAAACTATTGTACGATAATGAGCACATTACCAAGAGCGAATACGACGAAGCTGTCTCCAGCGAAATAATATTAAGTACTTGTACTAACGGCTACATCAATAGTTACCAACAAATGGCGCTAAAAGAAGCTTGCCAGATTTTGAATTTGATAGAAAAAGACATTATAAAAGGTCAATATCAGATATATACATACCTAGATAGGGATGCACAAGATATATTGGAGAAAAATCTACAGTCGTCTGTTAGAAGCATAC
>CAYWFC010000032.1:0-10659 GCA_964457935.1 uncultured Lachnospiraceae bacterium
ACTGGCTTTGCCCAGCCAAAACCTGTCAGGATAAAGCACAGCGAGCACATGAGGTCCAAGTGCGCCACAGGATTGACAGTCAATCTCCCCTGCAATCTAGGCGTGTCATCGCCCATCTTGACTGCGACATAAGCATGAGCGAATTCGTGTAATGTGATACTGATGACAAACACTAGTGACAATAATATCGTCACTATGACCGCATCCCATCCTGTAAAGCCCAGTTCCTTGATAAGAAAAATCATCACTTCTCCTTATATACTTATATAATAAACGATTTTACGCTAAAAGTCAATTTGCTCTGATGACTTTTTTCAAATGTGGCAAATTACTTATTTTGGCAATAATTTCATCCAAATGTGTGCTAGATGCTACGTTTATGCGTATTTTGATTTCTGCACCTTGGCTCTGTGGACAACTACTCAATGATAAAATTTCGATTTTATTCTTTTCTAGCAATTTTGTTACATTTGAGAATGCCCCACTCTCTACGTCAAAGAACGCGGACAGGCTAGCCGTATATTTGCCTTTGACATTCTCGTCCCAATCAGCATCTATTAGTCTATCAGAAGATAGATAATTAATATTGACACAATCGCTTTTGTGTATAGTGACACCGCGCCCCCTAGAGACATACCCTACTATTTTGTCACCTGGTATAGGTGTACAGCACTTAGCGAATCTAGTCATCATATCTTCTTGCTTATTGACTAGTATGCCGTCAAGTTTTGAGTTTTTGTCGTCAGTGTACACCTTTTGCTTCTTTTCGGGCACTATTATTCTATTCAATATCTGCTCCGAACTAATCGACCCTGCGCCGATTGATGCATACAATTCGTCTAAGGTATTGAATATGTATTTTTCAAATAATAATTCTGTATTCTCGCTTGTCAGTAGATTTGATAGAGATTTTCCTCTATCTTTTGCGGACTTTTCGAGGATAGACTTGCCCTTTTTGATATTCTCATCGACCAATTCACGCTTGAAATACGCATTTATCTTATTTCTAGCAGAACTAGTCGCTACAGTTTTCAGCCAGTCACGCGACGGACCTTTTGACGTTTTTGATACCAATATTTCACAAACATCACCATTGTTTAATTTAGTAGATAATGGCACCATTTTATCATTTACTTTAGCGCCGACACATTTATTGCCGACATCAGTGTGTATAGCGTATGCAAAGTCAATGCAGTTAGCTCCATTTGGAAATTTGATTATTTTGCCATTAGGAGTCTGCGCATATATCTCGTCATCAAATATATCAGATTTTATGTTAGCGATAAATTCAGCACTGGTCAGCGAAGAATTTTCATCAATTAATTTGCGCAACCAGTTTACTTTGTCGTCAAATGCATTGTGTTTTTTCTTCTCTTTGTACACCCAATGTGCTGCTACGCCATATTCGCAGAATTCATGCATTTCTCGCGTTCTGATCTGCAATTCGATAGGTCTATTGTTCTCTGCCAATACGACTGTATGCAATGATTGATACCCGTTAGGCTTAGGCATGGCGATGTAATCTTTGAATCTCTGTGGTAAAATATCGAAATTTTGATTGATTTTGCCCAAAACACCATAGCATTCTTCTACAGTATTGACTATGATGCGAATAGCCATCAGATCATATAGCTGACTAAGGGCAAGGTTTTTGGACTTAATCTTTTTGTATACGCTAGCCAAATGCTTTTCTCTGCCGTATATTTCATAATCAATATTCATATCAGCAAGCACGACTTTTATTTTTTGCACACACTTGTCGATTTGCTCCTTGCGCTCGGCTTTGTTTAGCATCTCCTCATGCGCGAGATTGTTATACATTTTAGGGTCGAGATATCTCAATACTGCGTCTTCTAGACGCGTCTTTATCATACTTAGACCAAGTCTGGCAGATAATGGCGCATAAATATCGCGCACTGATTGAGCAAAAAGATTTTTATCATTCAACGAGATTTTAGAAATGTTTTCTATATTAAAAAGCACACTGCTCAGCAATATAATCAATACACGCAGATCTTTCGTCATCACCAGTAGCATATTCCTGATATTCTCAGCGTCATCAAAAGACGGTCTATCCAATATATTTACCGAGTTTAGATTTAGCAATATACTAGCCACTGTATCGTCGTACAGGGCTCTAATACTGTCATAATCTACGTCACCTTTGTCAAACAGTACAAAATACACAGTAGCGACAAAACTCTGCCAATCTAGATTGTAATAATCTACCGTACTCAAAATGCTATAAAGTTTTGATTTATCTTTATAATTTGATATGATTTCGTCTATTTTGCCCGCTATCTCAGGAGACGGCATACGCTTCTCTACTAGATTAGTTAATTCTTGCATATCATTCTCCTTTTGATATTTTTAGCATACACAATCTATTGTAAAATGCGCTTGCATTTAGCACATTTTTCTTGCCTGTCACTTTGATACTAGTTTGAGACTCATCATATTGCACTATTCCTAATTCTGCAAACACGTACAAGCAAACTACGAATTGCATATAACTAAATTCCAATGTTTTGTTCATCTCTTTTGTGGCAGCTTTGTACAAAGAATAAAGATTATAACTAGTCATATTTTTGTCGCTAATGTATTCAAATAATCTATAGTACCTGCCAAAAGTATTTCTGTCCACGGACAAGCCTCTAAAAAGCGAATAACTAAACGGCGTCTTGTGAGGCAAAAAGATTGTCGCTTTTGTCGCCTTATTCAATGCACTAATAAAGCCAGTGTGCAGTACTGGGTCTAGGAACACTATGCGGTTAAATGTATTGAAAAAATCAAAATTTCGCGGTGCTAATATAATAGTATTTAGCCCCGTTTGGTCATTAATATCAAAAATGCGATTTCGTATGATATTAGTGGCATCATATAGCATTTTGAAATTCACATAGGTATTGTAGTCATATGCCACGAACAACGTGCCAAATACAGAGGAATTAGTATTGAGCAATATTTCGACGAGTTCTTCGCGGTTATAATTGACGAAATTATATTTGTCAGTGTCGTTATACCTTATCTGTTTGATGTATTCTGCGAGCACTATTTCTTCACTTTCTGGGCGATTGATGTCTTCGTAATCAATATTCTTGACTATACCACTAATGCGTCCTTTCGACCTATATGGGTCGAAAAATAAATCTGCCAATATATGGTTGTTTGTATTCTGAGTCAGAGTATAATAATACTCTGCACTATTAAATGCCAAAAGCGAAAATCTGTTTGTAGCGATAGTCAAATGCTCTGGATATTTACTAAGATTAGAGACTTTGGCATGGTCGATATTGAATAAAAATATCGGACGAGCGTTGCAATGCCCACATGGTTCCATTCTGTCTATACTTTTTATCAAAGTGTCAGTAATGTCGTCTACAGGCAAATTAAAATCATAAATCTTGGTAGGTAAGAAATTATCTCGAACGAAATTCTCCTTTACATACAAATTCGTCCTTCTGACGAATTCATCGAAATTGTGGACTTTTATAGTCAAGCCGGCTGCCATAGTATGTCCGCCGAATTTCTCCAATATATCTGTCATATTCATCAATAATTCATGGACATTGACATTATTTACGCTTCTGCATGAGCCGATCAATTCATCGCCTTTTTGGCTAAACATAAAAGTTGGTCTGTTAAATTCCTCGCTGATTCGCGCGGCTACTATGCCCAATATGCCACTATCCCACTTGTCCGATGACAATATGATCGCGTGAGTGTGATAGATATCATTGTTGCTTAGCATACATTTAGCGTCAGCATATGCAAAATTGCACAATTCTTGCCTTTGAGTATTGTATGAGATGATATCATTGACTATTTTATTGATTTCTGCATCATTTTGCTCTAAATACAATGATAACGACCTGTCGGCATCACCCATTCTACCAGATGCATTGATTTTTGGCGCAATTTTGAATGCTATATCCGAAGCCTTGATAGAGTTTTTTAATCCGCAAACCGATAATAGTTTTTTCAGGCCCTTAGGCAGTAGATTTTTTTTCTCTAATCCCAGAGCGACTATTGCTCTATTCTCATCCAAAAGTTCTACTATGTCGGCTATAGTCGCCACAGCACACATTGCTATATATTCATCTAAAATGTCTATTCCACCCAATGCTTGGACCAGTTTCAATGCCACACCGCTTCCACATAGGCAATGGAATGGATAAGTTTCAGATGTTTTTGGATTTATTATAGGACAATTTGGCAAAATCTCCCCACGTTCGTGGTGATCAGTCAGTATGACATCTATATTTTTTTGCTTCAAATACTCTATTTCATCGACAGCGGTGATTCCGCAATCGACTGTTATCAATAATTGAGGATCGTATTTCTCTATGATTTTGTCCAGGGCGCTAATATTTAACCCATAACCGTCTTCATATCTGTTTGGCAAAAAATTATATACATTGGCACCTAATGACTTGAGAAATTTGATAAGTATAGCACTAGCAGTGATGCCGTCTACATCATAGTCTCCAAATATCACTATATTTGACTTTTGAGCCAAATGTTTTTGGATGATATCTGTAGCGATTTTCATATCTTCAAACAAAAATGGGTCATTTAGTTGAGATATATTAGGATGCAAATATTCTTTCAGTTTATCACTGGTATTTATACCCCTTGCATAGAGCAGTCGTACGACATTTTTGTCTAGCAAAAATTTATTCGCCATATCTACTACGAATTTCTCGTCAATGTTCTTTTCATCATAAGATAACAAATATTTCATAATCTATATCTAAAAATGCCTTTCCTAGTGATTAAGAAAGGCAATTTTTTTTATTCTAAAATTTCTTTTCCGACGTCAGCGCTAACGGCTTCTGCTTTTACTTCTTCTGCTGAAGCATTAGAAGTATCTTTTTTCTTTGATTTCTGTTTCTTGACCCTATCTGGGAACCATCTATGGAATACACTGTAGGTGTATGGGAAAACGAACAAAGTGCTGACTAGTACAGATACTGTGCCAAATATAGCACTTAGGCTAGCCATTTTTATAGATAGAGAACCCACCGACAGCAATATGAGCATAACTACCAAAATAGCCAAGTATACTATACCCATCTTTAGTAAATTCTTCTTTATGCAATGATTAATCAACTCATCATTATCGATTTTTTCTGGATAATTCGCCTGTTTATTCTTAGCATACTCGAGCAAATAATTGATTTGCAGTGCGGATATGACTGAGAATATAGCCAGTATTCCATAATACTCTGGTGTCACTATTATCCTAGTGCATGCAGTCAAGCCTAAGAGCGCCAGCAAACAACTAGCGAAAGTCACTAGTGCAGACAATCCATTCGCAATGTCAAATCTAAATATCATATATAGTCCCGCGCATATCAAAGCTACTACTATGCCTACATATGCGTAGAAGATTGATTTATTCGTTACAGATTTACCAATCTTTTCGAAGGTAGATATATCACTACTATCGAGAGTGGTAAATTTTGCCAAAATATCGGCTTTGATATTGTCGATGTCTTCAGCGTCTGCTGTTCCAGTATATTTGATAGTAACAGATGTCAAGTTATATTCGCCTTGCCTTTGAGCAGAATAAACTTTCAATCCATTGTCTTTCAATATATCAGACAATGTATCAGAATAATTTTCGAATTTATTATTATCAGATATACTTTCCCCGAAAGTAACGCTAAATGTACCACCGCCTACTAGTTCTGGACTTTTGTTAAATCCGAACACACAGAGCAATATCATAGATATTACGATAAAGCATGCGATGCCTAAAACGACAAATTTAGATTTCTTAGCAAAATCATATTTAGTATTCTCTATATTACTTATTTTCATCTCGAATCTCCTTTTGTTCAAAGTTTACTGCCTTAGGATTATCGAAATTTTGAATAGTGTATAATTTTATCATACCTCTGAGCATCAAAAGTGAGATAATCATATTAATAGGAGCGCCCACAAATAGCACATACCCGAATGATTTGCACAAATAACTAGGCATCAAACTAAATATGCCACCTACTACACAAAGCATAATACTGCTAGTCAAAATGAATGGCATAGCTTGCTTTTGAGCCATTTTGAAACTAGTATGGAATAATTTACCGTCTTTGTACAGATTTTTGCTGTAATTATACACCAAACTGTGACATACCAGCATAAATGCGAACATCATACCCATGCCCACTACACCAGCCACATTCAAGTACATAAAAGGTATTGATTGCAAAATGAATAGGTAAGCACACGCAAATGCTACACTATCCAGCAAAGTCAATAATGCGAATTGTTTGGTCTTGATAGCAGTCAGTACGGCATATGCTACTAGCACCACCAATGAAGCCAACAATATACCTAGCATAACGCCCACACCATTGCTAGACGTGATAGGTCCGTTAGCATCCTCAGTCAGATCCATAGGCATCATACCTATCTGGATCATTGTAGCGAAATCATTGGCGTCATCACGAGTAGTAAATGACTCGCTGTATAATTGCAAAACGCCATTAGTTATCTCGCTCTGGCTCTGATAACTTACTGTTTGCTCTCCAAATACCAAATAAATATTGCCACCAGCTGATGCTGATCTGAGTGCTTCATATTTGTCGGCATTAAATTGGATTTGTACCCCGAAATATCCGTTTGTGTTATCCAATGTCTTTACCGATGCTATATCTCTACCAGTAGCGAAACTATCATCGCTAGATGTATCAGTCTTGAATTCCAACAAATAAGTACTGCCCATTAGTGACAATAGGCTTCTCCTATCCTGATAATCCTTGCCTGTGGATACTTCTAAACGAATAATGTCATCCCCTACCGTAAATACCTTGCTGTCATAGTATCTATTAAGATTTAATATGTCAGTCAAGTTTTCGATAGTCTCTGCCATGTATTTGTCTTTTTTGGTATCATCACTACCCTCTGGCAATTCTGCCTTATATTCCAAATATGTGCCACTCTCGAGTGCGATGCTAGTTTTTAGTTTATCTGCGAAACTAACATAATTGTAATTCACACCTTTGATTTTGAATGGCAAAGGAAAACTCACAAATGTCAAAACAAGACATAGTGCTAGTAGTATTGCCGTTAAAATAAATAAATTTCTCGAACGCTTTTTAGTCATAAATACTCCATATTCAGGTATTATTATACAATAATTATAATTTTCTGTCAACGAATTGCGATATTAATTACAATTATTAACAAAAAAAAAGTATTTAGACTTACCGCCAAATACTTTAATTATTTTTTCAAAACAATTAATTTCGTCTAAAAGCCTTGAGTAACAAACCGCACAACGCACCGATTAATACTGAGAATAAAATGTCTACCAGTGTAGAACTACTAAAATGCACCCCACCGTTTAGTAACGAAAATAGCAAAAATGCTACAATGCTATACACCACCCCGCACAGAGCGCCCTTTAATATAGTCCTACTGGGATATTTCCGAGTAAAGATCAATACTACAAAGAGTATGCTCAATACTTTGATTACCTGATTGACATACGAGATAGCATTCGTAGTCATTGGGAAAATTTTTAGCACTATCGCAAAAAGTAATATCAAAATCAACGACACTACTATCCCCACCAATACTGATTTGAAAAAATGCAAACAATTCTTTAATTTACTGTCTTCCGCTAAGATTTCAGATTTCATTCGCCTGCCTCCTTTGTAAATTTTATTCACTAGAAGATAATAATATGACCATGCGGTATCACAAAAAAATATGTCGATGTTATTCGACATATTTTGTATATTACTTTTTAGTTTTCTTAGCAGTCGATTTTGGAGCAGACTTTGTAGCCTTTGGTTTAGTCTCAGATTTTACTTCTGGCGTTTCGACTGTAGCAGTCTCTTCAGTTGGCTCAGTTTTTGGCGTCTCTTCAGCCGACTTCTCTTCAGATTTTTCGGCAGTCTTGTCGTTAGCAGGTGACTTATCGGCCTTTTTGCCTACCACGCCATATACTGCTTTGACGTCGATCTGTATAAAGCCAAAATTGTTTTTGTGACCTGTTTTGATTACTAATTGTTTCTCGCCGTCTTCTTCAAATACATCGACTACTGTACCAATGATGCCACTGTAAGTCATAATTTTGTCATTTTTTCTGACTTCATTCTGCATTTGTTCTTGCTCGGTCGTGTACTTTCTCCTACGCATGTAGCTCAATAATAGCAATAATACTAAAACAACAATCATTGCGCCTAATAAAATATAATTTTTCATAAATTTCTCCTCAAATATGACAATAAGTTAACAAATTATATGCCAAAAGTCAAACAATTTATATCTATTCTTGGTAATATTTTGTCAATACCTGTCTTTTATAATCTAAAAATCTGTCATTATTGATAGCGTCGCGTGCGCCTTCCATTAATTTTAGACTAAATCTCAAATTGTGAAGAGATAGCAGTCTAGCGCCCAAGATTTCATTGGTCACCACTAAATGGCGCAAGTATGCTTTGGTATGATTTCTACAGCAATAGCAATCGCATTCGGGGTCCAAAGGGGTAAAATCTGTTTTGTATTTTGCATTTTTTAGTACGACTTTCCCAGCACTGGTCATTGCTGTGCCATTGCGCGCTATCCTAGTCTGCAGAACACAGTCAAACATATCAATACCTCGGTCTATCCCCTCTAGCAAACAATCTGGACTACCCACGCCCATCAGATATCTAGGCATATTCTCTGGGTAATGTGGCTTCAAGACATCTAACATTTCATACATTAATTCTTTCGGTTCACCGACAGACAACCCACCTATTGCTATTCCGCATCTAGCATAAGGGAGAGTTTTCTCGAGACTAATCAGCCTCAAATCTTTATAAAAATTACCTTGCACAATAGGGAATAACATTTGGTTGTCATTTTTTTGCGCCTTATAACATCTATCTAGCCATTCTAGAGTTCTGTTCATTGCTTTTTCAGCAGTCTTGTGATCTTCGCCATACTTGCTACATACATCAAAAGCCATGACTATATCAGAGCCTAAATCGTTTTGTATCTCTATCGCTTTTTCTGGGGTGATGAACATTTTCTCACCGCTCAAATGACTAGAGAATTGCACACCTTCGTCAGTTATTTTGCGCAGACTAGACAGTGAAAATACCTGAAATCCACCGCTATCCGTCAAGATAGGCTTATGCCAATTCATAAACTGGTGCAAGCCACCTGCTTGCCTTATCACGTCTTGACCTGGACGCAAAAATAAGTGATAAGTATTGGATAGTATTATCTGCGCTTCTATTTTCTCTAAATCTTCGACTGTCAGACTCTTCACTGTCGCTTGAGTGCCCACAGGCATATATATCGGGGTATAAATATCTCCATGAGGTGTGTGCAATATGCCTGTCCTAGCACCCGACTGCTTGCATACGTGCAGTACTTCAAAACTAAATTTTTCCATAATTTCTCCTATAAAATAAACATCGAATCACCAAAAGAGAAAAATCTATATTCATTCTCCACTGCTACACGATAACAATTCAGCGTTTGCTCTATGCCAGCAAAAGCAGACACCAGCATAATAAGGGTCGATTTTGGCAAATGAAAATTTGTGATTAGCCCGTTGACGACCTTGAAGTCATAAGGCGGATAGATAAATATATTTGTGTCTCCCGAAAATTCTTTTAGAGGAAATCCATTTTCCCCCACGCTCTCCAGTACTCTAAGGCTAGTAGTACCTACCGCTATTATGCGTCGCCCTTCTGTATGGGCTTTGTTCAGCATATCGGCGTTATCTTTACTAAAAGTAATGTGTTCGCTATGCATCTCATGCTCACGTATATCTTCCTCTTTGCATGGTCTAAACGTACCAAGACCCACATTTAGTGTAGTATAACATATCTCCACTCCCATATCTTGTAGTTTTGATATGAGTTCTTGGGTAAAATGTAGTCCTGCCGTAGGTGCAGCCGCTGAGCCAGTTACTTTGTTGTACACTGTTTGGTATCTCTCGTTGTTCTGCAACTTTTCGTGTATATAATGTGGCAGTGGCATCTCGCCTATCTTCTCTAAAATATTTTCGAATACTCCTTCGTATACAAATTTCATAATGCGGTTGCCATTTGGCAAAACTTCTATTAGTTCTGCGTACATATCGTCGCTGTATACGAGTTTTTCGCCTATATGTAGGCGTTTTGCTGGCTTTAGTAGTACTTCCCATGTGTCCATAGAAATACGCTTTAGGAGCAATGTTTCTATGTTGGCGCCAGTAGCCTTTTTGCCATACAATCTAGCCGGCAAAACGCGTGTATTATTCAGCACCAAAACATCGCCACTTTTGAAATACTCTGTTATGTCATAAAAGTGTCTATGTGAAATAGTGTCATTTGCTCTATTGTATACCAATAATCTCGAATCATCTCTCTTATCTAACGGCTTTTGCGCGATTAATCGCTCTGGTAAGTCGTAATCATAAGTGGACAAAAGATAATTTTTGTTATTCTCCATCTTCTTCATTTCCATTAAATACATTTTTAGGCACAGGGAGATTGAAATGTTTGTAGCAATTAGCCAGCACCACTCTCCCCCTAGGCGTCCTAGCGATAAATCCTAACTGCAGCAGATATGGTTCGATGACATCCTCTACAGTACTGCTCTCTTCGCCAGTAGAGGCTGCGAGTGTATCCAGTCCGACTGGTCCGCCACCAAATTTCTCTATCA
>CAYWFC010000033.1:0-10294 GCA_964457935.1 uncultured Lachnospiraceae bacterium
TCATTTAGCGAGGTAAAGATGATGCAGTCCAGCCTGATATTCTTGCAGTCACACAATATCACCACCAATATGGCGCTAAAGATATTCGACCAGTACAAACAGCACACCATAGATATAGTCAAAGCCAACCCTTACAGACTGGTAGAGGACATAGACGGCGTGGGCTTTTTGACGGCGGACAGGATAGCGCTAAAGATAGGCATAGATAGCCATAGTGACTTCCGAGTGAAGGCGGGCATAGTGTATACGCTGAAAGAGGCGAGCAAGAAAGAAGGCCACACCTATCTGCCAGCAGATATTTTGGTCAAAAATACTGCCAAACTGCTTGGCTTCGGGGACGAGGACACAGCCCTGATAGACAAGATATTGCACATGGTGGAGATAGAAGGCAGTATCAAGGTGTACACTTACGCCGGTCAAGAGATAGCCGTATCGACGAAGTATTATTATCGTGAGCAGTACAATGCTAAGAAACTCACCCAACTGGCGCAAAATATTTTCCAAGTGGACACTGACTACACCGGCGAATTGGCGCATTATGAGAAAATCAATAATATCACGCTAAACGACCAGCAACGCTCCGCCGTCATATCTGCATTGACATACGGCGTGTCTGTCATCACTGGCGGACCCGGTACAGGCAAGACCACTATCATCAAAGCGGTGATAGATATATTGTCCAATCAGAAAAAAGACATCTTGCTCCTAGCGCCGACTGGTAGAGCGAGCAAGCGTCTGTCAGAATCTTGCGGACGAGAAGCCAAGACAGTGCACAGGGCGCTCGAAATGACGCATGGCGTGGGCGAGAGCGTGTTTAATCGCAATGAGCACAATCCACTCAATGCCGACCTAGTCATAGTGGACGAGATGTCTATGGTAGATGTCAATCTACTGTACTTTTTGCTAAAAGCGGTCAAGCCGTCCTGCCGTCTGGTGCTGGTGGGGGACAAAGACCAGCTCCCTAGCGTGGACGCTGGCAATGTGCTGAAAGACATCATAGAGAGCGGATGCGTCCATGTGAATTGCCTGACACAGATATATAGGCAGGACAGCGACAGCCTCATCATCACCAACGCCCATGCCATAAACAAAGGTCAGATGCCTGTCATAGACAATGGTAGCAAGGACTTTTATTTCATCCAAAACGACAGCCCAGTGTCGGCTAGCGACGAGATAGTGGATTTGGTGAGTTTCAGACTGCCAAATTACCTGCATTTGTCTAGCGAGAAGATACAAGTGCTAGCCCCACTAAAGGCAGGACCTTGCGGAGTGGAAAATCTCAATACCAAACTGCAATTCATACTCAATCCACCGCTGGGCAATGCGAGCCTGCAGGACGATAGCATCAAATTTCGCGTCGGGGACAAGGTAATGCAGACGAGCAATAATTATGACCTGCATT
Source organism: uncultured Lachnospiraceae bacterium (assembly GCA_964457935.1). Taxonomy (GTDB): domain Bacteria; phylum Bacillota; class Clostridia; order Christensenellales; family UBA1242; genus STF1-107. Next base: position 1,403 of record CAYWFC010000033.1, read on the forward strand.
TCACCAAGCGCACAGACATAGGCGTGGTCGAAGAGGGCGACGGCGTGTACAATGGCGACATAGGGTACATCAAGCACATCAATACCAACACTAATGAGGTGACTGTGCAGTTTGAGGACGGCAGAGTGTGCGTGTACACCAAGCCTGATTTGGTGCAACTGTCACTTGCCTACGCTATCACCATACACAAGAGCCAAGGCAGTGAATTCGACGCGGTGGTCATACCTATCGTGGCTGGTGCGCCTATCATTATGACCAGAAATCTGCTATATACCGCCATCACTCGTGCCAAAAAGTCTGTCGTGCTCATCGGCACCAAGCAAAACCTCGCTCGTATGATACACAATAACTTCACTGCCAAGCGTTTTACTCTGCTAGGTCAGTTTTTGAAGGACTGTGGCAAAGCATATATGTAAAATATTTGTATATTTCAGTACATAATATATATCAGGTGCAAGAGATTAAAATATGTAAATTGTATATTTCAGTACATAATATATATTATGTGCAAAAAATTAAAAATTGCCTATTGACAATCTGCGAGTTTCGTAGTACAATAAGTCAAAACATATATTTGGAGTGAAAAATATGAAGAGATTTCTAATGATTATCTGTGTCACTATCGTCACCGTTAGTTTGGGCTTGACAGTGTACACATTCGTGAAAGACGACGAGACATTCGCTATCAATCCTACACAGAGATACATCAATGTAGGGCAGTCTTTGTCTCTCGACGACCTGGAATATGTGCATTCTAGACCTACTGACAAAGTCACTGTAGACTTCAACGCCGGCGGTGACCAAGTCACTAGTCTCATCGAGTACGACGAAGATAGCCAGTCTTATGTGGCAAAAGCGGGCGGTAGGACTACTATAGTCATCACTACCACTCATGACAAGTACCCTAGACTAGAGGTCGAGGTCATCATAGGCAACGGTACTAGTGATTATCCATATTTTATCAAAAATCAGCAAGACATACAGCAGTACATGTACTCTCAGAGCAATCTATCGTGCCATTACCAGCTGATGAATAACATCACTCTGACAGGCGAATTCGTGCCTATCGGTCTCATCTCTAGAGTGGGTGTGTATGATGATTATGGCTTCTCTGGTACATTCAACGGTATGTTTTATAGCATAGACGGGCTAAATGTATCTGTCGCTGGCATACAGAATGCAGGGCTTTTCTCCAAAATCAACGCAAACGGCGTAGTGAAGAATGTGACTATCAAGAACGGCAGAGTATCGGGCGGCTTTAGCAATGCAGGCATCATCGCAGGCACTCTCAACGGTCAGATAGACGCTGTCACTGTGGATAATTCTGTAGTGAGCAATACCAAGGTCGCTAATAGCGGTCTAGCAGTGGGCAAACTGGAGAACACCACATCTGTAGCCAAACTCACTCGTGTGTCTACTAGCGGTATCATTTCTGCTAAAGGCAACATAGGTGGCGCTATCGGTCTGGTGGACGGGGCTACTGTAGATACAGTACTCACTACTGCTACTGTCTTGGCAGATAATTATGCTGGCAACGCAGTGGGCGGTCTGGTAGGCAGATACATCACTACTGACTCCAAGAATAGCAGTATTAGACAGAGTTTGGCTATGGCGAAGATTACTGCTGACAACGGTCAAGTGGGCAATCTAATAGGCAAGGTCGAAGGCGTAGTCAATACATACTCGCTCATGGGGTTGTATTATTGCACTGACGAGCCTACTACCGCGTCACTCAGCGCTGTGGGGATGACTGACAATGCTATCACGAGCGATTTCGCCATAAATGGTGCTCTGGCAGAAAATCTGAGAAAGAAAGAAACATATATATATTATCAATTAGAAAATGGCAACACAGAGCCATGGAATACCAAGACTTGCTGGTACTTCGCTAACAATGCGTATCCGGGCGTAATGCAAGTAAACGAGGCTATCACACCTATATCTAGCGAGATAAATACTTCGGGCAAGACTGTCATGACAGCGCAGTCTACAGACGACATTTTGAGTAAACTGGACGACGCGGACGAGTCCACTCGCATAGTGCTCAAGAATGATATCGACCTAAAAGGCGCAGAATGGTCTGTCATCAGCGAGTTTGCCGGTGAATTGACCGCAGATAAGAAGCCTGACGGCACTCCATACGCTATCAAGAATATCAAAATATCTACCGACGGTACCAATCTAGGACTAATAGGCGAATTGAGAGGCGCATATGTGCATGATATAGTGCTGGATGGTGTAGAAATCAGCGCTGTGGGCACCAATGTAGGCGCTCTGGCTGGCAAGGCTACACTAGGCACAGTCATCGAGAATGTGACTATCAAGAATGTCACTATCGAGAATGAAAACACCAACAATCTATACAATGTCGGTGGCATTGTGGGCATAACATGTGACTCTACTACTATCACAGACTGCGTAGTAGACACAGTGAATATCACCAACACTACTAATTCGTGCGTATCAGGTCACAGATATGGTGGTGCAGTAGGTTGCGCAGTATCTAGCGTTTTAGACGGCATAGATGTGCTCAATGGCAACATCAGCGGACAGCATTACGTCGGTGGTGTAGTGGGCGAGAGCACTGACACGACATTGTCAAACATCAATGCCAATGTCTCAGGCTCAGAAGATGACAACTATATTGCTTATATCAATAATAACGTTACAGGCAAGTCTTTGCAAAAAGACTACAAATATCAAACGCTATATGTGGGCGGTATAGTAGGTGCGAATAGAGGCACTATCAAGAATGCGCATTCATTCGCATCCATATACTTGGCTAGCGATATGGATAGGAATATGTACGTCGGTGGCGTAGTGGGATTCAATCAAGGCATAGTATCTTACAGCGCATACCGCGACACAGCCGATGGTGTGAAGGTCGATGGCTCAAAGGGCAATCTGTCCTTGGGCGGAATAGCAGGTGTGAATTTGAAATACACCAGCAAGAACAATGTATATATAGACAACTGCTATAATAATTGTAATCTAGAGTTCGCTCTGGACAACAATAGCGACTTGGCGCGCAGTACTTATGTCGGCGGACTAGTGGGCAAAAACTCTGCTAGCGTGTCGAATAGTTATTCGTTAGGCAATATCAAAGCATATTATGTAGGTGGCTTGATATGTGTCAATATCGGCACTATGTATAGATGTTATGTATCGGGCGACGCGCCTACATCAGAGAATGCTTACAATCCTGACACTCTCGTGCAGAACGAATTGACTGGTCATTATGTGGGCGGTCTGGTGTGCAGTATGACTAACGGCGAGGTATATGCTTGCTATGTCAGCAGTAAACTCGAAGGCATCAGCAACTCTTGGATCTCGGGTAGCAACAACGGCGGATTTGTAGCATCGTTGCCTGGCAACAACACTGCTTACGGCGTCATCAGCGACTGTGTGTCGGCTTGTAGCTTCGGCAGTACGGCTAAAAATTACATCGTAGGGCAGGTGGACTTGATGGGCAGGAAACTCTCGTCAAATAGATTTACCGGTCAAGTAATAGACTGCTATCTAGATAGTGAAATGGCGGTCAAATATGGCGCCAAAGTGGGTATGCAAAAGAAAGTGTCTATCCTGACACTCGGTCTGAGCCCTACATCTAAATCAGAGTTTTATAGGAAAAATACTTTTGAGATGAAAGGCATACTAGACAAACTCAGTTCAGCATGGGAATTGACCATCGCTAGCGAATATCCATCTATCAAATTCACTGTCAATCCATAGCCAATATTCATATATCAAATTCACTGTCAATCTACAGTCAATTCAAATTTATTGGCAATCCATAATACAAAAAAAGAGTCTAACATATTTTGTTAGGCTCTTTTATTACACCAATATCAGATACCGATAGGCTCTTTTTTACATCCAATATCAGATACCATTATTGAGCATTGGCTATATCGTTTAGTATAGCGAGCTCTGCAGGGATATCCAGTCTAGCGAAGAGTGGGTCTCTCTTCTCTAGGCGGATGCCGTCGATGTCGAATGCGAGCGTATCTTCGCAAGACAGGCGCACGTCGTGTATGTGGAATATATCTAATACAGTAGTCATACTCTCTGGCAAGAATGCGCTGAGCAATGTGTACGCCTCGAGCATACCTTGGAGTGCGAGATATATCACAGTGTGTATGCGGTCGGTCTGACCGTCGAGTTTCGCCAATTCCCATGGTTTGTTGGCGTCGATGTAAGTATTGCACTCGTCTATGATCCTAAGGGCAGTCTTGTACGAGAGGGTAGGCTTCATGTCTAGCATCTCATCTATGCACTGACGCTTCAGTTCAGCCACTGTAGCCCTGAACTGCCCGTCTAGTGGGTCAGTCACTCCGCCGTCAGTGATGACGCCGTCGCAGTATTTGATAGTCATACCGGTGAGACGAGAGAAAATATTGCCTACTTTGTTCGCCAATATGCCGTTGTAGGAATTTAGGAAGCCTTCTTGGGTATAAGGTCCGTCCTGACCGAAAGATATGTCGCCTATAAGGAAATTTCGCACTGAGTCAGAAGTATAGCGCGCACTCAGTATGCGTGGGTCTACTACTTCGCGCTTTTCGAGTGCTTTGCTCTTGCTGAGTTTGCCGTTATTGAACATCAGCCAGCCATGACCGAATATATGCTCAGGTAGTGGCAACTCCAGCGCCATGAGCAGTGCAGGCCAGATGATAGCGTGGAAGCGCACGATCTCTTTGCCCACCACGTGCACATTCGCTGGCCAAAACTCTCTAAACAATGTCTCATCATCTGACAGATAGCCTAGTGCGGATAGGTAGTTTGACAATGCATCTATCCAAACATATATGGTCTGCTCAGGGTCGAATGACACAGGTATGCCCCATTTGACTGTTTTTCGCGAGACGCACAGGTCTTTTAGCCCTTGGTTAAAGAAATTATTGATCATCTCATTTACTCGGCTAGCAGGGGTCAGGAAATCAGGATTTTCGTTATACAGCGCTTTCAAGAATGGCTCGTAACGGCTCAGACGGAAAAAGTATGACTCTTCGTTCGCGTCTATGACCTCTCTACCACAGTCAGGGCATTTGCCGTCTATTAGCTGGTCTGCGCTCCAAAACGACTCGCATGGCACGCAATACTTGCCCACGTAGGTGGACTTGTATATGTCGCCTTTTTTGTACAGTTTGTCGAAGATTTTGGACGCGGTCTGCTCGTGGTATTCGTCAGTGGTGCGGATGAATTTGTCATAAGATATATTCAGCTCGCGCCACAATGCCTTGGTATCAGCCACTATGCCGTCTAGATATTCGCGCCCGGACATACCTTTCTCGCTCGCTATCTTGGCTATCTTTTGACCATGCTCGTCTGTACCGGTCAAAAAGTACACATTCTCGCCCAAATGCCTATGAAATCTCGCTATGGCATCGCACACTACTGTGGTGTAACAGTTGCCTAGAGTGAGTTTGTTGCTAGGATAATATATGGGTGTAGTGATATAAAAATTATTCATATATACGCTCCTTTTCATATATAATAAAACAATTTAATAAAAAAATCAAATAAAATAAGGCGTTCTGGCGCAGTATGAGCGATTTTTTGGCGAAAAATGACACCACCCCCTTGACAATAATACGCACCTGTGGTATACTATGATTATATAAGGAGATGAGATATGGCAAAAGATAAAGTATTGGCATTAGATAAAAAATTGGCATTTTGTGCTTTGAATAAAAATGAATGTAGAGATTTGCACAGTTATCTGAAGGCTAGGCGCGGAGTGAATGTACACAGCGCATTGCTGTCACCAAAAGAGATATACGCAGAAGACACACTGGCTTACCGTATGGCACTCACTTTCGGGTCGGTATACGCTGTGAAAAATCAGATGAACAACGTGCTGTGGGTAGACCTCGACGGCAATGTCAGAGATAACCTAAACGACGTGGCTTGGCTGGCGAATGAGAGAATGAAGTCTGGCGAAGTGCTGTCCATCGATGATATAGTCAATCTGGAGACATTGGCTAAAGAAAATGACGAATTAGATATGTAATTTGAGGAGAAAATATGTATAAGTTAGTTTTTAAGTCAACTAGTATGTCTGACATCAAGAGTATAGGTGATTATCTGTACACAGAGTGCGGGATAGACAGTTTTTGTATCTGTATGGATGACAACTCATTCGGCAGTACATTGAGCTCGAAGCAATACCTCGAGGCGCTGACATATGGATCTATTTATGCCGACAAACACCATATGATAGATATGGTGTGGATGGACTCTGACGGATATGAGAGATCGAATATCTCAGACGTGGCGTGGCTGGCAGAGCATAGGATGACTATGTGTCATAGCTTGCTGTCATCGAGAGATGTGAATTATTTGGTAGAGAAAGAGAGACAATTCTTCACATCGTCAGAAGATGATGATAATACTGAAATAATGTAATCAAAGGACTGATATGAATAAAATCCACTTCACACATCATCACCACGACTAATATCGCTAGAAAGAGCGACATTGTTTTGATGTGTTGCAAATGAGATATTACCGCACTTGCAATGCAGGTGCGGTTTTTGTTTGACATCGCGACTAAAAATATATAGAATATATACGGAGAAACATTATGATAGAGCCAAAAACATTACCGGGATTTATGGAATTATTGCCCGAAGACCAAATAGTATTTAACAAAATGGTAGACATAGTACGCAAGAATTATGAGAAATACGGATTTTTGCCACTCGACACCCCAGTGCTGGAGAGTAGCGAGGTATTGCTGGCCAAGGCTGGTGGCGAGACTGAGAAGCAAATATATAGTTTCCAAAAAGGCGACAATAACCTATGTATGCGCTTTGACTTGACTGTACCGCTAGCCAAATATGTGGCGCTAAACTACAATAATCTGAATTTCCCATTCGCGCGCTACCAGATAGGCAAGGTGTACCGCGGAGAGAGACCGCAAAAGGGTAGATTTAGAGAGTTTTATCAGTGCGACATAGACGTGATAGGCAAGGACAAACTCAGCCTGTGCTATGACGCGGAGATACCTAGCATCATATACCACATATTTAGAGATATGGATATAGGTAAATTCACTATTTTCGTCAGCAATCGTAAAATATTGCTAGGCGTGATAGAACATTTGGGCTTGAATGACAAGGCGGTAGATATCCTGCGCCTGATAGACAAGTATACCAAAATAGGCAACGACGCATTTGTGCAAACTCTCACATTGGATTACAGCCTCACAGACGCGCAAGTAGGCACTTTGCTAGATGTACTGCGCATCAGTGGCTCTCCGAGCGAACAGCTGGCGCAGTTAGGTGATTTGGCTATAGGCAATGATACATTCTCAGAAGGTCTGGCAGAGCTCAGCACTGTGGTGAGATATATGTCAGAATTTGGCATTGAGGATGGGTACTACAATATCAACCTAGCCATAGTGCGCGGGCTGGACTACTACACCGGCACAGTGTACGAGACTGTCATAGATGGGTACGAGAGATTGGGTAGCATTTGCGGTGGTGGTCGTTATGACAATCTGGCAGGGTATTATACACGCGAGAAATTGCCCGGCGTGGGTATGGCTATAGGTCTCACACGACTGTATGACCAGCTGAAGAGCGCAGGATTGTTGCAATCAGTCCAAAACTCTATCGCCAAAGTAGTGATATTGCCTATGGGGGACACTGTCAGCCAGTGCATAGCACTCAGCAATGCGCTACGTGACAATGATATCAATACTACTATATTCTTTGAAGATGTGAAGTTCAAAAACAAAATGTCCTACGCCTCCAAGTCCAATGCTGACTACGTCATCATAGTGGGTGAAGACGAAGTGGCTAATGGGTATTTCACTGTCAAAAATCTGAAAGAATATACCCAAACTCAGATATCGCTAGAAGAAATCGTAAATACATTGAAATAATTCGTTGAATTTCATTGACAAAATATATATTTTGTGCTAGATTAGTGAAGGTCGTGCAATGCAAGTGACCTTCATCATGGTGGATGTGGCGTAGTTGGCTAACGCGCCAGATTGTGGCTCTGGAGATCGTGGGTTCGAGTCCCATCTTCCACCCCATACAAAAAAATCCGAGCTTTAGCTTGGATTTTTTGTATGTACTTTTATTTTTTCGTTTTTCGTTTTTATTTTTTCTTTAAGCGCTCCGTTTTGTTTCAATTGGAAGGGAATATGAAATAAATTCTAAATAATTCTTCCGCTTAAAGAAAAGCTTAGGCGCTTCAATCCAGCCAAGTTTAAGAGGACGGAATTTATACAAAGCATTTTCCTTCTGCTTGAAAAAGGCTGAGCGGTTGGAAACAACAAATTTTGTTCTCTTGACTTAAACGAAAAAAGCAGGTGTCAAGAGGGGCGTAGCCCCTCTTGCATTAATTTCCGTCAGATGGCCCGTCGCTGCCACGGGCAGCAGGGCCCATATAGTGTTTAAGTGAGATAAAAATTTAAAATAAGGCTGCGGTTGTTTAGCAAATAAAAAAAGAAACTTGGGTTTTAAAAAGAAATGGAAGGCGTGGATCTAAAAATTTACAAAATTTATTTGTTAATTCTTTTTATTTGTTTTATATTATATATATCCTATTTAAAAAAGGAAGGCGAAAATGGGAAAGTTTGAAACCGTTAACTTTGAGGGCGTTAAAACCTACACTGTGTTTTCAAAAAACACTTACAAGAATTTTCTGAAACTTCAAGTTGAACTTCCTATGTATCACTTTGTTGGCGAGGGACGAAGCTTTGTTGATGAAACATATTTCGATTCGCCAAACAATCTTCTTGCAAGCGCGGGCATTATGCTTTCAAAAGTTGTTGAAGGCGGAAAAGCTTTCTTCAAGGTTGAAAGAGAAGACTATCTCTATGATAAAAAGCTTTCAAAGCAAAAGAAAATTTTCGTCCACCCAATTGGTCTTAAGGAC
>CAYWFC010000034.1:0-10041 GCA_964457935.1 uncultured Lachnospiraceae bacterium
TAATCAAATTATCTATCGTGTTATAATCTTTCCCAAACTCATCAATTAATTCTTGCTGTATCTCAATCTTTGATTTCATACATCCCCCTTAAGAATAGAAAAAACAATGCGCTACATTTTTTGTTACTTATGGACATTACATATACGCTCATTATATTTGATTATTGTTTACAAATTGGTAAATGTGATTATCAAAAGTAAAATCATATTCGGGCAATAAGAAATCATTGACATCTATCTGCTTGGCTAAAATTCGAGAATAATCTATAGGCTGGCCAAGGGCGATTTTCAAAAATAATGCATCTTCATCTGCGCGTATATGTTTTTTTAGAAAATCCAGAAACCATACTAATTGCTCTTTTTCACATATATAATAATTTTCGCTAACATTTGAACTGTCCGTACTTTCGTAACTTAACGGCACACTGCTTCGGATTGAATAAACTTTGCGTTGCGGAAATAAATTAGATGCGATTTCTTGTTCTTGCGGATACAATTCATCACTAAATAAAATCCCATCATCTTCAGAAAAAACAGTTTGTTTGCTCGCCAAAATGAACTTGTACAAATATTTTGTTTTTGGCAAACTTTTATCAAAAGCGATAAGATAAGAAACACTCATTATTATTCTCCTTTAATTAAACTGTGGCAAACCATAATCTGTTACTTTTTTGATGATTGTTTTCATTGTTCAAAGCCTCGTAACTCTTCACATAATATTTTCTCAGTTCCGTTACCAGATTTTGTGCATTTAATTCTTTTTTCCATACCAAACCTTTCAATCCCTGTCTCGTTTGCCTTATTAGCGCTTCAGATTCGCATAATCGCCCAATAATACCGCATGAAAATCTTTAATGAAATTCGCAAAGTCTGTAGCATACACATAGTCTATTTGCTGATCGAATGGGTCGTTGTAAATTATAGTGATAACATATCCTATCGGCTGATAATCAATCCTGCACATCAGTCTATTCGGTGTGGCCAATCTATTTTCTTTGTCCAATACTTTACACATCATGCAGATTGGTGAAAAATAGTCTTGGATAATTATATAATCTCTGTTATTGAAATTGTCTACTATTTCATCATATATTCCGCATATTTTATTTTGCACTTCTTGTGGAGCGTTTCGCAATGTGTCATAATATTTTGTCATGACAGATATTTGCTTGTCTATTAATTCAAAAATAGCATTGTAATTCTCTTCATATAGTTCAAAACTATATCTTTCATCCATATCCAAATAATCAGTCGAGACGATAGGAACACTACCTACCATATCTATATAAAGAGATATCAGTTTATTATCTCCCAAACTAATAAATATAATTTTTGACTTTTCTGTATTAAATACATTGATATTGTACTTCTTGTATTTACGTTTCAATTCTTTTATAAATTTTTTGCCGTCAGTTTTCATTTTCCGTATCTATCCCTTTAATATGGCATCCCAAATCATATATGTATATTGTGATTTTTATCAATAATAATTGGATAATAAAAATTCTTATTAAGGTCATTTGTCTGCATCTATAAAACTTTGTACATATGGCAAGGCTGAATTATAGTAACCTGTGTAATAGTATTTCGATATCTTGCCACTTTCTTTATCAAAAGAAACAATAATGTCATCACTGTAATCATCTGGCATATTATCAAAATCTCTAGCATCATCAAATAGAATTATAATATATTTTTCGTTTTCTGTTATGTAGTCGTCCGTATACTCATCTACAGACATTTCTTTTTTGGTATGAAAATACGGCGTTTGCATAAATTCCTTCATCGATGTGAAAATCTGTGGATGATAATGCACTTTCAGCCATTTAATCAAATTATCTATCGTGTGATAATCTTTACCAAACTCATCAATTAATTCTTGCTGTATCTCTATATTTGATTTCATACATTCCCCCTTAAGAATAGAAAAAACTCTAGTACTGTGATGTGAGTTTGGTGCGGATTTTGGACTTTAATGTGTCTATATTCCTATTCATTTTGGCTGAGATGTACACTGTATCTATGCCGTCGAAGGTCGCCAGATGTTGCACTGTAGGCAGTTTGTCGATTTTATTGTAGACCAGTAGCATTTTCGCCTTGTCGCAATGCAATCCCTCCAGCACTTCGAGCACCACTCTCAGCTGGTCGCCCACTTGGTCGTCGCTCGCATCAGCCACCACGAGTAGCAAATCTGCGTCTGTGCTCTCTTCCAGTGTCGCGCTAAAAGCATGCGTCAGTTCATGCGGTAGATTGGACACGAAGCCCACCGTATCTGCCAGCACATAGCTCACGCCGTCGTCCCACACTTTGCGCGTCAGCACGTCCAGCGTGGCGAAAAGCCTGTCATCTGCATAACTCTGCGCCTTGGTGATAGTGTTTAGTAGAGTAGTCTTGCCAGAGTTCGTGTATCCCACCAGCGCCACAGTCTTGGTGTTTCGCTGGCGTTGTTTCCTGCTCTCTTGGCGATGTTTTTTGACGAGCAATAGTTCTTTCTCTTTCTTCGCGATGCTGTCCTCTATCCTGCGCCTGTCGGTCTCTAGCTTCGTCTCGCCCGGTCCGCGCATACCCACTCCACCGCCAAATCGTCCGTTACTGCCCACTATACTGCTCAGGCGCGGTTTGAGATACTTCATCTGCGCCAGTTCGACCTGCAGTTTGCCTTCGCTGGACTGCGCGCGCGTGGCAAAAATGTCCAGTATCAGCATATTTCTGTCTATCACGCGACACTCTAGCGCGCTCTCTATATTCCTGATCTGCGACCCTGTGAGCGTGGCGTCAAATATCACCAAATCCACTCCCAGAGCAGACACTGTCTCTTTCACTTCCTGCAGTTTGCCAGAGCCGATGTACGTAGCGGACGTGATCTCGCGTAATACGCAAAAATCCGCCCCCTTGATGTCCAGCAAGGCTGACGACGCGAGATTGACCAATTCTTTTTTGTAATACTCTGCTCTCTCTGACGTGAGATATGGGCAAAAAATGTATGCACTTTCTCTGATTTTTTCGTTGCTAATCATACCTATATCATACCCCATTTGCGCGGATTTGTAAAATAAATATCAGTTTTTTGCTAAATGTAAAACAAAAAACTCCCGCTTTCGCGAGAATTCTTGCCTATAGCCAATCAGGGCGATTATTCGCTATATATGCGTTCATGTAGTCCTGATTGTATATCTCTGTGGACTTGAAGTCTACATTTGCCGTACCTTTTACCACACCAGCCACTTGACCGCCCATCTTGTAGTTTAGCGCATAAGTAATAGTCTCAAAGTACCCTTTCGTGTTGATGACATATGTCACATTCGCCCATGTCACCACTGGCCTAGTGCCGTCGCTGTAGTCTGCCGCGCCAGCCAAGATAGTAGTCTTGTAGTCTTCACAGCTAGTGTCAGGGTCGAGCGATATCTCGTATTGATACACTTTCTCAAAATATGACCCGCCATTAGCATCCGTTCTCTTCAGATATTTGATGCTAAATTTATGACTGGTGATAGTATCCATATTCACTAAGAGCGGAAATTCCCCAGGTAGCGAGCCTTTTTTCGCCACGAACGCATTGTATCCGTATTGTTGCGTAGCGCCGTACGCGTTCGCCTTGGACCCTTCGCGCATATATACCTGCTTCATGGTCGAGTCCTGATATACCTGCTCATAAGTATCCTTCGCCCCATGTGACTCGGCGTAATTGTACACATCGCCGTTGGTGTAGCGCACGCGCGACGTCGAGAAACTCTGTAGCTGTGATATAGTAGCCACTTTGATATTGGCTGACTGCGTGGACGACATCTTGTAGCCCAAGCCATTATCCAAAATATCCTTAGCAAAAGACCACGCTGTGTAATAATCATCCGCAGTGTAGACTTTTCCTGTAGGCTCGTCCGGCTTGATGTCATCCTGGTCTATATTGTCAGGGTCGACTATCTCGGTCTGACTGCTGTCGGTCGAGGCAGAGATGCTGTCAGTGCCGGAGTCTATGGCATTGACAGTCACAAAAGCCAGTACTACTACCAGTAGCAAAGCAAATATATTGGTCAATATTAATTTATTCTTCATACTCTAGGGTCCTTTATTATGAAATAATTATCAAAACTCTTGTATACAGTAGTCATATCGGCGGACATTTCCACAGACAGACCATAAGATTTGATTTTGTAGCACTCTTCCACTCGTATAGACTGCAGTACGCCGTCCTTGTCTATATGAAAAGTCAATTCCACCTTGGTAAACACAGGCATAATAGTGCTTTCTGACATATTCTTGAGCAAAAGTTTGTACTTTTCCACAGATTTCTCTAGATCTAGCGTCACTTTGGTGGAAAAAGTAGTAGTTATCCCGTCGCTCGTCTTGAGATAATTTCTCTTCATCTGCCCGACGCTCAATATAGTCTCGTCATTGATGATGTAGTTTAGGTCTCCACATAGCACACCGTTGCTCGCCCTGTACTGCGCGACAGATATGCTCTGCCAGCCAGACGTGAATGTCGGCACGAATGACGACGACACTTTGCTGGTGGTACGCTCGTAAACTGTGTTGTTGGTGACGTAGTCTAGCGTGTAAACGTCTTTGCCTGCTATGCCGGCGCTGTTTACGCTCGCGCTGACATTGAGTATGTTGCCGTTCGGGTCGCGCTGAGTGCTACTGTATGTGTTTTGCTTCACCCCGCCTACATTGGATACCACTGTGCCAGTAGAATAACAATCTATCGTGTATGCCTCATCCAAACATTTGAGCGCTAGGTCTAGCACGTCTCGTCCGCTAGATATGCTCACAGTAGGTGTCTCGATAGGTTCTTCATCTGGTATCTCTATGATAGTGGGTGCATTGGTATTGGGAGTGTCTGCTGTATCCGCTTTGGTCTGCGCAAACAATGGCGACACTATTACATTCACCAAGATTATCACACACACCAATATACAGATATTGACTCTCTTACTCACACTAGAATTATAATACACCTTTTTGTTTTTGTCAATAGGTAAACTTATTTTGTTTTTCTTGAGTAATTTTGACGATTATTACATTATTTTATTAAAATATCGTCATTCGCATGCTATCACCAAAAAATCTTTCTATTTCTAGTTCGCATGCTATTACCAAAAAAAATCTTTCTGTTTCTTGTTCGCATGCTATTACCAAAAAATCTCTCTATTTCTAGAGAGATTTTGTGTATCTAGTGTATTACTTAGATTTGTTTATCTTAGATTTTCTGCCAGTCAGCACGAAGTATACTATCACGCCTGCTAGCAATACTAGAGACAATATGATGAGTATGATGCCCACTTCTGCATCACTAATAGTCTTAGAGCTTGCTTTGTCAGTTACAGTGATTTTAGCAGTCTTAGTAGCGGTATTGCCGTTGTCGTCAGTGATAGAGATAGTCACAGTGTACTTGCCTGCTTCAGTCAATTTGTATGATACGAATCTAGCTTCGCTGTCAGTGATGTCACAGTTTGCGCCATCTGCCTTAGTTATCTTAGTAGCAGTCTGTACATTGCCACTAGCGTCAGTCACTACTATGCTAAAGTTGTGGTCACTATCAGACTTGCTCAGGTTGTTAGCACTGCCAGTATTAGAAGTCTTGTCAGTGATGACGATAGTATCTAGGTCGATAGTGAATGTACCTTTGTTAGACTTTAGGCTAGTAGGGATTTTAGCGTCAGTGATGTTGATCACTGGTGCGATAAAGTCGCCAATAGTGATAGTGTAAGTATCTACTGTCTTTCTGCCAGTGTTGTCCACAGCAGTGTAAGTCAATGTGTACTTGCCAGTGTTGTTGCCAGGGTTGAACGAATAGTTCTTGCCATCAGCAGTTCTAGAGAAGGATATCTCATCAGAGCCGTCTTTTGTGAGTTTCACACTAGACTTAGCCCAGTCGATACCGCTAGCGTCTTCAGCCTTCAATATAGGGAAGATGTAGTCTGCATTAGCATCGCCTTCTAGGATAGTCACTTTAGAAGTGATGACAGGGTCAGTACTGTCTGATACTACTATGCTGTATTCAGATGTAGCAGTAGCGTCAGCGTACTCGTATTTTACTAGATAAGTACCTACAGCAGTAGGTTTGAATGTCACACTACCAGTAGCAGTGTAGTTAGGACCAGTGATGTCTGGTGCTAGGTCAGACTTGATAGTCTCGCCTTCGCTAGTCACTACTTTAGCATAAGGTAGTGTAATCTCTTCGCCTAATTCTGCAGAAGATTTTATACTACCTACTAAAGTGATGACAGGTTTAGTAGTGTTCATTACATTGATAGTTCTGATCAGAGTAGTAGCGTTGCCACTAGCGTCTCTAGCAGTGTAGATTACTCTGTATTCGCCGTAAACAGTAGTAGTGAATTGAGCGTCTTTGATAGAAGATATATATTCAGCACCATTTGCTTCGTATACATAATGAGCGTTAGATACTGTTACAGCATTGCCGTTCTTGTCGTATACATTGATGCTGAGAGACAGTCTGCTGTCTGCGTCAGTGAATTTCACATCAGGGATGATGACAGTCTTGTTCTGACCGATTTCATTAGCGTGTTCGTCGTCCAAAATCTCGAATTCATGATCAGCGCCTTCGCGGATATTAGGAGCGTCAGTCTCGCTGATATTCACGATATCCATAGTGTGGTATTTGAATGCCACATTACCGATACCTACATTAGTATTAGATATGCCGTCGTCGAATGCTACTACTACGATAGTCACTTTGTCATGACCAGCGAAGTCAGCCAATTTCACAGCATAGTTGCCAGACTTGTTCTCGTCCTCAGCGCTAATCTCATGCAGGCTAACACTCAAGCCAGACAAATCTTTCAGGAATCTGTCGTTAGCATAAGCAGTAGTAAATTCGCTCTCTACGAAATCACTCTGTTCGCCGTAGAAATAGTAAGATTTGATTCTTACAGAATTGTCATTGTTGTCAGTAGCGGTAGGCTTCTTGAATGACAAAGTCTGGTTAGGATTGATGTAGTTGTCCAAGTTAGCGAGGTCGATTTCTGGAGCAGTGTTGTCGATGACATTTTCTTTGATATTGATGACGAAAGACTTTTCGGTATATTTACCAGCCTCATCAGTCACTCTGTATATCACGTCGTACTCGCCATAACGCACAGTGTCAGTATCTTTGAAGTTAAATACCACGCCCTCGTTGTACTTAGCGTCTTCGCCTGCGACAGTCTTGCTACGAGAGTCGATGTCAAAAGACTTAGTCCTGTCTGCTCTGTAGACTAACTTTCTAGAGAAAGTCAGGTTGTTGTAGCCAGTCACAGCGTCCCAGCCGTAAATAGCAGGGAAATAAATATTGGTAGAGCCCCATACAGTAGGCACAGCCCACTCAGCGGTCACTACGCTGTCCTTGGTAGCAGTAGTAGCGTCATAATCCTCTACCACATATACGTTAGGAGCCTTGGTGTCTTTGATCTCAGTATAAGTATAAGTCAAAGTCTCAGTCTTGCCATTGTTAAACTTCACAGCATTGCCGAAATAGTCTACTGCAGTGTAAGTAACGATGTATTTGCCAGCCTTGGTAGGCACGAATGCGTCGTCAGCCACAGTGACATCTTCTAGATTGCCGTTGTTGTTGTATTTTACAGTCTTGGTAGTCACTACTTTGACGATATTGCCGTCCTCGTCAGTTACGCTAGGGTCAGCCAATTTCACTTCTTCGTTCAAGTAAGCAGTAGGGAATGATACACTGCCAGTTAGCTTGATAGCAGTAGAGTCAAAGTCATTGTCAGCGACCAAAGTCACTGGGTAGTTAGCCAATTCAGCATTCTTATAAGAATAATATATCCTATAAGTGCCTTCGTTGTTAGCCACGAATGTCTTGTGACCATCCACTACGCTCAAAGTCAAAGGAGTAGTATTGGTACTATAATAAACTTTGACATCCACGTCGTCGTTCACTACATTGCCCTCTACGTCGTAGATGATAGCGTTAGGGAGCACGATAGCGTCAGCGCTAGGCTTGATAGTAGTAGGTAGTACTACAGATTTTTCTAATTCCAGAGTGAATGTGTCTTTCTCACTCACGATCTGGTATCTCTCTGTGTAGTACACGTCGTCGCCTACTGTAGCCTTGTACGTCAAGTAATATGTAGTGTCAGCCAAATCAGCACTGTCCAATACTACTGCACCATTAGTGATAGGTACCGCAGATAGGACTTTGTCAGTGCCGTCGCTGTATACTAGCTTCACATCAGCTGTAGATTCAGCGAATGTGTATACATACTTGTCACCTGTAGAGCCGTTTAGTAGCTCAGCCGTCAATACTGCACCTGATACATCTGCACCATGGTGCTGGGCAAATGTAGGTACAGGTATAGACAAGTCATTACCTTCTTCTACTAGTGAAGGTATACCGCTAGCCTTAAATACCTTGCCTTCGTCAGTATTGGGTACACTAGCCAGTGTAGTCATAAATGGACTACCTAGCAATATACTCAATCCGAACACTAATGCGAGTGCTAGCATTGCAAATTTAGATAATTTCTTCATTTTGGTCTCCTGTATTATCGAATATCAAGAGTATTGTAGAACATTAGCGAATTTTTGTCAACGAAAATATGCCTATTTTCTACTAAAATTTTACTTTTGATACATATTTTAGTATGTAATGATGTCAAATGCAATATTTGTCGAATACGCACTTGTTTTGATATATCCGCACACCGCACCCCTCCCTGCAAAAATCTCTAGCATAGCTTGCTCCCTGCAAAAATCTCTAGCATAGCCTACTCTGCAAAAATCTCTAGCATAGCCTGCTCTGCACTAGAGATATGATATTTACCTAGCCAATGCACAAAAAAAACATCAGTGGGTTAAACTGATGTTTTTGGTTATTAGACATTGTCGCCAAAGTCTATTGTTCTGAAGTTGTCACTCTGGTGTGCGTAGTCTGAGAAGTTCATCTCGTCTAGTTTGACTAACTCTCCTTCACCTGCCATGTATCTGGTGTATACTGAGTTTGGATTGAGTGCTATGTCGGCAGTCGCTGGCATCTCTACACCAAACTGTATTAGTTTATTATCTCTCATGACGCCCATATAGAATGTAGCATAGCCGTCTGCTACTCTTGGCTTGGAGATATTCACTATCTGCAGTCTGTCAGCACCTACACTGTTCTCTACTGCTGTGTTCATCTCGTCAGTCTCACCTATTACATTGATACTGTCATATCTCTGCTGAGTGACCTCTGCTAGTCTAGAGAATATATTACGTACTACACTTTGATCTGCACAGCCCCCTCTACGGACATTCTCAGCCTGTATGATGTTACCTTTGTCATCATAAGTATACTGTATGCGATAGTAATCTTTAATATCTTCGAATAACTCTTCATCTATTCTGTAAGATAACTGTGTGAATACTGGTGTAGCACCTGACTGGAGCATAGCAGTACCAAATAACTCTGCAAAATATTCTCCGTCTGTGTTGCTAACAGTGATAGCACTGGTAGAGAATTCATTGATGTCAGGATTGGCTATTGCTACGTTATCTTCCACCAATGTTTTGTACTTTTTAATATCGTTTTTGTTGCAAATATTAATAGTTATAAGCACACCTAATGGTAGGCATATGAATGGTAGGCTTAATAATCCAAAAACAATCGGCAAAGACTTTTTGAACTCTTGTATTTTTAGACTTTCATACATCTCGTCACTAATATCTTCATCAATATCTTCATCATACATCTTGTCACTAATTCTCATACTTCATCTCCCTTAGATATCCGTATCTTAGCACGAAAAGTGTCGCTTGTCAATACTCAATTTCAAAAAAAACAAAATTTCTGCACGTTGCTATTGAAACATATGAAAACACTGTCGTCAAAAAAGCACAAAAAAACATCAGTGGGTTAAACTGATGTTTTTAATAATCCATATTACTTAATAAGTTAACTTTTACTTGCCTTTGAGAAGGGCAAGAGTTTATTGTTTGCTTTCAAATACACTATTTCACATACCTAAGTATGCGTCGACTTTAAAGATTACTCTTTAAAAGGAGGTGATCCAGCCGCACGTTCTCGTACGGCTACCTTGTTACGACTTCACC
>CAYWFC010000035.1:0-8730 GCA_964457935.1 uncultured Lachnospiraceae bacterium
GTATTTGCGGTCCATTTCGCATACTGAGTAATATGCGAAGTGGTGGGGGTGGCGTTTTGCCCTTATTCTATGGGCTATTTGGGCAAAATGCGGTGTAAAAAGATAAATAATCTTGTACAAGCAAATGACATAGTTATTAGCACATTTTTTTCAGGTTTTTTTTGCCGAGATTGGCGAATGAGAGAGAGTGGCACAATGTGAAGAGCGGTGGTATAAAAATTGATGCATTGGGGAACAAAACATACATGGTGACGGCTGAGATGTGCAAAAGTGCCCAAATATCGGGCGGAGTGACGAAAAAATATGTAAAAAATATTGCAAAAAAAGTCGAAATCGTTTGTTATTTAGTGTATTTTGTGCTAACATATAATCAGCCAAGTGCTAAGATAAAAGGAGATTTTTATGAACAAAGGTGAATTCTTAAAAGCTTGGGGCGAAAAAGCAGGTCTTACTGGCGCTCAAGCAAAGAAAGCATTTGATGCTTTTGAAGAAGTATTAGCGGAAGGTATGAAGGAAGGCAAAGTATCATTCCCTGGCTTCGCTACATTCGAAGTGAAAGTGCGTGCTGCTAGAGAAGGTATCAACCCTCTTACTAAGCAAAAGATCAAAATCGCTGAGAGCAGAGTACCAGCAGCTAAATTCGGTGCTGGATTCAAATCACGTTTTAACTAATGCACTAGTCAAAAAACACTGGACAGAGATGTCCAGTGTTTTTTTTATTTTGTGGCATTATGGATGCAAATGTTTTTTCATTTTGTGGCATTATGGATACATATCGTATATCAAAAATATGGGCGTAAACTGCTCGTATTTTTGTATTTACTTATCGTGTAAGGAAATATCAGTCATCACTCTACGTCGAAGATAAGTGTAATATAAATATCAGTCATCACTCTACATCTAAGAAAAGTGTGATAGGGCCGTCCAGAGTGGTATCTATATGCATATGCTCGCCGAACACACCGCACTGCACATCCAAGTGGTACTGCTGGCGCAAGACATCTGCCACTGCCAGATACAGTGTATTGGCTTCGTCCTTGCCAGCGCTCAGGCTAAAATCTGGGCGAGTACCGCTACGTTTGCTCGCGCACAGAGTGAAATTGCTCACCAATAGCACGCTCCCGCCCACGTCGCACAGGCTAAGGTTTAGTTTGTCGCGGTCGTCTTTGAATATGCGGGTAGTGGCTATGCGATAAGCGAGCTTTTCGGCGCAGGCTCGAGTGTCTGTCTGCACCACGCCCACCATGACGACTGCGCCTGTGCCTATCTGCGACACGACGGTGTCATTTACCGACAATGTGGCGCCATGCACGCGCTGTAATACTGCGCGCATTACAGGCTCCTGAGCACGCTACTAACAAGGCCCATATCTACTGAGCCTGCGTAGTTTGCCTTAAAATATTTCATCACTGCAGGCACGCTACGGTCGTCCAGAGTGCGAATGATGTCTGCTATCTCGCTCTCGCTGAGCATTTTAGGCAGATAAGTGGACAGAATGGCTTTTTGGCGCTCGATGACGTCTCTTTGCTCGAGATTGTTGACGCGCGCGTAGTTTTCTGCCTCTTCGGTGAGTTCTTTGATAGTCTTTTGCAGTATGGCTACCACGTCGGCGTCGGTAAGCGATGCACCGCTTTCGCGATTTTTGATCTCTGCAAGCATTATTTTATTTATAACCACGCTATACACAGATCTCGCTACTGTGTCGTGGTCTTTGATTGATTGCACATTGGCTTTTTTGATTTCGTCTACTAACATATATTCTCCTTTATTGTTCGCCAAAGATGTCATCTATGGCTTGGTCTTTGGTCGGGGTGATAGTGCCGTCTTCGGCGCTGTCGTCCTTGCGCGGTGTGGCATAGCGCTGTGATGCGCGTCTGTCGTTCGCTTCGTAAAATCTCGTAAATGCACCGGCATATTTCAGCGGAATAGTATCTAGCTCGCCCTGTCTGTTTTTAGCAATGATGAGTTTGCAGTCCAGGTCAGGAGACAGCTCTTCGTCCGCGTCAGCACTGCGGTCCTCGCGCTGGATGAACATTACCACGTCCGCGTCCTGCTCGATAGACCCGCTCTCTCGCAAGTCACTCAGCATAGGAGTCTTGTCCTGGCGTTGCTCCACGCTACGCGACATCTGTGACAGCACCAAGATAGGTACTTGGAGTTCTCTCGCGGCAATTTTTAGATAACGCGTGATCTCGCTCACCTCGACTTGACGGCTCTCGCGCTCTGCCTTGTCCGACGTCATCAACTGCAAATAGTCAATGACTACCAGGTCGAGCCCATGTTCGTGCTTTAGTGTACGGCATTTGGACAATAACTCCATTGGCTTGATAAGTGATGAGTCGTCGATGTACAGGCGCGCCTTGCTCAATCTATCTTTTGTCTTCATCACACTGCTCCAGACGTTTTGGTCGTTGGTGCCTTTCTTCGTGTCATCCATAGGTACTGAGCCTACGCTAGCCAGCGACCTCTGCGCCAGTGATGTGATAGGCATCTCGAGCGAGAATACTGCCACGCTAGCATTGTCATACAACGCTGCATTGGTCGCGATATTCATAGCGAAGGCAGATTTACCCACGCTAGGTCGCGCAGCCAATAATATCAGCTCGCCTTTTTGGAGACCGTTCGTCACTTGGTCTAGGCGCGGGAAGCCTGTCTTGACACCGCGGAAGGCGTCTTTGTCTATAAATATCTTCTCCATACGCGACACCACTTCGGTCACTCCCTCGCTGATGTGGCGAAGCTCGCTGGTGTGCTCGGTCTTGCTGATATCCATGATGAGTTTCTCGGCATTTTCGAGCGCGTCTTTGCTACTCTGCGTCTCGAGGCAGTAATTGATACTCGCTTGGTTTACCGCTATGATCTTGCGCAAAATACTGTCATTGCGCACTATGTCTATGTAGCTGGAGTAATTAGCCGAGCTGGGGAGTGCATTGGTCAGCTCTACTAGGTAGGATACCCCACCTGCCTCCTCCAATGTGCCGTCTCGCTCCATTTGCTTGTTCACTGTGATGTAATCCACCGCTTCGTTGTTTGTGTACAGTGTCTTCATCGCGTCATATATCTTTTGGTGCGCAGTGCTGTAAAAGTCATCTTTGTTTAACTTGCTAAATATCTGCACCTGCGACTCCGGGCTCATAAATATACATCCCAGGATGGATTGCTCCGCCTCCATATTGTATGGTAATATCTTTGGTTTCTTGTCCATATAGTCTCCTTTATCTAAATACGTCTCTGTGCGGACGCTCCGCTATGCGCTGGGCACGCTTCGCCGATATCCGCGCGTGCACTAGTTCCACCACACCGAGCACTGTGATCATGATGCACATAAATATCACTATCATCACCGCATTGGTCACCCTGCCGAGCAAGAAATACCCCACCACACACAGCAACGGTACACAGCATAGCATGCCTATGCCTATGCGCTTGATGACCTGTAAATATGTCCTTTTCTGTAAATGTCTCTCATCCATGTATATAATATATCACAACTTTTAGAAAAAATCATCCAATCTGAGCGGAAAAATATATTTTTTTGCCCGCCCACACTGGCACAAAAAAAGAGCAGGTCGAAAAAAGGTGGCTATGACCTGCTCTGTGACTACTAATGTAGCCATCCATCGCATACGCGACGCTACAGCGCCATCAAACAAAGCACTGCAGGATAGAGATTATCTCTATCATATTAATGATACCGCTCAGCCACCTCATTGTCAAGCATTTTCACCCACTTTTTCACAAAACTTATCTTTTTTCTCACCTCGTCCCCAAAAACCTGAAAAATGCATCAATTTTTATACCACCGCTCTTCACATTGTGTCACTCTCTCCCATTCGCTAATCTCGGCAAAAAACCTGAAAAAATGTGCTAATTACTGTGCCATTTGCTTGTACAAGATTATTTATCTTTTTACACCGCATTTTGCCCCAATAGCCCATAAAATAAGGGCAAAACGCCACCCCCACCACTTCGCATATTACTCAGTATGCGAAATGGACCCCAAATACCTACAAAGTACACTACTATGATACGTATAATAACACTACTCAATACACAGAAGTAGTGTATACCTACAACGACACATCGAAGAAGTTTAATGCAGGCTCACTAGGTGGCGAGTGGACGTTTAACTCTTGGACTACATCTAGTACATCACTGACAGGTACGTCCTATACTACCAGCGCGTCAGTGAATAACCTATCATCTACTGCAGGTGGTATAGTCAATCTGTACTCTCTGTATACACGTCCTGTCACTCTGAAGTACGACGCCAACGGTGGCTCAGGCTCTATGTCTAGCACCACCGCGACACAATACTATAACCGCCCAGGTGTGACATGCACCACACCTACAGCGACAGTGTCATCCAATAGCTTCACACGTACAGGGTATACCTTCTCCGGCTGGAATACCTCAGCCAACGGTTCAGGCACATCATACAGCGCTAACTCCAATATAAACTTGGTAGATAATCAAGACTCCCCAAGCACAAAGACCCTCTACGCCCAGTGGACACCTGATACTTACACTATTGCTGTGTACCATTACTTGCAAGACATCGGTGGAGACGAAGATAGCTATAGTGATTATACTCTAGATGATACACATATAGTATATAATCTATCTAAAGGTGAAAAAATTTACTCTAGTGATGAAAGTTGGTATTATGACCACTTTACGTACTATTCATATATGAGTGATACCAGTGCGACCGCCGGTAGCGACACTTATCTAGACATATACTATACACGTGATACATACACTGTGACATTCAGTGCTAATGGTGGTAGCGGGTCGTATAGTGCAGAAGTACAATATAATGATACATACTCTATCCCTAGTGGTAGTACGACAGATATATATAGAGGCGGTCCATTAGACAATCTTTATCGATATCCTAAAGGCTTTAACACTACTCCAAATACTGATAGTACATTATCTACTATCACTGTCATTCGCAATGTTACTTTATATGCTATATGGAACTATTATATAATAATAGACATATGTGATTATCCGGGAGTAACAGTGACAAGTAGTAATGGTTGGTCACATGGCACAAGCGGAAAAGGAGAATTATTATATCGTCAAGCTGGCTACGGCACTACTATTAATTCATTCCCTACATTAAAAATGAGTGGTTGGACATTTGACGGCTACGAAGAAGGATCATCGATCACTGTATATAATGGCGATAAATCATTGACTCCTCTATTCTATAGGACAATATACTTATCAGTTGGCAACAACGACGGTACTATATCATTTACATTGACATCATCTGATCGTGAAATATGGAAATTCGATGAAGGTGGTGCAGAAATGGCAATATATAGCAAAGTATACTATGATGAAGGTATAATATTGCCATCAGCAGAGCCTACTAGGACTGACTATGTATTCAAAGGCTGGAGATGGAATGGTGGTGATTTGATCAACTCTGGAGATGTATCAAATACTAATGGCTATGCTGATTGGGAAAGTAATGTTGGTTTATGTGAGATTACTATAGTTTATAAACGAACAGGCAAAGACTATATTATTTATACTAAGGATAATATATGGGTAACTATAAAGTCAGATGTCAATTGTATAGCTCTGGCAGAAGAATATTTACCAGACGGTGAAGAGATAGACTCAGTTGATCCGGATTATGAGGCAATGTTGGCTCCTGAAGATGGATTAACAATAGATGTTTGGTGTACAGCCATCAGTTCTGGGGGTGGCACTGATCCAGACCCTGGCACTGGTACTGAGACACCTACGGACAAGACATGTATCATTCATTTCGTAGTAGATTATAATTTTCTTGATCTTGCTTACGGTGGTACTGACTCTTGGGATAGCACATATGATTGTGAAAATGAATACGGAGAGCTGTTTACAGAAAATTGGTCGAAATCTGGATTCACGATTGAGGATGTCGACGCCTATGACGGATGCTATCCTCAAGTAAGTGGTAATGTAGTAGTTATCGACGTATCTGACTGTTGCCCTGGTGGCGAGTATTATGTATATGTATCCGTACAGGGTTACTCTAGCTAAACTTAATGCAAAATTATAATACATCACAAAAAACAGCGATAGTGTTTTACTATCGCTGTTTTTTGTGTGAGTATGATGTAGAGCATCTAATATCGTCACATATACTGTGATATAGACAGTGCAATATCATCTGCTGTGATACAGATAGTCTAATGTGATCGCATATACTGATGAAATATTATGTATATGGCAGATACAGAGTGGTATCACTATCTACTGTATCGCTGTAATCAGCACCACCATATCCCGATTCTATATCACTGAGTGAATAATACACACCACATGCTTCTGGATCCCAGCCGTTACTGATGCACATTTCATTTATAGTGCCTATAGTTGTACCAGACTCCACTGACAATTCTCCTAATTTGCTACCATTACTATCACGTATGGTGACGGTAACATTTGAAGCAGATAGTACATCTACATATATATCACCACTGCCTGACATACGTGTATAATAATTTTGACCTGAGGCTAATGTGTATCCACTAGGAGCGCGGTGATATACCGTAACATAACCACCACTGGTAGAAGGAGTTTCTGACCACGGTTCAGTGGCTACTGTTGACCCATTCATCTGATAGTAAATAGTCCCTGAGTAAGCTTCTTGGTCTTCTGTGTAGTACATGGTCCATGATCTAGTTCCATTCATCGTTTGAGACGAATTTGTTGGATATCTTGATTTATATGTATATCCCGAAATAGAGAATTGATAGTCACTCGCGTATACCGTCGTGCCTTCTTTGATACTCTCAGTATATGTGGTACGAATAGTGCCACCTGTGTCATAATCTTCGTAGTATACTGTCAGTGTGTAATTCACAATGTCTTGAGTCCAGTGAGCATAGTAGGTATCAGAGCCAGTCACTGTGGTACTGCTGTATACTTCTGACCCACCACTGGATGATGTGTACCAGCCATCGAATGTATATCCATTATATGTCGGAGTAGGCAGTGTGCCTAATGTGTCACCATATGCTATAGTTTTGGTGTATTTGCCACTAGAGTACGTCCACCCATTGTATGTAGATCCCGTACCTCCAACAGTATTTAACGTAATGGTGTATGACACGCCAGACCAATGAGCGTAGTAGGTATCTTGTGAGTCTGCATAGATTACAGTACTGCTAGTAATCTCTGTACCACCAGACGTGCCAGTATACCAGCCTAAGAATGTGTAGCCAGATCGTGTAGCGGTAGGTAATGTACCTATAGCCTTGCCGAATGTTACATTCTTATATGTAGTGCTACATGAGCCACCATTAGCGTCAAAGTATACCGTACCTGATGTCGCGCTGGTTCTAAGGATATCAACACCAATCACATTATTGTACGAAACATGACTAGGAGATACCACAGTGCTGTCATCTATCTTTGTTCCGTTGATAGAGAAATAGTATGTGTAATTCTTCTGAGTAACAGTAGGTAATGTACCGTATGTAGCAGATGTGCTACCAGCAACAACAGTTCGCCAAAAGTCTCCTTTTGCTGGGCTTTCTTGAGAATAATCACAACCTGATGCAGTATAACTACCGGCGGAAGATATTGTGAATGGTACTTTACCACTACTTCCACTCCAGGTAACATAATCCTCTAGCCCAGAGATTATAATCTCGTAGGAAGTATACACCTGAGCACCAAGTGTAATATCTGATGTTACGGTATAATCACTATCTACTATGGTCGTACTATTCCATACTTGCCATCCAGCAAATACATATTTTGAGGATGTAGGAGTAGGCAGAGATATCGTAGTACCTGGTGTGACAGTACGAGTCCATTCATATGTGCCTGTCTTTGTCCAAGCGGAGTCGCTAATAGTACCTGCCATATATTCTGTATTTAGTGTCACAGTATTTACCCACTGTGCATAGTATATAGATCTGCCATGTCCTACTGTGATAAATGACACTTTCGTACCACCAGAAGACGCAGTGTACCAGCCATTGAATGTAGCACCTGACTTAGTAGGTGTAGGCAGTGAAGATATTACTGTACCTTCTTCTGTCAAGAATCCACCACTGCCATAATAATACAATGTGGAATCCCATGTCCAATTGCCTGTGCTAGATCCTGTACCACCTGTAGCGTCTAATGTCACACCACCATAACTACCCCACTTAGCTCTACCACTGCCATAGAATAGATCGCCGTTATTAATCTCATTGCCACTACTATCAACCCAGCAGATGAATTGATAATATGGGTCACTATCATTCTGAGGGTCGGATGGAAGAGTGATACCTTCACCATAGTATATTTGTTTGTAAATATGGTATTCGGCTGAAGCGCCGTTTTCTTTCTGCCAACCATTAGTGAGTGAAATGCTGACAGAGCCATCATTATCGCCTATTGTCAATGTTACATTCTTATAGAACTTAGGCGTCAATGAAACATCGCCATATACTAATACTGGATTGCCTTCTTCGAAGTCATCAAATGTCCAACCACTCATACTTAGTGTAGGTAAATATTTTACTGAAGAGCCTTGAGTATACGTTCCATATAAATATTTGTTATCATATCTATCAGTGAATTCATTCCAGCCCGCATCGTCGGTCACTGTACAATTACTAATATCAACATAGACAACATAATTCCATACAGCATACAATGTTACATTACCAGTCACTTTTATGCTGGATATGGTATCAGTAGCAGTGGCGGATGTATTGAAACCTG
>CAYWFC010000036.1:0-8441 GCA_964457935.1 uncultured Lachnospiraceae bacterium
GAGTACAGTATGATGAGAAGAATAACGTGCTACGTAAGGATGATGGGGAGAAGAAGTAAGGAGATATACCAAGAAATACTATGTAATATACTGCTATATAAAAGATGATAAAGATAAGAAGAATTAACTAATATATATCAGTACTTTTGAAAGATGAGAAGAAATAAGGATATACCAGTAAGTTATTAATTTATATATTTTCATACAGATTTTTCCAGCTTGTAGCAAAAGGCAAATCTTCTTTTTCTCGTACGTTATATTTCGTTAGCATCAGCATTACGTTTATGCCATTTGCTCTCATTTTCTTACATTGGCTAGCGCGATCATCAATCATAATATCGATATTATTCTCTAAACACTCTTTTGTTTTGTCTGGTGTACCAGACAGCACTAGTTTTGTATAGTTAATATTATTCTTTTTGAGCCAATCGAGAGTAGTTTTCTCTGGATTTTGATAATGCGGATATGCCCTATGTGAAATGAGAATTAATTTATGTCCATCTTGCAAAAGTTTATCCATATATTTTTTGCAATTTCGTCTAGGTTTTAGGTCCTTTGCGATACGTTCCATATTGTTATTATAAAACTCATCAATTTCCGTTTCACTCCAATCAAACATTCCATGATTGATGTGTCTTGCTTTTTTATTGATAATGCCGGTATTTCTTTTGTTCTTATCTTCTAGCAAAAATTCCTTCAATATCTGGCAATCAAAAGCAGTAATAACATTGTCAATATCTAGCCCTATATTCATACGAACAAAACTCCTTTAGTCCAAACTATCTAGAGATCGTGTCTATCAATCTATCCACATAGCGGATAGTAAAGTCTTGGACTGTGCGGTGAGTGGATTTATCTTTTGGGGTCAAGGTCAATTCATTATTGGATATTATCCTAAATGCGATATGGTCTACTCCAAAGTCTTCACAAACCTTGTAACTAGCCAATGTCTCCATATCTTCGGACGCGTGGTCAAAAATGTCATGCAAAAAAGCAATCCTATCGCACTCACGCGAGTACATATCACCCGAGCCTAGCCGACCGAAATACAAGTCATCGTCCATACTTCTAGCCACGTCGAGCAATCGCTCAGTCGCGCCCACTACATACGAGCGCACCGGGTGTGCCGTCCAAGTCAGCGAGTCGCTACCAGCGCCCACCGGACTAGGGCGACTCACGAAGCAATTAATGTACACCGCGCTGTCGCCCACCAGCATTTTTCCCACGCCTAAATCTGGTAAAGCAGACCCAGCGCAACCTTGATTGATGACCACATCGGGGTGATATCGCAGTATGCCTATAGCGGTAGATGCGGATGCTGTGATGATACCCGTCAGCGTGTGAGAAATGACTACTCTGACATCACGATACTCCGCGACATAAAACTTATATCCACCGCTTTGTTCTTCTGTACTAGGCTGGTAATACTCCAATAGTCTAGATATCTCACTCTCCATGGCGCCTTGTATCAAAACAGTGTACATAGCCTTTCTCCTCTGTATCATATGGCGTCCCCATTCGGAATCGAACCAAAATTAAGAACTCCGGAAATTCTCGTGTTATCCATTACACTATGGGGACAGAATGCCTACCGAATATCGGCAGGCATATTTTTTCGTTAAAAAATTGATATTTATATCTTATTTATCTCGTAGCCGTCTTTAGCGTCTTTGACTGTATATCCCAGCGCAGTGAGTTTGGCTCTCAGCGCGTCTGCTGTAGCCCAATCTTTAGCGAGTTTGGCTTGCCAACGCTGTTCTGCTATAACTTTGACTTCGTCAGGCACTTCGATATTGGTGTCTAGATATTTATCAAAATGCTCTAAATCCAGCCCGAACAGAGCGTCCAATTCCACCGCCTTGCGATACACATCCACGCTAGGTGGGCAGTCTTTGAGCATCTCCATCAGCACAGTGATGGCGACTGGATAATTGATATTATCATTGACAGCGTCCAATATACGTGTGCGGTATTCGTCTAATCTCTCCGCCGTCACGCTCTGTGTGCCGTTAAAATGTTTAGCCACATTGGCGTACATACGATTGAGCGCAGTCTGGCTCGATTTCAGCGCCTCGAATGTGAAATTCTGCGCCTTGCTATAATGCGCGCCCATAATGAAGAATTTGAAATCCAATGGTCTAAACCCTCTATCAGCCAAGTCCTCCAATGTGTACATATTGCCTAGGCTCTTGCCCATTTTGCCACCGTCCACCTGCAAAAACTCTAGGTGCACCCACTTGTCCACCACTTGCTTGCCGGTATTGCCGAAATTCTGCGCTATCTCGTTCTCGTGATGCACAGATATGTGGTCCACTCCGCCAGTGTGGATGTCTATGTGGTCGCCTAGATACTTTTGACCTATAG
The DNA here is from genome assembly GCA_964457935.1 of uncultured Lachnospiraceae bacterium. Lineage (GTDB taxonomy): Bacteria > Bacillota > Clostridia > Christensenellales > UBA1242 > STF1-107. The sequence goes on from CAYWFC010000036.1 coordinate 2,365, forward strand.
CACTACACTCTATGTGCCAGCCCGGGTATCCCATACCCCAAGGGCTCTCCCACTGCATGATGTGGTCTTTTGGTGCCTTTATCCATAGCGCAAAGTCTACAGGATTGCGCTTCAATTCATCTACCTCTATCCTAGCGCCAGACATACGCATCTCAGGCGTAATGCCACTGAGTTGGCCGTAGTCTGCGTACTTCGTGGTGTCGAAATATATGCCATTGTCCGTCTCGTAGGCGTAGCCATTGTCGAGTAGTTTCTGCACGAAAACTATCATCTCTGGCACTACGTCGGTGGCCTTGACTATGTGCTCTGGTAGGTCGATGTGCAGGTCGGACATCTTCTGCATAAAATACTCAGTGTAGTACTGCGCTATCTCCCAAGGTGACTTGTGCTCACGCTGGCTAGCGAGCACTAGTTTGTCCTCGCCCTCGTCCGCGTCGCTGGTCATGTGTCCCACATCAGTCAGATTCATCACGCCATTGATGTGGTAGCCGTTCGCACGTATGGTGCGTCTCAGCATATCCATAAATATATACGCGCGTAGATTGCCTATGTGGCTATAGCTATACACTGTAGGTCCGCACGTGTACATCTTCACTGTGCCGTCGGTAGGGGTGAGGTCTTCTTTTCGTCTAGTCAAAGTGTTATACAACTTTATCATATCCATTTCTCCAATACAGCGGTATGATACCACAAAAAATAAAATTTAGCAAGCATAATTATGCCTGCTTTAACATTTCTAACATAGCGTCTATCTCTGCCGTCTGCATTTTCTTTAGCGCGGTCTTGACATACTCTCTATTCTCGCAGTCCAGTAGCGCGAATTTGGCTTTGACTATCCCGAGTAGGCTGTATATTATCTGCGTTCGGGACTTGGCGCGAAAAGTGTATGACTTCACGTCGTGCTTGTCCAAATGCTCGTAATAGCACTCGAGATTCTCGATATTGAGATTGATGACGTCATATATCGGTTGATAAAAGCTATCTTTCTGCATAGACAGAGCCGTCTTGATATCCCACATATCGTAATAGAGCGCCTTGATGAGTTCGTGCTTTTGGCGAGCGTCGTATCTCTTCTGCATATTGGACAGGTATTCCTTCGCCATCATGGTCATGGCACTGTCCGAGGCTAATCGAAAATCGTCATATATCATACATTTAGATATGACGGGGCGGGCAGTTTTAGAACTATAGCAACGTTTTTGCGAGATTTCGTGCTGAAAAATTATTTACTTATCGAGAGTTTTTTGATATAATACCCATATGGATAAATTCACAGCCAGTCAGATGAATTGTTTAAATTTGGCTTTTTTGGGTGACAGTATATATAGCTTCCGCATACGCGAGCACATGGTGACCACTCGAGATATCAAGCTAAAAGAGATAAACAAGATATGCAATAGTCTAGTATGTGCGAACAATCAAGCACTCATCATGGACAAGTTAGCGCCCACACTCACAGAGGACGAGGCAGACATAGCGCGTCGTGCCAGAAACATACACACCAGCAATATAGCCAAGCACTCCACTCACGAGCAGTACAGCAAAGCGACCCAACTCGAGGCATTGCTAGGGTATTGGCATTTGAGCGGACAGGCGGACAAGATACAGCACACGATAGACATTACTTTGGAGGAATTATGATAGTAGAAGGCGAAAACGTAGTCAGAGAATTATTGCACTCGACCTATCCTATAGAGAAGATATTTTTTTGCGATGACAAGAATGACAATATACTCGCACTGGCGCAGAGCAGGAATATCCCCACAGAGCATATAGACAAGCAAACGGCTAAAAGGATGACTGCTTCGACTAAGTTTCAGAATATCTTCGCATTCGTGCCGGGGTATGAGTTTTATGACCTAGACGAAGTACTGGCGCAGAAAGATGGCGATGTGTTCTTAGTCATGCTAGACGGCATCGAGGACCCGCACAATGTAGGCGCTATCATTAGGACGGCGGAGTGTGCCGGCGTGGACGCGGTCATCGTACCGAAAAACAGAGCCTGTCCTATCACTGCGACAGTGTTCAAGACTAGCGCTGGGGCTATCGCTCACACCAAAGTGTGCCAAGTGACCAATCTAGCGCAGACTATCGAGAGCCTAAAGAAACGCAATATTTGGGTATACGGGCTAGAAGCAGGCACTGACAGCATATATGACGAAGATTTGACAGGCAATATATGCCTAGTCGTAGGTAGCGAAGGCTTCGGGCTGAGCGAACTGGTAGCGAAGCGTTGCGACAAAGTGCTGTCTCTCACCATGAGAGGGCGTGTCAATAGTCTCAATGCGTCCAATGCGTCTGCTATCGCTATATACGAGGCATTGCGCCAAAGGGGATAAGATGACAGAAGAGATGTTAAAACTCGCCAAGACTGACCCAGAGACAATGGAGCAAGTATTGGACTATTACAAGCCAAAAGTGAGCGCTATCAGCAGGCAGTACTTTTTGCTGGGCGGGAGTGTGGATGACCTGATCCAGGAAGGTATGATAGGACTGTACCTAGCGGTAATGGACTATGACGGGCAGAAAAATGATAATTTCTCCACATTCGCCAGTATGTGCATACATCGCAAGATACAGACCGCCGTCAGAAAAGCCAAAAGCAAGAAAAATATGCCACTCAATGATTATTACTCCATCGACGTGCAAGACGGCGACACCAGCGCTAAGATAATAGTGCTGTCGCACAATGTCAATCCTGAGAAAATCAGCATCACCAAGCAAAACGATGAAATACTGACAAATGAAATAAAAAGTTTGCTTTCTAGCGCGCAATATAGTATACTAATAATGTATTTGAGCGGATATTCGTACAGCGAGATAGCAGACAAAATAGACAAGAATATCAAGTTTGTGGATAATTCCATACAGTCTATCAAGCGCAAACTGAGAACGCTTTCGGCGTTTAATACCAAAGGAGATTAGATGTACCAAGCATTATACAGAAAATATCGTCCGCAGACATTCGACGCGGTCATAGGACAAAATCACATCACTCAGACCTTGATCAATCAAGTCAAGACGGGCAATGTTTCACACGCATATTTATTCACTGGTAGTCGTGGCATAGGCAAGACCACTTGCGCCAAGATATTCGCCAAAGCGATGAATTGCCTCAATCCGCAGAACGGTTCGCCATGTGGCGAGTGCGAAGTGTGCCAAGCGCTATCGCAACCAAACAGCACTGATATAGTAGAGATGGACGCAGCGTCCAACAATAGAGTAGACGAGATCAGAGACCTGCGCGAAAAAGTGAAATACCCACCTATCGTCGCTAAGAAGAAAGTGTACATCATAGACGAAGTGCATATGCTGACTGACAGTGCCTTCAATGCTCTGCTCAAGACTCTCGAAGAGCCACCTGCTCATGTGGTGTTTATACTGGCTACTACTGAGATACACAAATTGCCTGCGACTATACTATCTAGATGTACGAGATTTGACTTTAGATTGGTGGAACTGGATGACCTGAAGCAATTTTTGACAGGCATATTTAGCCAAGCAGGCATTACCTGCGACGAGGACAGTTTGCTCGCCATTTGCAAGGCAGGCGAAGGTAGTGTGAGAGATACCTTGTCTATAGCAGACAGTGTGAGTGCGTATTGCTCTCAGCACATCACTTATGACAAGACTGTGGACGTGCTAGGCCTATCTAGCATAGAGATAGTGCACAACATCATCAATGCCATGCTGGACGGCGACATCAAGGGGCTATTCGACGCCATCAAGCACAGTCTCGACCAGAGCAAGAACATCTCTGTATTGACCAAAGAACTGTGCGAAAATCTCAAGAATATCATATTGATCAAGAGCGGGGTGACTGACCCGAAAACTCTCAATCTGATGCCGAGCGACGTGGAGAAGATATCTCCGCTGGCATCAAAAGCAGATATGGCTATGCTGAGCACTATGTTTGAGAAGCTGAGTGCCGTCGAGCTGGATCTGAAGTTTAGTCTCAATCCTCGCATAATGCTCGAATCGACGTGCTTGGCGTGTATGACGGAAAAAAAAACTAATTTTGTAGCCTCTGCACCTAAATCTGAAAGCGCATCTGCACAGCCAGTGACAGGCACTCTTGCCACTCCAAAGGCACAAAACACCACACAGCCTGTAGATGCACCTAGACCTGCAGACACACCTGCACAGCCTATAGATACATCTAAATCAACAGATGTGCCTATACAATCAGTAGCGGACACATCCAACTCTGCACCAGTCACTATGACTAAATCTGCAAGCGCATCTGTACAGCCGGTAGTGGGCGCGCCTAGCACCAATGTGGATAGATTGTGGGGATATGTATTGCTAGGGACGAAAGAGAGAGGACTATTCGCGCTGTACACTTCGCTCGACGCAGTGGATAGCGTGAAACTAGTAGGCGACACTATAGAGTTAGTCACTCACGACAAGAGTAGCTACGACATCATCGCTGACCCTGACAGAAAGAATATCATTTTGGATATCGCGCGTGGCGTGGATAGCGCTGTGGCGAATATCAATATTACTTACGATGATAGCATCAAATCTACTGATGAAATCATAAATAAATTAAGGAACGAATTCGGCGACTTGCTGAAAATCAAAAAATAAGGAGAATATTATGAATAATTTTAGAGGTGGCTTCGGTGGCGGAAATATGCAAAACATAATGCGCCAAGCCCAAAAAATGCAAGAAGACATGATGAAAGCACAGGAAGAACTAGCAAACTCTGTAGTCACTGCCACTGCAGGCGGTGGTATGGTAGAGATACAGATGACTGGCAAAAAGGTCATCAAATCTATCAAATTAAAGAGAGAAGCAGTAGACCCTGACGACATCGAGATGCTAGAGGACTTGCTCGTAGCGTGCATAAATGACGCGAACAACAAAGTCGACGCACTCAGTCAGGAGAAAATGGGAGGTTTAGGCGGAGCATTAGGCGGACTGATGTAGCCGGTACTCGTATGAAGAATACTATAGCATCTATGGAGAGATTGACCAACAATCTCTCAAAATTGCCTAGCGTGGGCAAAAAAACTGCGCAAAGATACGCTTACTCTATCATCAATGGCGACGTGGCATTCGCGCGCGAGCTGGCTGAGAGCATAATGGATGCCAAAAACAACATCCACCTGTGCGCTGTGTGTGGTAATTTCACTGACAAAGAAGTGTGCGACGTGTGCGCCAATCCTAACAAACAACCTATCATCTGCGTGGTCAAAGAGCCAAAAGATGTGTTCGCTATGGAGAAAGTGCGTGACTTCAAGGGGTCGTACCACATTTTGCATGGGGTGATCAATCCTCTAGAGAACAAAGGTCCCAATGACCTAAACATCAAGAGCCTTATCGGCAGACTCAGCGCAGAAAAGATAGAAGAAGTCATCATCGCGACCAATCCTGACGTCGAGGGCGAAGCAACCGCTATGTACCTAGCCAATCTCATCAAGCCTCTCGGCGTGACAGTCAGCCGTCTGGCGCAAGGAGTGGCTATGGGGAGCGAACTGGAGTATCAGGACGAGATCACTCTGTCGCACGCGCTGGAAAATCGCGTCCCTATCCAATAATGTCCGAATATTGACCAAAATGGCGCTCTGCGAGCCTGTTTTCGGCGCGATATGAGAGAAATGCGAAAATTTTATGAAAATTTTGTAGATTTTTTCGTATTTCTCTTGACAAACGCTTTCTAAAGTGCTAAATTAAGAGAGCATTGTTATGGGGGTATAGCTCAGTTGGCTAGAGCACCTGCCTTGCAAGCAGGGGGTCATCGGTTCAAGTCCGATTATCTCCACCAAAGTATTCGACACCCCCGTTGGATACTTAATGCGTCGCATTTATTTGATTTTATCATCACATATTTTGGGTGTTCAATAAATGCGATTTTTAATTTGTTAAACATTTTGTTTAATATATCCATAACATCTTTACAAATCTATTGTAAAGCAATCCCCTTTTTGTTTATCAAAGATATGGTGGAGATTTTGGTGAGAGTGATTAGTCGTACTCGTAGGGGGTCATCAGGATCATTTTGATTTATTCAAACACATATCTTCCCCTAGAGATGTAGCTCAGCCGGTTAGAGCACCACCCTGATAAGGTG
>CAYWFC010000037.1:0-8355 GCA_964457935.1 uncultured Lachnospiraceae bacterium
CTTTTGGTTGACTTGCGAGAAATCTCTTACCCTTTTTAGCAATCTATTCGCTATTCTAGGCGTACCACGACTGCGTCTAGCTATTTCCAGACTGGCATCATCGTCTATCTTGACTCCTAAAATATCTGCGGAACGTTTAATAATAGTCTGTATCTGTGCATTTGAGTACATCTCTAGCCTAGATATGATACCGAATCTATCACGCAATGGTCCTGACAGATTGCCTGCTTTGGTGGTAGCGCCTATTAGAGTAAACGGCTGAATTTTTAGGCGCATACTTCTGGCAGAAGGACCTTTGCCTACTATAAAATCCAATGCATAGTCTTCCATAGCGGGATAAAGTATCTCTTCTACACTTCTATTCAATCTATGTATCTCGTCTATGAAAAGCACGTCATTTTTGTTTAGATTGGTGAGTATAGCTGCCAGATCAGCAGCATGCTCGATGGCAGGGCCTGATGTAATTTTGATTTGACTACCCAATTCATTGGCTATGATGTGACTAAGAGTAGTCTTGCCCAATCCTGGTGGTCCATATAGCAGCACGTGGTCTAGCGCATCTTTTCTCTGCTTTGTCGCCTCGATATAGACCTTTAAGTTCTCTACTACTTTGTCCTGCCCCACATATTCGTCAAATGACACTGGGCGAAGTTTATTTTCCACCTCGCTATCAGTGAGATTTTTTGTGCTAGTGATTATTCTATCTAAATCTTCCATTATGCCCCCATTTCACGCAGTGCTTTTTGGATTATTTGCTCTGCAGTATCAGATTTATCAGCCACTTGTCGAGCCAAAATAGTAGCATTTTGTTTAGATATGCCTAGACTAGTCAATGCCACTATAGCATCAGCCAGTGCTGTAGTAGTCGCACCCATCTCATCACGAGCGACAGGCATCACGTACTCATACGGATTGATTTTATCTTTTAGCTCCAATACTATGCGTTCAGCAGTCTTTTTGCCTATGCCCTTTACTCCTGCTATCACGCTAACGTCCTCGCCGACTATACTAGCCACTAGATCACTCTGTTTTACGCTAGATAATATCTGTATAGCGGTCTTTGCTCCCACGCCGCTGACAGTGATAAGTTGCAAAAACAGATTTTTCTCTTCTCTACTCTCGAAGCCAAACAAAGACAATTCATCGTCCCTTATGTGCATATATGTGTATACCTGCACTGGTTGATTTTCATCAGGCATATTGCAATACGCGCCATTAGTCAATAGCACTTCGTATCCGATGCCTGCACATTCTATTATCACGTAATTATCCAGTTTTTCTCTCAATATTCCATTCAAAAAACCTATCATCTCGTCTCCTATGTTATATAGCATTTTGTGACAAAACACTATTAGTCTGTATATGACACAGCGCGACCGCGAGCGCGTCAGCTGCATCATCTGGCTTAGGTATATTAGGCAATCCCAGTATGGATTTGACCATGAATTGCACTTGCTTTTTCTCAGCACGCCCCACGCCAGTCAGCGCTTGCTTTATTTGCAGTGGTGTGTATTCGTATATTTTGTCTATACATTGCTTGCATGCCAAAATCAATACTCCGCGCGCCTGAGCCACGCCCACTGCAGTGGTGGTATTGGTATTGAAAAAAAGTTCTTCTATGGCTACTTGGTCTATTTTGTAGTGTTGTATCAATTCCTGTGCGCCTTTATATATAGTGAGCAAACGTTCGCTCATAGGCATCTCTTTTGGCGTAGTGATTACTCCATAATCTATCATTCTATTATCCGTACTATCCACCACTCCGAAGCCTATTATGGCATATCCAGGATCTAAACCTAATACTATCATTAATCTTCCTCTAAATTATGATAAACTTCTTGTACATCATCACAGTCGTCAAATTTGTCTAGCATTTTCTCAAAAGTTGCCTTTTTGTCATCATCCAGTTTGATGTAATTTTGTGGCACCATCTCGCTAACACTAGATAATATTACGAAATTGTTGCTCCTGTATTGTTCGGTCACACTGTCAAGTGTAGACGGAGTGGTGATTACTGCAAAAATGTCACCGTCTTCAAAATCTATCACATCATTTTCTATGGCTATATCTACAGCCTTTTCGACATCAAAGTCAGCATTCTTTTCTATAGTAATTATGCCCTTGTAGTCAAAAAGATATGATACACATCCATTGCTACCTAGGCTACCGCCAAATTTATCAAAAATAAATCTAACATCTGACGAAGTCCTGTTTTTATTATCGGTCAGACATTTTACGACCACAGCTACACCACCTACACCGTATCCTTCATAAGTCAAGTCGTAATAATTGCTGGTGTCCTGCTCAGCATTTTTCTTCAAATATGCATTGATTTTGTCATTTGGCATATTTACAGCCTTTGCCTTTTGTATAGCCAATTTTAGTCTAGGGTTGGCTGTAGGGTCTGCTCCCCCTATTTTGATAGCGACCATTATTTCTTTTCCTATCTTTGTAAATGCTTTTGCTCTTTGAGCATCTGTTTTTTCTTTTGTTGCTTTGATATTATTCCATTTGCTATGTCCTGACATAGTTTAATCTCCTTTACTTAATTCATACATTAATATACTACCAGCCACGCCGGCGTTCAAACTCTCCATTTGGGTCATAGGTATAGTTAGCACCTCATCAGCAATGCTCAGTAATTCATCACTAATACCATTGCCTTCATTGCCTATGATTAGCCCATATCGACATTTTTGTGGAGGCTTGTACTTGTGTAAATTCTTTCCATTCATATCGCCCGCTATCAGGTGATCACATACCAATGATTTTTGCGATAAAATATCATCTTTTGTACAGATGTGAAAATTGATTTTCGTCATACCGCTCATGCTGGAGCGAATGACCTTTTCGTTGTATAAATCTACACAATTCACTAAGTACATGTCGCTAAATCCAAATGCGACAGCACTACGAATCAATGTACCTAAATTGCCGGGGTCTTGGATGTTATCTAATATTAGCGAATGCGCTTTTGATACACTAAATGTAGTGTCTATACATTTGCATATACACAATATGCCTTGCGAGTGCACAGTGTCAGCAATTTCACTGAGCACTTTGTCAGACACGACGGATATATTCGGCAATCCACTATTTGTCGTCTGTTCGTATTGTGCCTGCGTGCATAGTGTGCACACTATATCGATATTGCCGTTCAGTGCGTCTTTGCAGCTTCTCAATCCTTCCAAAACAAACAGACCATATTCGTATCTGTATTTTTTTTGTTTCAATTTCTTATAAATCTTGATACCAGCATTATTATCGGATAAATAATTCACGTATATATTATATAATTTGTTTTGATAATAGTCAAATTATATCGCCGAAAATCAATAAAAAACTGCATATAATATGCAGTTTTGTGACTTATTTCACACTTTCACATAGTTTGGCAAAAGCAGCAGGCTCTGATGTAGCCATTTCAGACAATACCTTTCTGTTAAGATTGATATTATTTTTCTTCAAGCCATTGATAAATGCGCTATAAGTGATGCCATTCGCTCTGCAACCAGCATTGATACGAACGATCCAAAGTCTTCTCATATCTCTCTTGCGGTGTTTTCTGCCAATATAAGCATATTGACCAGATTTCATTACTTGCTCTCTAGCTACTCTATATAGTTTGCTTTTAGCGCCACGATAGCCTTTAGCCTGTTTTAATATCGCACGTCTTTTCTTGACAGCGTTTACTCCTCTCTTTACTCTCATACGTCCTCCTACATTCCTAGCTGAGTGCGGATATTCTTAGCATCTGCCTTGGCCACGTAGGCAGTCTGTCTCAAATGTCTCTTTCTCTTTCTAGTTTTTTTGTTCAAAATGTGATTTTTGTTTTTGTGCGCGTGTTTGATAGTGCCGTTAGTATTGATATGAAATCTCTTTTTTACGGCTGATCTTGTTTTTGCTGAATGCATAATTTACTCCTTTTATTTCTTGATTGGCACTAAGAATAGACTAATCATTCTACCCTGTACCTCTGGTGCTTTGTCAATAGCGCCTACATCTGCGACCATTTCGGCAAATTTATTCATTACTTCTACGCCAATTTGAGGTTTAGCTTGCATACGGCCACGCATTCTGATATACACTCTCACCTTGTCACCGTTCTCCAAAAACTTTCGTACGGCTTTTGACTTTATCTGCAAATCATTATCGCCTATAGTCATAGATAATTGCATTTCTTTTAGTTTGATTACTTTTTGATTTTTCTTCTGGTCCTTCATTTTCTTCAGCGAGTCAAACTTAAACTTACCATAATCCATTATTTTACATACTGGTGGCTTGCCGTCTGGCGCGATCATAACCAAATCTAGACCTTCTTCTTCTGCCAATTTATTAGCATGTTCGGCACTCACTATGCCTAACTGTGATCCGTCTGAACCTATCAATCGTACTTCAATGCCTACGATCTGTTCATTCTTGAGTTGCTCTTTTATAAATAACCTCCTAAAACAAAAAAAATGTGGGCGCTCAGCAAAGTCCCACATCTAAAATTACTAAATATTTTTAGAAACCTCTCTCGCATTGCTCGAGGGTGAGAAGTGGTACTCCTACTTAAAGCATATAGAATATACCACATCTCTCTTCTCTTGTCAACTGATTTTTTACATTTTTTTAGTAATTATTTCTAATTCTAATCTAGCGATGAAGTCATCTAGTCTCAAATCACTGGCATTCTCATTCGCCCTACCACGTATCGAGATAGTCTCAGACTCTTGTTCCTTGTCTCCTAGTATGACTAAGTAAGGCACTTTTTGGCTAAGAGCTTCTCTGATTTTATAGCCGATTTTTTCATTTCTGACATCCAATTCAGCCCTTATTCCTTTAGAGAACAGTTTGTCATACACGCGTCTAGCGTAGTCTTCGGTATGCTCGGATATATTCATCACTACTACTTGGGTAGGCGCCAGCCACAATGGGAACGCACCTGCAAAATTCTCAGTCAATACCGCGATCATTCTCTCCAGAGAGCCGTAGATCACTCTGTGTATCATAATAGGCTCTTTCTCTTTGCCATCTGCGTCAGTATATGTTAGATTAAATCTCTTAGGCAACTGCATATCGAGCTGAATAGTACCACACTGCCACTCTCTGCCTATGCAATCTTTGACATGGATATCTATCTTTGGACCATAGAACGCACCGTCGCCGGCATTGATTTTGTACTCGAGCCCTAATTGGTCAAGTCCATTCTTCAACCCTGTCTCAGCCAATTCCCATTCAGCCAATTCACCGATATGATTTTCTGGCATAGTAGATAATTCTACTGTGTAAGACAAACCGAATGTTTTGTAAGTCTCGTCTACCAATTTTATCACATTTTTGATCTCGTCTTCTATTTGATTAGGCAACATGAATATGTGAGCATCGTCTTGAGTGAAGCATCTAACCCTCAATAGCCCGTTCAAAGTACCACTTGATTCGTGGCGATGTACTTTGCCTAATTCGCCCACACGCAGAGGAAATTCTTTGTACGAATGTTTGTTTTGCAGATAATAAAGTATACCACCTGGGCAATTCATTGGCTTGATAGCGAAAGTATCATCTTCACATTTGAATGTATACATATTGTCCTTGTAGTGATCCCAATGCCCAGAACGCTCCCATAATTCTCTATTCATAGCCATAGGAGTTTCTATCTCTATATAGCCAGCCTTTCTGTGTATCTCGCGCCAAAAGTCCACTAATGTATTTTTCAATGATAAGCCTTTTGGCATATAAGTAGGCATACCCTTGGCGTAATCAGATATAAAGAATAATCCCAATTCTTTGCCTAGTTTCCTGTGGTCGCGCTTCTGCGCTTCTTCCATCATCACAATGTAGTCATTCAGGTCTTTTTTGGTAGTAAAGCAATAGGCATATATTCGAGTCAGCATTTTGTTTTTCTCGTTGCCACGCCAATATGCACCATTCACTTTGACCAACTTGTAGCCCAAATTTTGTAACTTGGCGGTATTTTCTACATGAGGTCCTCTGCACAAATCTACAAAATCCTTTCCTAGATAGTACACAGATATTTCCTCATCAGCAGGAAATTCATTTATGAGTTCTAATTTATATTCATTACCCTTAAACATCTCCAGCGCTTCTGATTTAGATATTACTACTCTACTAAACTCTTCATTTGCGTTCATTATGGACTGCATTTCTTTCTGAATCTGTGGCAAATCTGATTCGGTGATTGTCTGTCCAAAGTCGATATCGTAATAAAATCCGTTTTCGATGGCTGGGCCGATAGTGAGTTTGGCACCGGGGTACAATCTCATTATGGCTTTAGCCATTACGTGTGCCATAGAATGTCGGCACATCATCAATTTGTCATCTTTGTTTTCCATAACTCCTCCTAAATAAAAACAAAAAAATCGTCATACATAAGGACGATTCTCACCGCGGTTCCACCTTATTTGCTCAAAAATGAGCCACTCTTACAAAAGCGCACAAATCTCATGTAGTGGTTTCGCAGAATGTGTATAAAATGTCATCTCAGCCCCCGACACTCTCTGTATTCAGTGACACATACGCTACTTGGAACAATCAACGATTTGTTTGATTTGATATTGTTAGTATATCATGACAAAAAATATTTGTCAATAATTTTTATTAATTTGTGAAAATTTTTAATCTATCGGTATATACATCGGACAAAAATCCTACTGCTTCGTCCTTTCTGTCTCCACTGATATAGACATCAATACTCATCGGGCTAAGGGTCAAAACTTGGCTAATCAAGTCCATTTTGCCATAGCTGTCTCCTACTTTCTTCACTTCGTCACCTATATCTTGAGCAGTATACAGCGAATAAATGCCATCATTGCACATTATTTTGATTTTCTTGCAATTAATATCCATTGAGTTTACCAAAAATCGGATAATGTCGAGAAATGTGTCGCTCGCCAAGAAAAATGTAGTGTTATCCTTTGCCAGATCGCACAATTCTTTCCAATGCACTAATAGTGGTTCCATTCTAAATTCGATAAAACTATCTATAAAAAAAGTTTGATTCAAGATAATGATTTTGTTCAATATTTTCTCGTCTGTGGCTTTGTCAAAGAGCGACAGCACTTTTATGTATGCCTCATATGACAATTCATCACTAGGTGTGTATTGGATGCTAGTCTTTAGGTACTCATATTTGTATACATTGATGATGTAACTGATTATAGTTTGTTTGATGATAGATTCATATTGGTCTTTGCGCCTAGCATCTCCCGCCAAAAGTACGTACGAAAAATTGTTATCACTATATCTAGTTATAACTACATTATCGTCCGTTAGGTATTTAGTCAAGATGTCGTAGACATAGTTAAGTTTGTCTATGTTTGCTCGTCTGGACGCTAAAGCCACTTCGTACATAATTACCTCTATTTTAATGTATGCATTCATATAAAATCTATTCCGCATAAACAAAATATGCAGGTAAAAATTTTGTAATATTTTATACGAGAGGTAACATAATTATTGGCTTTCTAATATTATAAAGTATGACGTATACATTTTGTTTTAGAATAGGTTGCCGAAACTATTGCAAGCGCACAAACTTGCAAAATATATACCTTACTCAATACACTAGAGGCAATGTCATCTATTACTTATAGGTATGTCTATTTGAATATTATTCCATTGTTTTTTGACAATGTAAAATATAGTATCCTTTGTCACGCATGATTATCTCGCAGTTGCCGTAAATTTGGAGCAAATGTTTTTTACAACTCTCCATCCCTGCATCCTTGCGCACTACTATAGTGAGTGACCCACCTTTTCGTATATGGTCGATACTCTCGGTCAGAAACTTAAATAAGACCGCTTTGCCCACTTTGATAGGTGGATTAGATATGATAAAATCATATACTTTGTCGCAATTAGCGAAGCCATCACTCTCAATAAATGATGTATTTTTCCTTACTCCATTTTTGTACACATTTTGCCTAGACAGAGCGATTGCAGTCGCATTGATATCCAATAAATCCATCTCGATATTGTAGTTTTTCATCAAATATATACTAATAACACCATAGCCACAACCAAAATCTAGACCATGACCAGAAAGTGTGAGATGTTTATCTACTGCTTTCAATAACGCCAATGTGCCAAGATCTACGTGACTCTTGCTAAAAATATTATCGCATGACAAAAAAGTATACTTTTGCCCTGCAATATTCTCCTCAAACTCAAAAAAATCATCTACATTGTGTTCTTTATTGATAAAATAATGTTGCATATGGTCATAATATCACAATTTACACAAAAATCCAAACAATAGCATAAAAAAATCGCTTTTTCAAGCGATTTTTATACATCCACTACCATTAAGATTAGCGCTACCAATATCATCACCAAGCCGACAATCTTCATGAT
>CAYWFC010000038.1:0-8174 GCA_964457935.1 uncultured Lachnospiraceae bacterium
AATTTAGCATAATCTTTTCGCGACATTTTACCGTCACTCGCTACAGGCAAATCTCGTGCCATATTCATCAGGCCATTCAGAGCAGTGCCTATTTGCTTGAGCATATTTTCATCAAATCTCGTACCATAGTCATAATAAACACTGTACGCTCTCTCGTATTCTTTGATTTCGCCATCATATCCAGTCAATTCTTTTTTATAAAAAGTCACACTGGTAAAGAAACCTTCACTGTAATATTCATCATCGTTACTTTTTGACGTCGCGCGAGCCATCTCCAGCAATATATCATATTTTGGATCAACATATGCAGGCTGTTTGTAGTCTCTGACACGTATTCGACTATCAAAAGAGATAGGAATATCCAAGACTGCACTTTCGCAATACCCATGCAAGCGATAATTACGCATTTCGCAATTTATCATCCAATTAAAAGTCCCACCACCAGGTATCAAAGGCTTATTCGCTAAAGCATCTCCAGTGATTTCTATATCATTTTTAACAAATTCATTCACTGACATATCTTTGACGTTTTGGGTCTCATTTTCGTATTTGAGTTTTGCTATTATTTTATTAATAATGTTCATACTTTTCCTCGCGTTGCCAACAATATATCACAACATCAGAAAAAATGCAATACTCCGTCTCAATATTTATAGGCTCTGCATATCTGCAATGAATTCCGCACCTCTGCACTCTGCATTAAAGAAATGAAATCCCCAGATTTTGTATTCATTGTCATCAGCGAGTGTGATAGTAGGAATAGATTTATCTTTTAATTCGAGCAAAAAGTCTTCCTTCCATTTGTCAGTCTCTATCAAGTGCGTCCCCTTCGGCTCGACGAAAACGATAAGTTGTTCGACCGAATCTGTGCGATTTTTGCATAGGTACAAAATATAGTCAGGCTCAAAACGCCTACCGCCCTCAAAAGAATACAAATGCACCTGCCGTTCATTGCGCAAAAGATAAATCTTGTCATACTTACTGCGCAAAGTGTCGACGTAATCTCTGAAATACCGCACAAAAGCTTTTTCCTCTGATGTGCCATAATTATCGTTAAATGCGTACCAATCCTCACTGGACAAATCTAGCCGATTAGCCCCCACAGTAGGGTCATTTTGAGACACGCCCACACTCCCTGTTATAGACTTGTAGTTGACGCTTTTGTCCATGATGTACTCTCTCAATGGATGTGCGTAAAACTCTGTCGTACCTTCCCAAACTTCTTCTATAGCAGAGACATTTGTGGCTATTTTTGAGAGTACATTGAGGCATGCTTTGTAAATGACATACACAGGTGGCGTTTCATACTTTGATATGAGCTTTATTATGATATTACCCAAATAATTCTCTCCATAGGCGAAATCACGCATCGATTTGATATTTGGGTAATATTTTTTTAGTCTATCGTACCTAAAAACATCAAATTGTCTCAATGCTCGATGAACGATAGAATAATTAATATTAGCGATATCTTTGAATGTCATCAGGCACTGGTATGTTCTCACATTTATATCCGAAGAAACACTCTCCAATACCACATCTTCGCCACCCTTACCGACAGCGACAGTTACTTCGTATATCTTGTCTCTGACAGACGGCAACAATTCATATACATCATTACGGCTCTTCAGCACGCGATCGTTTGTGAAAATATATCCTGTACGGTATATCTCGTCTGCCTTGAAGGCATCTTTTAGAATGTACTGTCTAGTGACGACATTATCATCGGTCAGCCCCACTTCGCGCAAAGCGATATGCAATTCACTTATGTACCTTGGCTCGTTCCAGCAGTGGTAATACAATGTCTCGCACACGCGCAATTTATTGCCTACATCATGGTCATATTTTCGCTGATATTTTGGTTGTTCGTCGTCGATTTGGAATGGACAATATCTCGCTCCGCGCCCTATGAGTTGCGCCTCTGATATAGTCCCGAGCCCCGGCTTGCCGTTTCGCCCATCGAGAGTCTCGTATAGACGTACGATGTCAAAAAGATTGAGCACATCCCAACCTTCATTTAGTTTATCTACAGCAAACACCGCGCGGTAAGGGTTGTTTTTGTCTTCTAGAGAGTTTAGTGATATCTGATTTTTCTCTAACTCACTGTCATCGTTCGCTGAGATACAATGCGGAGCAGAAAAATCATCTTTGATTTCTTGCGCCAGTTGTTCAAAAGTAATGCCCTTATTTATGAAATATTCATACGCTTCTTGCATTATAGGCACTTGTCCGCGTATCATATCAAAAACTTCGCTAATTTTCTGCCCTGTAAGATTGGATATATTGCTGATGAAATCATGCATATTTTGAGTATTTTCTTTGACAAGGCGCGATTTCAGCAAAATGACAGGTTTAATATTGATGCGGTGGTCTTGAAACATTTTCAAACGGTATTGGCTCAGCAATACTGCTTGCAACGACCTATCAAATACCGAACTGTCTGTGCGCAGTGTTTTTATTTCTTTGGAGTATAAATCTTCTCTAAACTCTGACAGCGGATAATTAAAAATGATTTTGTTCTCGTATTTCGCCAAAATGTCTGCATTTTTCACATCGCAAGTGGCAGTGAATTCCAGCAAAACATTATCAGCATTCGCTCCAAAAATGTGCCCTACTGTGTTTTCCCAATGTTTAGTATTCTCTTGTTCTTCCTTATTTTTCTTTTTTGTTTTTGCGCTCAGGTGGTGCGCTTCATCTGAGATGAGGACCACCTTTTTGTCTCTAAAGTCATCGAACGATACGCCATTCTCTTTCACTGTCCACATATCCGTGTGTAGAGCCTGTATAGTAGTAAAACAAATATTGATAGCATCATTGTCTGTGTCTTGAAAATTTGATACTTCTTTGATCTTTATGCGCTGTCCGTCTATCGTTATATTCTCAGCGAAGAGATACTTCGATGACGCCTGCGAGAGAAAATTTTCCTTTGTTTTTCGCACAATATTGCTCAAATTTACAAAGAAAAGAAAATTGCGATACCCTTGCTTGTACAGATACAGCATCAGCCCAGCCATTATTAGCGTTTTTCCACTGCCTGTGGCCATGTGAAATAATGTCTGCGTGGGCTTTTGCCTTAGATTGGCGTTCTCAAAATATGTAATGTAGTTGCGAAACGCGTTTTCCTGATAAGGACGCAATTCAAAATTCGGATTGAGATTATCCTTGACAAAAGCAGGCAATGCATTGTACATACCTACTTTTCTCAAAGTATCTATTTCTTCATATAGGAATGCCATAATTACGACTCCTCGTAGAAACTACGCGTAAACGCTTTGTCTTGCTCTGATACGGCATAGTCATCGTCATCAATGTCGCAATAATTCACATATAACATATTCTTGTCCAGCAAAGCCATCAGTAGACGCTTCTTGTCATCTAGCGAGAGCGCCATAAAATCATCCGCTTCGGGATCTATGTTTCTCGGGTCAATGTCACTACTAATGAAGCCACTCTCTAGCATCTCTGACCAAATATCTGCTATCTGCTCATCATTTTCTGCCGATTGTATCTTTTCTACAAAAATCTGATTGAGCACCTTCAACTCCACCGACACAAACGACCCACCACCCTGCCAATTCACTTCTGATGAGATGCCTGATGTGTCACCAGCTATTACTTCGGACAGACGGCGTAGACTCTTTTCATAATGCGAATCTAATTGCTCCAATCCAATGAATTTTCTGTTCATTTTTAGTGCAACTGCACCGCTCGTCCCTGTACCGAAATATGCATCCAATACATAGTCATTCTCATTCGTGAATGTGTGTATTATTCTTTTTAGTAATGCTTCTGGTTTTTTGCCGTTTGGTAGCTGTATGGTAGATTCTTTGTTGATATTAATAGTACTGATATCCATCCAAATATCGCCGACTGGCTCTTTCATGTATTCGTTCAAAAATAATACCGTATTTACCTTCTTGCCGTCATAATACACATAATCAGTCTTGCCCTCGTCGTTTGTCAATTTGCAAAATTTATTCAGTGGCAGTGTCACTTTCACCTTCGAATCACGCGCGACTAGATAAATCATCTCGTGTGCGTGCCCTATTTTGTCAAAATCTTTTGGCACACTCTCTACTATCCATTCGGAACAGTCCTTGTCAATATTGGTGATACGTTTGTTGTAATACCCCTTGTATGAATCTAGATTATCTTTTGGCTTTGTCTCTATATTTATTTGTACAGCAGATTTATTGAGTGCATATATTAATATGTATTCTTTCAATTTTGGGAATTTATTTTGCAAATTACCCATTTTGAAGCCTTTTAATTCACTCATTTTGACGCAAATAGTATTTATATGATTATCTCGGTCAAATATCTCGTCACACAAGACTTTTAGATAAGCCATTTCGTTATCGTCACATTGCAAACATATAACACCATCGTTACTTAGCAATTTTTTTGCTACTTCTAGACGGTTTTTCATCATGGTTAGCCACGACGAATGTTTGAAACTATCGTTATAAGGGACTAGGTCATTATCTGTATTATAGAGTATATCCCAATACATACATTTTATCCTACCAGCGTACCTGCTCAATAAAGAATACAATGATAGCAAATTGTTACCCTTGATTACTAGATTTTCATCATCAAAAGAAGTTATATCTTCTACGCCAGAAATAGTGTGCTTTTCCGCATTGGCAAAAACTTTTTTATCTAGCAGTCGGTCGATATTTTCACTGCATAGTGTTTCGTTATAAAATACTTCTGTGCGTTTCTCGTTCTCCCGAGTGCTATCAAACTCCAAAATGCAATCTTTGTATGGGAAAGAGAGCACGACGTTGTCAGTCGATGATATAAAGTCATCATTGTCATCTACTAGACCGATCTTATTTTTGTAGCGAGTGTACGAGTCTGGCAAAAATTGGCGGTTGTTTATTACCCAACTAAAGCCTATCTTATCAAACACCCAGACGTCGTCCACTTTTGTGAAAAAGCGACTTTTGCTAACATCGTCAGATAACAATAATTTTATCAGCGTTGGCTCCATTTTCATCGCATCTTCATATAATGCATTTTTTAGCAATTCTCCATCGTCTGTAAAATATTTCTCATTAGTTTTTAATAAATCAACTAGTAAATCATTAATATTTCTCACTACTATCTCCTTATGAATATATAACGATATAATATTAACATATTTTTGATAAAATTCAAAGCATATAAAAATATTCATAAAATAGAAAATTAGATTAAAATATATTAATAAAAATTATTTTTTACTCAGGAAAAGTGCGAAAAAAATCCGATTTTTTATTTTTTTACGCATTTTTAGTGTATTTTTTCATTATTTTTACGTTTTTTTATTATAATTTTAATATTTTTTCATTTTTTTATGTTATTTTTAATAAATTTCGGTAGGACAAAAAAGAAGGCAAATAATATTTGCCTTTTGTATTAGATATTTTATTGACTATATTTTCAATTATTTTATTGACTATATTATCAATTATTTTACTGACTATATTCTTAATTATTTTATTGACTATATTTTGAGTTCACTGACAGAGTGGATGTCACCCATCTTCTCTGTAGTCACGTAGCCGGCAGGGGCTTTGACCACGTCGAGCAGACGGTTGACCACGCTAGCGCATGTCATCTCTACTGTGCAAGGTTTGCTCACTGTCACTGTAGTGGTAGGCTCGCCCTCGATAGTCCAGCAGTTCTCATCATACTCGTCTGGTGCGTACACTTTGCCTATGCATTCGCTCACGATAGTGATGCCTTCTTTGGTCTCAGTAGTCACTACAGCGCTCATACCAGTAGCGTCGCCTTTTTTGATAGTCATACCCAGAGTGGATGATTTCAAATCCTTTTTGTATGTCTGTGGTACGCACTTCTGATACTGTCTGGTCACAGTCAAGCCTAGATACGAGCAAAGCCAGCCATTCACAGTCCACATATATGACGGAGAATACTCGCCCTTGTCTATCATCTTTTGTCTAATCTCATCGCTCACGTTGTCAGCAGATGCGATCTCTTTCTCAAATCTATCGAGTGGCAGACCAGCGCCATGCACTTGAGCCAGCGCTATGCCATAATCCTCGACATTGTAGCTACTCCTACCTACTATTCTCTTTATGGAATGAGTAGTGCCACACAGAGTACCTATCAGGCTACCCCACGAGAAATCCTGATATCCAGAGCCTGTCAGAGTGCAATTATTCTCTTTTGCTAATTTATCCAATTTCTTAGTGATTTTCACAGCAGAATTCCATGGATAAAAAGCCTCTTCGCACGTACTGATAGCATTGACGCCATTTCTAGCGCAAGCCTCAAATGCGCTCTCCACATCGCTCATCAGGCTCATAGTAGTGATGATAGCGACGTCCGGTTTGGTTTTCTTTAGCACCTTATCGATATCCTTGATGTCAGATATGATGACTCCGGTGTCCTCAGTGCCCATGATAGCGCCTATGTCCTTGCCTATCCTGTCCTGCGCGATGTCGAATGCACAGACTATCTTGCCCTTCTTCTCGTGTACGTAGCGCATAGTGTATATGCTCATTTTGCCACAGCCGATCTGGGCGACTTTCAAATTTCTTGCCATTAAAATTTACTCCTTTTATTTTGTTGAAATTAGCATAGCAAATTACAATTTCGTTGTCAAATATTTTTGCTATTTTTAGAAAATTTCAAAAAAACTACTTGAAAATGATTGACAAACTAACACTATTATATACTGGAAATAAAAAAACTACTACAAAATGTAGTAGTATCTGGGGTGGAAGATGGGACTCGAACCCTAAAAAAATGCCGTAAATACAGGGGCTGTAGAAAAATTCTACTCAAATTCTACTCAGTTTTTTCATCATTTTTTTACAAATTCGCACAACACTAATTAATCAGTGTTTTTTCTTGCATCGCGAAAAACAGAGTCATACTCCTCAGGTGTCGTACACAAAGATGACGCGAACTTAGATAATTCTATGGAGTCCATTATTGTATTACGGTCAATCAATGGATATATCCATTGTGACATCCTTTTACAAATTAACTCTAAACAGTTAATACGTTTACTCTCTTGAGCAATATCGTCATACAGACTACGTATAAACGCCCACGAAGAGTCTATCTCGGCTCTTACATCATTAATACTAAAATATTTATTCTTCATTTTTTATCTCCTCATTCAAACATTTCACAATATAATAACTACAGTTATAGTCATCTAGCACTTGACCTGTAAAATGCTCGAGGGCTATATCTAAACTCACAGCTCGCAATAACTCATTGGATGAGTTATATAACGTAACAAACGCCATATACTCCGTATAACACTCATCAGACGACATATATTTAATATGACATATCTCATGGGCTAGAACACGAATATATTCGGAATTAGTTAGCCTTTTGTTCAGATATATTACCTTTAGGAATATATTAGACAGACCTTTGGCAGAGCCCAAATCGACATACTTATATAAGTATTGAGTATTCAATTCCTCATTCACTATTGACATTAATTCATCACGTGTATAGTCGTCGAATGCCTGGGTGGACACATGAGACATACAGTAATTGTATACAGATATATCACAATCGGCTGGTCGAAGCGTTAAACGTGGGGTGTTAATATATAACGCCAGAGATATTATCAAACAAATGAGCAATATCAGAGTACTGACTAAGGTCTTTTGTAATACACATACAATCTTACGCACAATAACTCCTAAAATGGTATTTCGCCGGCTATATCCATTTTTACTAATTCGCCATCCTCAGGGACTTTTGATGACGGAATAGTCTCGTTTATGTACCTACCAATGCCCACGTAGTGACGTATCTCGGAGATACGTCGATACAAGGCTCTTTTAGTCATATCGTCTTCATTCGGATATTGCTGACTTAGGGGGATGTTAGATATTATATACACTCTCGTATAACAGGCTGTTTTATCCCCATACCTTGCGCGAAGACGTAATGGATAACGGTCTAACAACTTTAGAAAATACGTTATTTCAAAGTTATGACGATACTCGTCGAATAATAGCACGTCCTGTCCGTCATATAAGTCAAACGGAGCGCGGTAGTTATCCACCGAACAGATATTAGCGTAGCCATGTTCCTTGATGACAGATGACGTTTTACCAGTACCAGCCTCGCCGTATATGTAAATGACTTTAATATCTCTGTCTCGAAGTCCGAAATCCTTATAACGTTTT
>CAYWFC010000039.1:0-7874 GCA_964457935.1 uncultured Lachnospiraceae bacterium
TCTTGGCACGTGGCGGCGCTAGAGGGCGCTTGTTCGCCACTTTGCCCAAAGAGTGCGAGATCCTCAAATTAGCCTATGCTAGGCTAATTTGCAAAGCGGGAGCGACGCCGCTACCAGCATAGTAGACATCATCATACCCAGCGTAACCGTCGTCGACGCCGTAAGCAAAATAGCAATCAGGAGGAATCGGCGAACGAAGCCACTGGTAACTCAGTGATGTAGACTGTACATTTAGATAAGTAGCCTTAGCATAGTCGGTGGCATACCAGTATCTCGATGAGTGAGCGCTTGTGCTGGATGAAAAGCCATAGTTTGTGTTTAATACATCTGCCCTACTCAATGCGAATACTTTGTCTTCTGTGTCTTCACATGCATATGAATTAGTTGTATTTTTAGTACTAGCAGGGCTATTGTCTACTGTAGTAGTCAATATGATAGATTTATCTAGTGTAGAGAATGCTTGATTGTAGAAGCCATTATTTAGCCACTCTCTCAATTCGCTATACTTGTAGTTATTAGCATACAGACCGTCTATTTTATTACCATACTCGTCTTTTAGATAATAGGTAGAACTATCATAATTAGTCTGATAAGCCATAGCGCGGAGGACTTGATCGCACACTATGAGTGCAGTGGTGTCATCGCGAGAGAGTATGCGCCACTTTAGGCGTTCTACCTTGAAGTAATACTCTGTGCCAGTAGTCATGGTAGTGCCATCGCCTGCCTTGTACTGGTCACCAGTGCCGTACATTTTGGCAGTGAGTTTAGCATATCGCTCGCCGTCAGAGCCTAGGTAATAACCATTCTCATCAGTAGTGGTGGTGTCTACAGTCACATCGCTAGCCTTGAGTGTCTGTGGGTATTCGCCGAAGTACAGATATTTGCCGTCTTCGGTAATCTCTGTCACTGACTGGAAGTCTACATCCTTAAACCCAGCGATAGTGCCTGACATATTGGCTGACTGGATGGCTATCACTGTGACATTTAGTGAGATAGATTTGCCGTATTGGGCACAGCTACCTAACTGATTTAGTCCTAGTGGGATTCTGAACAGATCTTTGTCCAATACCACTATATCATTGGTATGGTCTACCTCTGTGAGTGATGTGACAGATGTGCCGTAGTAAAACACTGCTCTATCTGTGACCGACTCATCCTTGACAAAATTTTTGCCATTACCTATATTGGATGCCGTCAATACAGAGTTCAGATCATCCTCATATGCCGATATATCCGCGTCCGCTGTGAATGATAACTCTACTCTGAAATAAAACGGACTAGAACTAGCAGTCTTCTTCGCTATGACGTCGTAGTCTAGCACACTATCTCCTGGGAGTAGGTTGACTTTATCAAACATCTTGTCAGTGAGTGCCTTTCCGTCCATAGTGACACTGATGTCTATCTTGCCGAAGCGCGTGCTCCCACCACCACTCGCCATAGCAGTAAACCACGCATATGTCGAACCTATGCCTAATACGAATGCAAGCACCAGCACCAGTGCTATCGTGATGAATGAACGTTTTGTTTTCATATTACTTTCCACCCTATTCTAGATTTTATATGAGTATATCATAGCATTACCCCCCCCCCGTCAAGCAATTTTGGGGTAGTTTCTCAAAAAAATTAACTTTTCTGCAAAAAAAGTATTTTAGTTTGTTCGACATTCCAAGGGAAATATAAATTAATTGTGAGAAAATCAAAAAAAGGTATTTACAAACCAAAAAAAATGTGCTATAGTGTGGTAAATCAGTATAAGAGGTGAAGAAAATGAGAAATATATCCGAGATGAAGCAAGACACCACGCAGCCAAAGAAGAAATACAGATATCTGACACCTGTGAATGCGAGCATCCAGCCATACGACCAAGAGGAAGAGGTCAAGAAGACCATAGACTACTATCAGCGCATACTCAATCTATCGTTCGACCCTATGAGCTGTATGAATGGCAAGGTAGTCGAGGTATTCGACGTGGAGACGCGTAGCAATGCCCCACTCATCAAGGCCAAAGCGCCCAACGTACTGCTGGCATTCAATAGCATACCTGAGAGCGACTATCGCATTAATTGGGAGAAGGTGTGGAATGACGTGTGCGAGAAGAAGTACATCGAGTCAGACTTCAAGGCTATGTTCCGCGTGCTAAACAGAGAATTGGAAGAATTATGTATAGATTATTACGGCGAGCATGCTGAGATGCAGTACTAATCTCATATATGATAAATAAAATATGTAGCGTATGTGTGTAATATATGATGTGTAATACACATGGTGTGTGATATATATGATATGTAATATAATGTATAATCATATATAATGTAATACACATACACGCCACGATATGATATAGCATAGTGGCAAAAAAACTGTACTCCAGAGTGAGTACAGTTTTTTTTATATATCACAGTTCTGTATGTGTATACTCCACATTCACGCTGGTGAATGTGATGTGATCGACAGTGGATGTGACTATATCGTCTGCTATGGCGTCAGTGCTTTGAGACATTTTGTCCAATATATTCACCTTGTGCGAAGCGGTGTGCGTATGTGTGGTCACAGGCTGGGCGGGGGTGTTCGTCACTTCGTTCGTGTCTGTCTGTATGTCGAGCATCTTGTTCATCCTAGCGTTATTTAGCAAGAATGTCAGTCCCTCCATGGTGGTCTCTGTATGGACCTTGTCATCAGAGTGCTTGGCGCCGAGTGTATTGAAGAGACTAGTAGGTGGGCTTTTTGCCTTGGCGGGCGAAGCGCTGTATGTCAAGACGCCGTATTTGGCGTATTTTTTGGCAAACCATGACTTCTTCTTCACCACTTTGCCGGCGTCTTTAGCTTTTGCCTTGACTTTGGCTTTTTTCTTTGGCTTAGCCTTGGCTTTGGCTTTTGCTTTGGCTTTGCTAGCAGATACCTTGCTCATAATGGGTGCTGGGGCTTCTGCTTTAGGCGCAGAGAGCGACACTCCATGACGAGTAAGTGTGGCGATAAATTTCTCTGACATTTTAGTATTGTCTAGGCGCTTCTTCGCTTTGAGTTCTTGGCGCTTCATCAGATACATATATTTTATCTCTGGATAGGACTTATCTAAGACGTCGAGTGGGATTTCGTCGTCTAGTAGAGCCATTTTGCCCTCGAGATATGCCCTGCGCATGTTGCTGAGGCGCTGATTGAGCACGTCGGCGTCTTCGCCTGTCTTTTTTAGCACATTTTTTTGCAGGCATTTATTGAGTATATCGTTTAGCGAGAGTGCTATCAGCGGAGTATTCCTATTTATATTATCCTTTTGGATGACTAGTTCTTTCTCAAAGTCATTTAGCACGCTCAAGCCCAGCGCACCGCTGTCGTACAGCACGTCTAGCACGCCATTGAGATAGGTCATCTCGACCTTGTCGTATTCGGCGTCTCGGGCGAACAGCATATAGCGTCTGGTGTATATTTCTTTGATTTTGTTATACAGATTGAGTATCAGGGCTATCTCTTCGTCGGTCAGTTCGGTCAAATCTTTGTACTTATCTGTGGGCTGGTCGCTGATGTGGAAGTGCTCATACACCTCTTTGACATGCTGTGATGACTGCTCTATGGCGAAAAAGCCCAGTTTGGTAGTGATAATACTCGAGCCGTCCAGCGTGGGGTCCACGCAATACTTGATTTTCTCCAGCAGATTAAGTGTCGCGCCCTTGTCGTCGAATACCACTGAGAAATTAAAGCATTTGTCCGCTTTGATGACGCTTTTGCACAGGTGCACATTCTCGAATTTATCTACGTACACCTTGTCGAGAGCGGTCAGTTCGGATATTATGCCCTTGTCTATCTCATATCTGCCCTTTTCGTCAAACGTGCCGAGCAAAAAATTGCGCAATATTTGTTCTTGCTTCAGCACAAACATATCTTCGCTCATAATAGGCACATTTTGGGTATTTGGGGTCTCGACTTTGTCCATACTGATATTAGTATACCACATAATGGCAAAAAAATCAACGGTATATGCAAAATTGCCACATTCAGCGCGCAAATTTCGTGCATATTCCGTTGATTGATAGTTATTCTTGCTCGGTGAGTTTCTTTTGCTGGTCGGCGATAGTCAATGCCTTGAACATTTGGTCGCAGTCACCGTTCATAAAGTCCTCTAGCGAGTACAGTGTCAAGCCTATCCTGTGGTCAGTCACCCTGCCTTGCGGATAATTGTATGTCCTGATGCGCTCGCAACGCTCGCCTGTGCCCACTTGGTCTTTTCTGTTTTGCTTGTATTCGCTGTCTTTTTGAGACTGATAATACTCATACAGTTTGGCGCGCATAGTGGCAAAAGCCTTTTCCTTGTTCTGGAGCTGGCTACGCTCGTCTTGGCACGCCACTACTATGCCAGTAGGTATGTGGGTCAGGCGTATGGCAGACTCGGTCTTGTTTACGTGCTGACCGCCAGCGCCACTGCTCCTGTATAGGTCTATACGCAGGTCTTTTGGGTCGAGCTCAACCTCTACTTCGTCCATTTCTGGCAAGACTGCCACAGTGACTGTAGACGTGTGTATGCGCCCGCTACTCTCTGTCTCTGGTACTCTCTGCACGCGGTGCACTCCGCTCTCAAACTTGAATGTAGCGAAGGCATTCTTGCCTTTTATCATAGCAGTGCATTCTTTGATACCGCCTAGTTCTGTCTCTAGACTATCCATTATCTCGAGTTTGTAGTGGTGGCTGTCGCAGTACATCTTGTACATACGGAGCAGACTGTGTGCAAATAGCGCAGATTCTTCGCCACCTGCACCGCCACGTATCTCTAGTATGACGTTCTTGTAGTCATTTTCGTCTTTTGGTAGGAGCAAGATTTTCAGTTGTTCTTCGCTAGTTTTTGCGCGTTCGTATAGCGAAGCAGTGTCTTCTTTCACCATTTCGCGCAGTTCTGGGTCAGTCTCGCTCTCCAGCATGGCGTCGTTTTGCGCTATACTGTCTTTGATTTTCTTATAATTCTCGTATTCTTCTATTATTGGTTGCAGTTTGCTATGCTCTTTGACTAATTTCTGCCATGCTTTGTTGTCAGCGATGATCTGCGGGTCAGATATTTGCGCTGTCAATTCATTGAATTTCTTTAGCATTAGTTCTAGTTTTTCAAACATTTTTATCTCCTTTTTAGTATCACTACTCTGTCATTTCCGCCATAGTCTTTCACACTCTCCACCAGTGTATACCGAGCAGAAAATATATCTTTTACGCTATCTAATTGGTCATATCCTATCTCTAGTGCCAATATGCCATCAGCACTCAGATAATCTGTCGCATTTCGCTCTATCTCGCGATAAAAGTCTAGCCCGTCCGCGCCACCGTCTAGCGCTATCACAGGGTCATATTTGCGTACTGCCTCGTCCAGCGTCTCTAGCACGCCAGTCGCGATGTAAGGCGGATTGGACACTATGACGTCGTATGTGCCATGTATGTCGCGAAACATATCCGATAGCACGAAATCCACGTCCACATTGTGTTTTTTGGCGTTGGTGATAGCCACTCTCAGCGCTTTTTCGCTAATGTCACTAGCAGTCACAGCACACCCGCCTACCACAGCCAGTGCCACTGCTATAGCGCCACTCCCAGTGCACATATCCAGCACGCGCGCATCGCTAGTCACATATTTCAGCACAGTGTCCACCAATACCTCTGTGTCCGACCTAGGCGTGAGCACATTCTCATCCACCACGTAGTCCAGCCCATAAAAACACCTTTTGTGCAATATGATATCCACTGGCTCTCCGCTCAGGCGTCTGTCTACAGCAGACAAAATACTCGCCTTGTCTTGGTCATTAATGCTATCCACGAATGCCAAATCCGATATAGCCACGCCCAGAATGTCACTCATCAAACAATCCGCGTCAAATCTATCTATTCCCGCGTGCGCGAACATATTATATATATCTGTCCTAAATGGTTTGAACATATCGTCACCTGTCTGTATCTAAATAAACAAAAAACACACCTACCTTGGCGTAGCAAAAATAAGTGTGTCTATAAAGTTACCTATTTATCTAAATTGTGTTTCTTCAAGAATTTATCTACACGACCACTGGTGTCTACTAATTTCTGTTGACCAGTAAAGAATGGGTGACATTTGTTGCACACGTCGATCTTGATGCTGTCGCCAGCTTGGCAAGTTTTACCCTTAAAAGTCTCGCCACATGCGCACACAAAAGTAACTTCATGATAATTTGGATGTATATCTTTCTTCATATTTACCTCTCTAACGGGGTTGATTATAATATATAAATATCATTCTGTCAACCGTTTTTTGATTTTTTATTTAATTTTTCGCAAACTGCCCATTCATAAAGGTATGCAATTCACTCAAGTTAGTAGCATCTATCTCTAGCCATTCGCTCTGTATAGCCTGCACGTTGATCACTACATTGATTTTCTGACCATACTGTGCGTACCCACTCATCTGCACTAGGCTAGTAGATACCTTCAGGTTAGTATTATCTTTGTCCATCAGCACCACACCATCGCTTGGTGTATTGTCCCCCAATGCCAAAGGCTTGCCTGCAGTATCGGTGAGATAATAATAATTAGTACCACTCACATTCGTAAATTTATACGTGCTAGTCTTGTACGAACTAAAGTATGTAGTCAGTGATGCGTTTAATGCCGTCACGAAACTATCTATATCAGCGGTAACATCACTTGATTTTTCAAACTTTGCTTCCACTCTGAGATAACAATTCACACTCTCAGCAGTCTTGTTCACAGTGATGTTGTTCTTCAGCAATGGCTGTCCCGGCATCACATTGTCAGTGGCGAGCAATGGAAGCTCAAATGTCTCATTTTTGAGATCATTTACCGTTATCTCCAGTTTGCCCATAGTGATAGTATTTTCACTAGAGGTCTTTTGGGTATAAAACCATGCAAAAGTGCCGACACCAAAAAAGCCTATGGCTACCAGTGCCATGACAGATATGACAACGACAATTTTTCTAAAAGTATTTTTAATGCCCATTGATTCCACCGCACATAGTACTTCCATTACTATGTTCAGAGAACATTATAGCAAATATTTTGTCGTATGGCAAATGTTTTGGTATTATTTTTCTGATTTTTTTATACAATTTTTTTAGGATTTTTATCCGCAATATTTTGAGCGATTTATGACATATACGGGCGTAATATTTTCTTGAGTAATTTATGACATATATGAGTGCAAGATCTTCTTCGCTATTTGCTCGATGTCACCTGCCCCGACGAAAACTATAATATCTGATGCGTCTGCATATTTTGATAATAATTTATCCAAATTTTTAGCATTTTTACAGAAAATACTCGATTTTTTATGTTTTTTTAGTGTTTTGTACAGATATTTTGCGCTATATCCGTCTTTTTTCGTTTCGCGCGCAGGGTACTCTTTATATATGATAGTCTCGTCAGGCATATCCAATACGCGCACAAAATCATCAAACAATAACTTAGTCCTAGAGTATGTATGTGGCTGAAAAATGCACACAATGCGTCTATTGTATTTATCTTTGACACTTTTGAGAAAACATTCTATCTCGGTCGGATGATGCGCATAGTCATTGATTACTATGTTGTCGTGATACTTACACATCACTTCGCATCTCCTACCCACAGGCGAAAAAGTTTTTAGCGCCTCGCGTATGATTTTCATAGGTACTTTCAATCTCCTGCACACATATATTGCCAGCATTGCGTTCTTGATATTGTGCTGACCATATGCGCGCATTGCCATGTGATAAGGCTGAGATTTGACGACGCAATCAAATGTTTGATATTCATCTGTTATTTTTGCATTTTTGTATTTCAATACACTTTTTGACGCATTTCCGACGAAATTTACATCATTTTTGCCCAAAAATTTAGTATTTTGATGAAAATATACTATTTTTTCATCGGAT
>CAYWFC010000040.1:0-7167 GCA_964457935.1 uncultured Lachnospiraceae bacterium
AGCTCAGTTGGTAGAGCACATGACTTTTAATCATGGTGTCCCGAGTTCAAGTCTCGGATGGGTGACCAGCGGATGTGGCGGAATTGGCAGACGCGCTAGACTTAGGATCTAGTGCCGAGAGGCGTGGGAGTTCAAGTCTCTTCATCCGCACCAATACTATGGGGCGGTTACTGGTAGCCAAACATATCGTAGTGGGGTATCGCCAAGCGGTAAGGCACTGGTCTCTGAATCCAGCATTCGGAAGTTCAAATCTTCCTACCCCAGCCAAAACCCTCGAGGACGATAAGTCCTTGGGGATTTTTTATTTCTTCACTCTTCACTATCCACTATCCATTCTTCGCTCTTCATTATCCACTATTTAATATTCACTATTTAATATTTACTATTCACTATTCATTATTCACTTAATTAACACATCTGTCATATTTACAAAAAAATATTAGCACATAGCGTGCTAATATTTTTGTTACTATTTATTAGTATCAGTGGTGTCGTCAGTGACGTCGCCAGCCGTCGCGTCTTGATCAGGCTGAGAGTCGCCATCTGCGTCCTTGTCAGTATCATTGGTATCGGATTTAGACTCGTCACAGTGTTTGACTTTGGTCGGGTCATTGATGATGCCCACTACTACCAAAATCCCTAACACAGTGCTAGTGATTTCGTTGATATAAGCCACATCTAGTTTGATGTTAAATACATTTTGCACGATTAGCAAAATAGCGCTGACAAGACTAATCCAGAAATTATAATTTTTTAATCTTTTCATAATATCTCCTTACGAGCAATACGAAAGAAAACTATCCGTTAATCAGTTTGTCAAAAAAATGCGCATACAGTGCATCTTCGCCCTTGGCGGTAGCGAATACTCTCACCAGCCTAACGTTTTCGGATCGGATATCAGATATTTTTTTCGTGAACAATACTAATCTCCACCTTTTTGACTACGACAGGCTCGCTAGCCTCGACTTCTACTCTAAACGTTCTGCACTTTATCGCGGTATTGAAGGCATTATAACCATCCTTCGTAGTATTATATGCCACAGAGCCGTTATCTGTCACTAGTCTCACAGTGACGCCCTTGTCAGCCAGCACTTCGACACGACGTATGACTTTTTGCCCGATATTGTCGAGCGAAATGTCCGCCGTCGCATAAAAGCCATCCAGCCTAGTGTCTATGCACATACCGTCGTCAGTCAGTTCTCCTATTATGGCGGTGTATTTGGTATTAAAAGTAAATAACATCTTCTCTATGCAGTTGTGCTTTAGGGCAAACATACTGCCTATATCCACACCTCTGATGAGCTCAAAATCCCCTTTCTCTATGTCGTATATGAGTAGACAGTTGTTCTTGTACCCTTCTTCATTCTCCACATTTACGCACTTGCCGTCGCCAAAGTCGCACCTAAAAGCCAGATAATACTTGTTCTGCATGGCCTCTGCCACCGCGTGCAAGTTGTTTTTGTCTAGCAGTATTTTGTCCACAGGGATGTTTACCCTCGAGACAGATATGCCGTTGTAGTAGTATAGTCCGTCTTTTTGCAAAAACATTAGACGGTCTCCCACCTCTACCACAGTGTCAGGTATGATCATACTGGTGCTCTTGTACACATGAGTGTACGTGATGTCTGACTTGCTGTAGACATTCAGTTTGGTGATGCCGTAGTCTCTGAATACATACACATTGCTCTTGAATGTCACCACCTTGTTGCAATACCCTCTGTTGTCGCAGAAATTAATCGTCTTCGTTTTCTCTGTCTCACTGCCTATCTTGGTCAGGTCGAGAGTAGAAGTATACCACACATGCCTAGACTCGCCCGTCACAGTGCAAAATATCAGCCCATCGCATTCGCACGCACTGGTGATAGGCGGTACGCCAGACATAGTGTACACGTCCCCGTCCGCCTTGAGTAGCAACGGCGTGTCGCTCTCATCCGGGCTGGAGAAAAATATAGAATCTTCTCCGTCCACACGACAGTTTATGCCTACCGGCTTGGTGTTGAATTCTAGCCCTATGTATCTCTCTATGTTGCCTATGCTAAATCCCATTAGTAACGGTATGGAATATATCCTCTTGTCATTGCCGTAAAAAAATAACCTCGCCAAGTGCTTTTCCGCTTCTGGATGAAAATATCTCGTGCTGTATAGCGCATCTATAGTCTCTAAGTTTAGAGCGTCCACTTTAGGCATATATACCGCACTGTTTATCTCGTTTTTGACTGGCAAAGTCATTCTTCTGAAGCCTTTCCCGCACTTCAGCGCACCACTTCTGGAGTCAAAATTGTATACCATGCAAGGGTTGAATTTTGTCTCGACTAACATTTCGTCATCGAAGTTTGGGTCAGCAAAGTCCTCAATGACGACTTTTGTTCTATTTGGGTTGATTTTCTTTATTTTATTCATTCCAACTCCTGCACGCCATGCTCACACTCTTTTTCAGCGGTCGCGTATTCTCCAGTTTGCGCTTGTATATCTCCATGAAACGGTCGTATTCGTCGAATAAACTCTGCTGTAGGCAATAATACGCGCATATGCCGTATACCACAGTGCTGACATCGAAAAAATACTCCGGTACCACATCAGTCACACTGCCAAACACTGGCTTGTACCTGTACACCACAGTGTATTCGCCAGCCAGTGCCACCGAGATGTGATTGTCAGCATTGGTGTATTCCACTCTTCTGTTAGCCGAGTCCTTTACCCGCAATACTTTCACTATGTTCGGTATGCCAGTCAGGTCTATGATGTTCTCGCCACATGAGTCTACAGTCTGCATGCGACATTCAGCAGTCAAGTCTAGATATTCCACAGCCATTTCGCTCACCACCACTCTCAGCAAGTCCATCATTTTCCTGACGTGTGGGACGTTAGCCTGTATGACACTGTCATTCACCACTACCACCACATCTTCGCCGTTCTCGTCCTGCTCTACCAGAGTTTTTGACACGTTGCGCACGTATCTGTGCTCTGTCATATCGTCTAGACCTAGTATTTGACACGCTTGGGTCAAAATATCTAAAGCTATCATATATATCTCCTTTATATCGTTCTCAAAATTTTCTCAATATTGTCCATAGTCACGTCTTGTGCGATTTTTTTGTTCAATCTCTCATTTATCTCGTTTTCTCTGTCGATTTGCTCCAATATCTCATCAATCCTAGATATTCTGCTATTTCTCACCAGTACGATAGTCCTAGCATCTAGGCTGTCGTAAGGGACAGTCAGACAATAACTATCCCCCACCTGCCTAGAGTTGTGTACTTCGTACTTACACTTGACGGTGTCGAAAACGACATAATATTTCGGGTCAAGGAGTGTCAATCTTTTAGCGATGTCATAGACATCACTCTTTATCCTGAGTTTCAAAGCTACTAATTGCTACTCTGCACAGCGATGTTGAGCGGATTAGCGACAGAGCCAGAGATTTTGTCTATCATGCCCTGACCGTTGCATCTGTCACAGATGAGGTCAGCGTATTTCACCAAAGTAGCAGTGTAGCACGCCTTGCCAGCGATTTGTTGCAATACTCTGCCATTCTCACCTTCCAGCCATTCCCAATCGCAAAGTTGGTGCAAAGTGAAGTTCTTGGTGTTCAGTAGGTACATAGCGTCATCAGCCACGAATCTGTCAGCGACTACAGGTATGCCACTGTAAGACAATGTCTTGAATCCGCCGTCGAGATTCATGATCTCTACGTTTGATCTGTAATAAGTCAAATACTGCTGATAAGCACGTTTCACCTTGTATCCGCATGAGATAAAGTCAATAGTGCTACCAGTCAATTCTTCGATATTGTCGATAGCGGTCTGTATCATAGAGTTAGAGATTTCTCTCTCGCTCGACGCAGTGTCCACGTATGGGTTTAGCCAGTCTTCGTTGGCTTTGGTCAGACCATAAATACTCTCGACATTGCTGTCAAATATAGCCTTTAATCCAGTCAATTCGTTGTTTCGAGAGCCTTGTACATATATCTTGTGGTCTTTGGTCAAAGTCTCACTCGCCTTGATAGTTTTGTTGGCATAATCCACAGCAGTGACGATAGCAGATTTCGCGAAAGTGTCATCATTATATGTGTCTATCATCATACCGACTACTATGCCTTTGACATTGTCTAGAGTATATACATTGCCACTCACAGACTTGATAGTAGCGATTAATCCTGTGCCGTCGCCATATAACATACGGCTGAGGTTAAACTTGCTAGCCTCGAGCAAGCCTTCCATTTCTGCATTGAGCAGATTTACGAATCCAGTAGCATTGTACTGACCAGCGCGGATGGCTTTGTCAGATATTTCTATCTTGCCATATAGATTTTTTAGAGTGGATTTTAGTTGTTTGTAGTTGTTCGCACTAGCAGTAGGCAAAGCACCAGTTTCAGTGCCAGCACCTATGCCACCATTGATGCCCACAGGAGCGACCTTGATGATTTCTTTGCCGTAAACGTCGGCGCTAGATTGCTTGATTTTTGCGAACAATGGGTTTGTCTGAGTGTTTAATTGATTTACAGCAGCAGACAGATATGCTTCTTTTAGAGCATTGTTAGCAGTTGTTAAGTCTACCATAAATAATACTTCCTTTTAATGTTTTTTGATAATGTTTTGCGCGATGATGCCTGCCTCGTGCACAGAAGCAGGTTTTATCGCTGGGGTCAAACAGACTTTCGAATTTTTGCCCAGACTCACTTGCACAGGGGTGGCGTCGTTTAGGCTAGCGACATAGGACGTGATGATTTTGTTCCTGATATCGGGATTGGAGTAGACATATCTGTCCAGAAAATCCCTGTCACCGATCATATCACTTTCGGTCTTGATTTTCGACTTCAATATATCCACTAAATGCCCATATAGCTCACCTTTTGCCTCATCCCAGTCCTGCCCAGCCACTCTGGACGCCAATTCTTGCGAATAGTCCTGCGCGCCGTATCTGGACGCAAACTCATCCAGTTCGGTCTGCATAGAGCGAGCATTGGACGGTCCGTCAGGATTGTCGGCCATGTATTCGCTCAATTTTTGGCATTTCTTCGTGAATTCTGCTTCGAGGGCGTTGTATGCCTTGAGCAGTCCGTCCACAGACTTGAATTTGCCGAGTTTTTCGGAGCCAAAAGCGCGAGCCGTCTCATCATTGTCGCCTACTAAAGCCTTTTCGTCTTTTTCTTGCTCAAATACAGTCTTATTTTCTTCAAAACATTCAGCACTGTCATCTTTAGAAGGAATATCATCAATTTGGTCAACGACACCTCCGTCAAAGCTAATCATTTCTTGTCCGTATGCTTCCATTTCTTGCGACAAAACATTCTCCTTGTTGTCGTCTGCTCTCACAATAGGTTGTTCCGATTTTTGCATGTGTTAGTTCTCCTTTATAGGCACGAGTTTTTTGTGCTCAGCGATGTGTGCCAGCATTGCCTGCAGTTTTTCGTCATACTCATCCGCACTGGCGAAGTCTTTGCCCAGCACGAACGCAGTGTGTTCGTCTATGTGTATCTCGTGGTCGTCGATAGGCAGTACACCTATGCTCTTGCCCTTCATCAGATTGATGTTTTCTTCTTGCGCTTTGTTGATGTGTAGCGAATTTAGGTCTATAGTGTGCTCCCATAGCCCAAATCCTAATAGATCTAGACACTTCTGCCTCATGCTCTGGCTAAATTGCCCACTCCTGTCATACAAAATACCTGTCTTCATTAGGTCGAGTAGCATAGTGCGCTTTTGGGCTATAGTCTCGCCTATGTCGGCAGATGTATCGAATACTATGTCATCAGATTTTAGTTCGCTCTGGTCCCAATAATACATCTCTACTTTGGCATTCTCACCGGCTATCTTCAGTAGCCTTGGCATAATGGCGAATTGCTTGTATAGCCTGAGCACATTCTTCGCTATGTCTCTCAGCGCAGACTTTAGACTGTCTATGCTGGTGGCCAGCCTAGTGTCGTCCTGCTCAGCGAGTAACTGCAACGCCACACCAGATAAATTGGTGTAATTGGCATAGCTTTCACTCATCAGGTCACTCACTCCAGATAACGCCTTGAATTCTTCTAGCAGTTTCGCCTCTTCGCCCGCAAAGTCCACATTCATGTCAGGCACTTCCATTACTTCTGGTGCCTTAGCACCTTGCCTGTATATCAGCACCTTGCCAGGGGACAAGCCTTCGCTCTCTAGATTGTCAGTGTCCACACTGCCGTCCTCTACAGTCAGTACACCCAGCGTGGCTTTGTTGAAGTACTCGTGCTTTCTATTCTTCACAGCATTGTACGCACGCTGTACAGGTATCAGCCTGTCCACTACACTCACACCGAAGAAATTGCCGGGTAGATATAGCGCCACCTGCTTGATGAATGGGAATGTGCGCTTGTTCATCTCGTCATTGATGTATGGCAGTTCGCCGTCAAAAAGTAACTTGTCCCCTGCCACTATGATCAGACGCCCGTTCGGGTACTTGGCATTTGGCTTGACGTATTTTTCGAGCAAAATGCAGTGGTGGTCTAGCTCGACATTTGCCACTTTGTTTATGCTGGCGTCATATCCCAGTCCGCCACCCATGCCGAATGCACTGTCCAGCGTGTAAGACTTCACCTTTTCAGGCTCCACGTCCACACCCCACACCATTTTGATTTCGTCCACATCATAAGCCTTGGCGTGTATTATGCTCTTGCAGTCGCATACATTGTCGCAAGATAGATTGTCTGGGAATATCTCGAATGGCGAGCATACTATGACGTCTATGTCGCCCTCTTTTAGCGCCTTGCCTGTCTCGTCAAAAGCCACTACATTGCCCAGTTCAGTATTCCACACTACCTTATAAAACACTGTCCCGCATATCTCGCTCCAAGTGACAGCATTTTTGGTCAAAGTGTTCAAATCCAGTTTATTGGATATAGATTTCAGTATTTCCTTGCTCAGCTTCGCGCTCTGCATGTCACTCTCGTCAGTAGACGCCGGCAATACAGTCATATTAGGCTTGAGTTTGGATATTTTCGATATACGCGACTCCACAGTAGGCGCCACGTGGTTAAATACCTCTTTTTCTTGCCAGAAAAATCTCTTTTCGTCGTCCAATATCTTGCCTATAGGCGAGATGTAGCTGTATTGGTTGCCCATCATGAAATTAATGTTCAGTTGCCACTGCAATTCTAGACTTCTGCGCTTGTCGCGTCTAGATAGATAATCTTGTTTCACT
>CAYWFC010000041.1:0-7062 GCA_964457935.1 uncultured Lachnospiraceae bacterium
ATGGCATCTAATGACGTGATATTATCAAATACACCGGTGAATTTCAATATGAAATAACCTATGTATACTATGAAACTAAAGATAATGCAATAACACGCCATTTTGAATAGTTTTTCATTATTTTTTGCACCAAAAATAAGGCTAAACAATAGCCCGACTAACACAGCATATAGCAATATATTAATCAATTTTTTGTCAACAAACAGACTAATACTACTAAATGTAAGCATGACTATCACACAAAATATGGATATAAAAAACCATACTTTCATTAGTCTATTTGTATTTCGAGCCAACATACTATAATATATAAAATTATGTGCAAATTTATTCTTATGCTTTACAAAGCATATAAAGTGTGATATAATCCATAGAATGGAAAAGAAATTGTATCCTGTATTGGAATTAAAAAATGTCACTAAGACATACAAACACGATGTCGTGAAGGATTTGACCTTCAATATGTTCCCTGGCGAAATATTTGGATTAGTAGGTCCAAATGGCGCAGGAAAATCCACTACTATGAAGATGATTAGTGGTCTTGTTTCGATTACATCTGGTGAGATACGTGTATGCGGTGCTGATGTGAAGACCAATTTTTTGGACGCAATCAAATATATTGGTGCTGTGATAGAAGTCCCTCAAATGTACAACTATCTCTCAGGTAGGAAAAATTTGGCGTTATATGCTAGTTTTTATGGTAAAAAGGCTATAGACAATGTCGAACAAGTCATAGACATGGTCGGTATGCGCGAATATGCCAATAATAAATTTGGCACCTATAGTTTGGGTATGAAACAACGCATCGGCATCGCGCAAGCACTGCTAAATGACCCGAAACTACTCATACTGGACGAGCCGACAAATGGTTTAGACCCAAATGGTATAATAGAAGTACGCAATCTTCTCAAACGCCTCGCCAAAAAAACTGGTATTAGCATATTTATATCAAGTCATAATTTGTCTGAATTAGAATTAATTTGTGACAATATAGGTATCATCAGAGACGGCAGGATGATCGAATACAGATCTATGCAAGAGATACAAGGCTCACTCTCTACTCAGCAGAAAGTATGTCTAAAAATGGACAACCCAGAGTCTGCTAAAAAACTAGTAGAGACAAAGTTTAATGTACATTGCGATACATTCCGCGACAGGATAGAATTGGCTGTCGACGACAAAAAACTCGCAGAGATTATATCATACTTGCTGTCATCTTCTATCAAAATTTCTAGGATAGAGAAAATTAATTCTTCACTAGAAGAATGGTTCCTAAAAGTAATAAATAACTAAACAGATGCAAAATAAGGAGTAAATATGTTTTCTGTAGAAATAAAAAAGACCCTCTCTCGACCTGGAATATACGTATTGATTGTTATGCTCGCCATTGTGCTAGTATGCACATCATTTCTTTACTCTCCTACCACGAGAGATCGTGATAATGTAGTGACGAGCGGTGACGTGGCCGAGCTGAAAAATGACTATTATAACACTATTAAATCACAATACGATGACAAACTCGCACAATGCCAATCATTGTATAGTTTTTATTCTGTACCTAACGATAGCAAAGACCACTTGATTAAATTATTGACCGATCTAGACAATGAAATCAATGAAATAGATACTTATTATAAAAACAATGTACCGATAGGCACATCAAAAAATGAAAAAATAGTACGCGCTAGTCAAAAAATATCTGACTATGTTCAAGATAAAGTGTCTAGTAGTGATTCAAAATACTACATCATTACATCAGAAAGCGATTATAAAGATTGTCTAAGTACAGTACTAAATATAGTCAGCACATTCAGTGTTACCTGCACAAATAATGCTCAATACTACAATCTTTACAATAAATATACCAAGGCTAAATATTCAGAAAAATTACGTAATTACTTCAATAATTTCATATACCCCGCCGTATCAAACGATGTGCTAGTGGAATTATTCGACAACGAAAATAATGATTTCAAATCAAAATATGAGATTACCATAGAGCGTCTGAATAGCCTAAATGCATCAATCTCAGCAGAAAATGATGCCAAAAAACTAGCCGACCTGATCAATAGATACTGCAAGACTGTAGAAGTTTTTGAGAACATTTCTTACCTGACTATCAATAAATCTATCTTCGCTGGAAAAAGTAATAAACAAATCAATAAAATGGTAGATTTCGACGATTATTCTATATATGAGACTGACAATGACTTAACCCTTTATACTTATCTATTCGAGCACAACAAAGTCATCACTGACTACAATTTGCCTTATTCAATGACCGTTACTAGCGGATTTGAAGTCAATGCTTATGATTTTATGTTCTATGCATTAGAAATATTTGCGATACTAGTAGTTGTCTATGCATTAATGACTTCTGCTAATAGTATATCCAGTGAGGTCAATAGTGGCACTATCAAATTTCTTGCATTGAGACCTATATCTAGAGGACAAATCTACAACGGCAAAATGCATTCTAATATATTTATGTCGACACTATTGCTAGTGTTTGGCGCAGTTTTGAGTTATGTAGTCGGCTATATTATGTTTGGTGTGAATAATACACCTATCTTGGCAGTGATCAATGGCTCTACAGCTATTAGCCTGCACCCATTGCTGGTGATGCTGATATACGTAATATGTATGATCATAAAAATCGCTGTATTGGTGAGCATAGGTATGTTACTCTCTACCCTTCTAAAATCTAACGCCTTAGCCATTACACTGTCCTTGACACTATTCTTTGCGACACTAGTAATGAATATTTTGAGTTCTCTAGCTAAATATTTGATCTATGTGCCATTTTATAACATCAACCTATTCCCTTATCTAATGGGCAAATCATCATGCGGACAAATGTATAGCGTTTTCAGCAGTGGGCTAATAAATGGCGTAAATCTGATATATGTAGGTATAGCCGTAGTATCAATCTTCTGCATTAGTACTATTATAGGTATGTTCAATCTAAAACATAAAGAATTATAACAAAAAACTTTATCCGCACAGGATAAAGTTTTTTTTACTCTGCAGGGACAAAGTTTCGACTTATCTCATTGCGAGCCAATTCATCGCACCTATTATTTAGTTCGTTATCGGCGTGCCCTTTGACCTTTATCCACTCTATTTGGTGGTATTGAGATAATCTATCTAATTCTTGCCACAGGTCAATATTTAACACCGGTTTTTTGTTACTCGTGCGGAAGTTATTGACCTTCCATTGCGTCAACCAGCCCTGTCTAAATGCATTGATAAGGTAGGCCGAATCCGAGTACAGTTTGACTATACATGGCTGATTTAACGCCTTTAGTCCCATAATAGCAGCGGTCAATTCCATTTGATTATTGGTAGTCGAAGGATTGTATCCGCTCATCTCTTTTCTATGCCCATCGTACAATAAAATAGCACCCCAGCCACCAGGGCCGGGGTTGTATGAACATGCACCGTCTGTATATATTTCTACTATTTTATTCATACTACTTTGCTACATCAGAGAAGCGTGACTCTCTAATAACATGCACTTTTATTTGTCCAGGGTATTCGAGTTCGTTCTCTATTTTCTTCGCGATTTCTCTCGCTAAAATGATTGCCTTTTCGTCAGAGATTTCATTTGGTTTTACCATTACTCTAATCTCTCGACCTGCTTGGATAGCATAAGTTTTGTCTATTCCGTCGAACGAATTAGCTATGTTTTCCAAGTTTTCCAAACGCTTGATATAGTTCTCCAGTGATTCACGTCTAGCACCCGGACGAGCACTACTAATGGCGTCTGCAGCTTGTACCAATACTGCCTCTATAGTCTGAGGTTCAATATCATTGTGATGAGATGCGATACAATGTATTACTGCGTCTGTTTCCTTATATTTCTTAGCCAAGTCTACGCCGATAGATACGTGTGTACCTTCCACTTCATGGTCTACTGCCTTACCTATATCATGCAATAATCCACCGCGCGCTGCCACTTTGGCGTTCGCGCCGACTTCGGATGCTAGCATGCTAGCCAAATATGAAACTTCGAGCGAATGATTGAGCACATTTTGACCATAGCTTGTACGATACTTTAGCCTACCCAAAACTTTGACTAACTCTGGATGCATATTGTGGATATCTGCATCAAAACACGCATTTTCGCCTGCTTCTTTGACTGTTTGTTCTACATCTTTTTTGACTTTTGCGACTAATTCTTCTATTCTAGCCGGATGAATTCTGCCATCTAAAATCAACTTTTCTAGGGCTATACGCGCGATCTCTCTACGCATAGGATCAAACCCTGACAATGTGATAGCTTCTGGTGTGTCGTCAATGATCAAATCCACACCTGTAGCACTCTCCAATGCTCGAATGTTACGTCCTTCTCTACCTATGATGCGACCTTTCATCTCTTCATTAGGCAATGGCACTACAGAAACAGTGACCTCGGATGTTTGTTCGGCTGCGCACTTTTGTATAGCCAAAGTGACAATGTTTCGAGCCTTCTTTTCTGCGTCTTGTCTAGCGTCATCTTCTATCTGTTTTGCTAATTTTGCTGCATCAATCTTGGCTTCTTCTGTATACGCTTGGATAATCTCAGCCTTGGCTTGTTCTTTGGTGAAATTAGCAATCTCCTCTAATTTTTTGACAGATTGTTGATGAAGGTCATCTAATTGGTTTTGTTTTTCCTTTAGCAAATCTTCTTTTTCTTTGAAAGATAGTTTTGCATTATCGAATTCTTCGATTTTTTTATCTAGAGCCAACTCTTTTTTCTCTAGGCTCTGCTCACGAAGAGATAAACGTTCTTCGTAACGTTGTGCTTGTTCTGCTCTGACTTTACTCTCATTCTCAAAAGTACTCTTCAGCATATTGATTTCGTCAGTAGTTTGCTGAACTTGCTCTTTTTTGATACTTTTTGCTTGGGCGTATGCGTCTTCCAAGATTTTAGCGGCGTTAGTTTTTGCCTGATTGATTTGTTTTGATTGTATAATATTTTTCAAGAAGAAGCCACCGGCTCCCCCTGCTCCTATTGCAATCACTCCAATAATGATAACTAAAACTACGGAAACTGATGCTACACCCAGCAATCCCATATTGCTAATGTACATAAGTTATTCCTTTTTTAGCGCGAATAAAAATATATTTGATATATTCGCACATATCAAATATACTATATTTTCCCAATAAATGTCAACTAAACTATGTACTATATTTGTATTATTTCCATATTTTCTATCGCATTTTGTATGAGCATGTCCAAATCAATCTTGCTCTCTTCTGCTTCTGCTATATCCAGCTTTGGCTTGATGACAGGCTGTTTTGGCAAGAACACAGTACAGCAATCTTCATAAGGTAAAATGGATGTCTCATATGTATCTATCTTTCGAGCGATATCGATTATTTCGTCTTTATTAAAAGCAATAAGTGGTCTAAGAATAGGCACATACGTCTTTGCATTATCTGTAGTGGTGATACTTTCTATCGTTTGTGAAGCCACTTGTCCTAAACTTTCGCCAGTGACTACTGTCTTGTAACGATATTTTTC
Organism: uncultured Lachnospiraceae bacterium; assembly: GCA_964457935.1. Lineage (GTDB taxonomy): Bacteria > Bacillota > Clostridia > Christensenellales > UBA1242 > STF1-107. Next base: position 5,513 of record CAYWFC010000041.1, read on the forward strand.
GCACAGACGTTCTGCCACCTTTATCATATTCCTACGTAGCAATGTGATAGCATATTCCTCTCTGCAGTTCAAATGAAAAGCCTCCTGCAATTTCGTCATAGACACCACATACATATATTTACAGCCGATATAAGGTTTGATTTGCTTGGCGAGGTTGATGACTTTTTCTTTTGCCTGAGGGCTGGTATATGGATAACTATCAAAATGCAAAATATCTTGTCTCAGTCCTCGTTTCGCCATCATATATCCTGCTACTGGGCTGTCTATACCGCCTGACAAAAGCAACAATCCGTCTCTAGTCTCGCATAGTGGCATCCCGCCGGCTAAATATATCACGTCGTAATAAACAAAAGTTTTGCCATTCTCGCGGATATCTACGTAAACAGTCTTTTCTGGATGCTCGAGTTTGACTTTCGCATTAGGATTCTCATCCAAAATCACTCCACCCAGAAAGGCAGAAAATTCATTTGATTTGATAGGAAATCTCTTGTCTGCTCTATTGCAATCCACCTTGAATGTAGTATTGATTTTGATATTTTTCACAAAATTTGTGATAATATCTTGGTCTGAATCCATTTCATAAGCGATACTAATAGAAAAAATACCAAAAACTTTGCTCAAATCATCTAATATATTTTGAGTTAGTTTTTCATCAAAATCTCTAATAACATACCTATTTTGTATTACTTCTACTTTTAATCCATACTTTTTGAGTGCGAATTTGATATTGTCTCGCAATAACTTTATAAAATAAGGTTTATTGTTACCTTTCAAATGTATTTCACTAAATCTAACTAAAATTACTTTGTTCATTTCTTTACCTTTGTCCTATATTCCAAAACTGCCGAATTAATAGCCTCAGCCAAGCCGATAATATTTTCTTCATTGATGGAATTATCAAAACTTATTCTAATAGAGCCTTCTATTAGGCTGTCATCAATGTGCATCGCCTTTAGCACTCTATTGTCTCTGTGGCGAGAGTGGCAAGCAGAGCCTATCCCTACTAGGTAGCCCTTGTCAGCCAGCATACTCTGCAATGTCTCTGCTCTCACACCTCTAAAACATACACAAATAATATTTGGAACGCAGTGTTCATCAGATATTACCTTGTAGTCACTATCATGAATGTGCGTCAACAGCAAGTCCTTGTATCGCTGATAATCAATATGTTCATCTATATATGACAGCACTTGTCCAAATGACATAATGCTAGCGTAATTCTCTGTGCCAGCCCTATAAGCATTCTCTTGCTCACCACCCATCATATATGGTATGTATTTATTGATGCACCCTACATATAGACCTGCCACACCTCTTAAACCATTAACTTTATGCGCGCTAATGGTATAAAAATCTATAGGCGAATGTCCCAAGTCAATCTTGACTTTGCCAAAAGCTTGCACGCCATCAGAGTGAAACAATGTCTTCGGATTTATGCGCTTTATTTCTCTAGATATGCTATCAATGTCGTTGACCGCGCCTGTCTCATTATTGACATGAATGACTGATACCAAAGTAGTATTTTCATCCACCAAAGAATACAAATGCTC
>CAYWFC010000042.1:0-6900 GCA_964457935.1 uncultured Lachnospiraceae bacterium
GAAATGATGTAAGGAGCAAGATATGAAAATATTGACAAAAATCAAAAACCTATTAGACAAAGTATTTACCCTGAGCCTATGCGACGTGGACGAACTCGTGAATTACATATTCTCCAGCGAAGCCCTGCCCGACCCGCTAAAAGATGATGACGAAAAAGAGATACTCCTCCTGCTCCACACCAATCAACACGAATTCGCCAAAGCCAAACTCATCGAGCACAATCTCCGCCTCGTCATGTACATAGCCAAGAAATTCGAGACCTCCGGCGTAGAACTCGAAGACCTAGTGTCAGTCGGCGTCATCGGCCTGATAAAAGCAGTCAATTCGTATAAAATAGAGAAAAATATCAAACTCGCCACATATGCTTCGCGCTGTATAGAAAACGAGATACTTATGCACCTACGCAAAGTCAGCAAGATAAAGAACGAAGTCAGCATAGACGAGCCACTCAGCACAGACGGCGACGGCAACGAACTCTTGCTGGTCGATGTGCTCGCCAGCCCCAATATGGGCACTTATGAGCAGGTCGAACTCAATAGCGAAAAAGAGTTTTTGCTCCGCTCACTAGAGAAATTGTCCGATAGAGAAAAAGTCATTATGAATATGCGCTTCGGACTGGATGGCAAAAAAGAACTCACCCAAAAGCAAGTGGCTACCAGACTAAATATCTCTCAGAGTTACATCTCACGTCTGGAGAAAAAAATCTTGCACAAACTCAAGGTGAGTATGACGAAAAATTGATTGCTTCTATATCCCCCTACATAAAGACTAATAGACGAGCCGTAGTAATTATAACGAAATTAATTGTCACCATATCTCTCTACATATATATCGATGTGAGTATGACGAAAAATTGATTTCTATAGCCCACTGCATAAGGATCGATAGACGAGCCGTAGTGAGTATGACGAAAAATTGATTGTCCCTATAGCCCACTACAACATGTATTTGTGAGTATGATAAAAAATTGATTGCTATAGCACTAGCACGAGTATCAGCACTGCGATGATGACACCTAGTATACATATTATAGATTTGAGTATAGTCTTTTCTATATCATCAGATACAGTCATCTCATCGGCGGTGATATTTTCAAGTGTGTCGTCTGCATCGAGCATATCGTCTAGTTTTTCATCAATATTTATATTATTTACTGTTTTTTCATCAGAAATATTATTTTTATTATTTTCTTTTATTTTATCATTATTTATTTTATTTTCTTTTGCTTTATTTATCTTATTTTCTGTGATTTTATCTTTATTTATTTGATTATTTTTAATTTTATTATTTTTTGTATTATTATTTTTAATTTTATTTTTTTTAATATTTTTTTGATTATTATTTTGATTATTTATTTGATTATTTTTAGTGTTATTTCTATATCTATCAAAGAACTCACTGTTGCCCTTATCTGCCACGAAGCGCAATACTATCTGATATGCATTGGTGATGTCAGATATTTTTTGCGAATAATATTCTTTATTAGCGCTGTGCACATCAGGGTGATATTTTTTCACCAAAGCATTTCGCTGTGCTTTGATGACAGCGACATCATCAGTAGGTCTCATCTCTAGTGTTCTGAAATATTGCAATATCTCTTTCATAATTCATCCTTTACAGTAATTTTGCCAAATATTTTCCTGTATAACTATTCGGATTTTTTGCCACTTCTTCAGGCGTGCCGGTAGCCACTATTTGACCGCCTTCGTCACCACCTTCTGGTCCCAAATCTATCACATAATCGGCGCATTTTATCACGTCGAGATTATGCTCTATCACTATTACAGTATTTCCACCATTTGTTAATCTTTGCAAAATATTTATTAATTTCTGCACGTCATAAGTGTGCAAGCCAGTAGTAGGCTCATCCAGTATATACACAGTACTACCTGTGTCGCGTTTTTGCAGTTCTGCCGACAGTTTCAGCCTCTGCGCCTCTCCACCGCTGAGAGTGGTCGCAGACTGACCTAATTTCACATATCCTAGCCCGACATCACTGAGTGTCTGGAGTTTATTTTTTATGCTAGGCAAATTCTCAAAAAACTCCACTGCCTCATCCACTGTCATCTCTAGCACGTCATAAATGTTCTTGCCCTTGTACTTTACTTGCAGTACTTCCCTGCTATAACGCTTGCCGTCACACACCTCGCATGGCACATACACATCAGGCAAGAAAAACATCTTCAGTTTCTTCACGCCATCGCCTTCGCACGCCTCACATCTGCCACCTTTGACATTAAAACTAAACTTACCCAGTTCGTACCCTCTCTCTTTGGCATCAGGAGTGCTAGCAAAGAGTTCTCTTATCTTGGTAAACACGCCAGTATAAGTAGCAGGATTGCTCCTAGGTGTACGCCCTATAGGGGTCTGGTCTATACATATGCACTTGTCTATGTCGTCTATACCAGTGATACCCTGCGGTACAGTGAGCGGGTCTCGGTCGAGCGCGTTCCGTATCTGTAGATAAAGCACATCATTGATGAGCGTACTCTTGCCACTACCGCTCACACCAGTGATGCAAGTAAACACCCCTTTCGGTATATTGACATCTATATGTTTTAGATTGTGCTTGTGCGCATCTAGTACACTAATAAATCCTTTTTGCGTAGAGCGACGCGCCAGAGGGTATTCTATCTTCAATTCGCCAGACAGATACTTGCCAGTGATGCTCTCGCGACTGTCTATCAAGTCCTGCACAGTGCCTTGCGCCACTATCTGCCCGCCATGCACCCCGGCATAAGGTCCTATATCTACTATGTGGTCAGCACTGCGTATAGTGTCCTCGTCATGCTCCACCACTATGAGCGTATTGCCCAAATCTCGCAAATGTTTCAGAGTCCCTATGAGTTTCTCGTTGTCTCTCTGGTGCAGACCTATGCTCGGCTCATCCAAGATATACACCACCCCAGTCAGTCCGCTACCTATCTGCGTCGCTAGTCGTATTCTCTGCGATTCACCGCCAGACAATGTACCTGCACTGCGCGACAGACTGAGATATTTCAGCCCCACATCTCGTAGAAAACTCAGCCTAGCCGTTATCTCCTTCATAATGCTCTCGGCTATAATGCTGTCAGTCTTGTTGAGCGTCAAGTCTTGTAAAAACTCCAATAATTTCTCCACAGACATATCTGTCAATTCGCAAATATTTTTGTCTCCCACAGTGATAGACGTGGCGATATCATTTAGCCTTTTGCCCTTGCATTTCTCGCAAGTGGATTCCACCATTAGTTTGTATATCTCTTCTTTGACATAGTCGCTACTGCTCTCGTTAAACTTGCGCATTAGGTTAGGTATGATACCTTCAAATCCAGCATTGTAGTCATACACATAATTATGCAGACTGAGCGGTCTTTGGGCATTGTATTTGCCGTCGCCATGCATCAGTAGATGTCTCACATCAGCAGATAGATTTTTGTACGGCACATTTAGGCTAAAATCATATATTTGCGCCAATTTCTGCAATACTTTGTGCCCAATGCCAGTAAAATCATTGTTCCACCCACTAGCACGCAGAGCGCCTTCGTTCAGTGTCAGATTTTCGTTCCTAATGACAGCGCTTTCTGGTATCTGTAGCACATATCCCAGCCCGCTACACTGCGTGCAAGCGCCGAGATGATTGTTAAAGCTAAATAAATTAGGTGTCATCTCAGGTAGAGATATGCCACAGTCAGGACACGCATAGTTTACGCTAAATAACTTCTCGAATTTCTCCGTCCTAGCGATGACCAGCCCGCCTGCCAGAGCGCAACTCTTCTCTATGCTGTCAGTCAGACGCTTCTCTATGCCGTCTTTTAGCACCAGCCTGTCTACTACTAAGAAAATATTGTGTTTTTTGTTCTTGTCTAGCGTGATCTCGTCCTCGAGCAAGTGCATCTCGCCGTCTACTTCCACTCTGACGTAGCCGTCTTTTTTGAAATCATCAAATAACTTGTCATAACTCCCTTTTTTGTCTTTGATGACAGGGGCTAGTAGCCATAGCTTCTCGCCATTGCCAAAAGTAAGTATTTGGTCCACTATCTGGTCTACAGTCTGCGCTTTGATGACCTGGTGGCACTGCGGACAGTGCGGTACACCTATACGTGCATACAATAATCTCAAGTAGTCATATATCTCAGTGATAGTGCCCACAGTACTGCGTGGATTGTTGTTTGTGGATTTTTGGTCTATGCTGATGCTAGGACTTAGTCCTTCTATGCTCTCCACATCGGGCTTGTCCATTTGTCCCAAAAACTGCCTAGCATACGATGATAGGCTCTCTATATATCTGCGCTGACCTTCTGCGAATATGGTGTCGAATGCCAGCGTGCTCTTGCCACAGCCACTCACACCCGAAAAAACTACCAGTTTGTTTCTCGGTATGACTAGGTCTAAGTTCTTTAGATTGTTTTGCTTGGCGCCTTTGATTACTATATTTTCTAACATATATATATTGTTTCCTACGCCTATGATTTTAGCCTAAAATGCGACAAAAGTCAATACTAGACAAAAAAAATACAACCAAAGCACTACTTTAGTTGCATTTTTGATACTATAATGTCGCACTTTCGAGCGTATTGCAGATGCCAAAAGCCTCTTCCAGAGCGTCAATCTCAGTGTCTACGTCTCTGATGATGTCTTGGTACATCTCCATGAAACGCAAGCCTCTCAGCTCGTATGTCTCGTAGTCGTATTTCTCCAATACATCTAGACATTTTTGCATCCTAGCAGTGATGTCACTGATGTCGCTACGCAAGCCATACACTCTATCCATGGTAGCTTTTTGCTCAAGCATCACATTCATATATCTGTCGTCCTCAGGTGTGGAGAGAATGGTGATGTTCCAATCAATGATGCGCATCAATTCTTCTTTCTTCTTGCGTGCCAATATCATGCACTCACTCATTTTGCTCGTCTGGCGATTGACTATACTTCTCTCAAACATAATTATCTCCTTTGTATACTCGCATTGTACCACCGATTGACGGCATTGTCAATACCAAAATTAGATTTTCTGGGTTATTTTTTTAGTTCTGCCTTGAGTTTGGATATCTCTTCTCTCAGTTCGATTGCGCGCTCGAAGTCTAACTGCCCCACTGCCACATTCATCAAGCCTTTTAGTTTCTCTATGTTGTCCAATATTTCTTTTTTGGACGAGAATGTCAGTTTGTTCTCCACAGTGATTTTCAGACTATCCACCACAGATTTTTTGATACCGGCAGGCTTGGTGTGATGTATTTCGTTGTATTTTGCCTGCAAAGCACGCCTACGATTGGTCTCATCTATGGCGCGTTTCATACTACCAGTCATTCTGTCGGCGTACATTATCACTCTGGCGTGCTCGTTTCGCGCTGCTCGTCCTATAGTCTGTATTAGTGATGTCTCGCTACGCAAAAATCCTTCTTTGTCCGCATCCAGTATAGCCACCAGCATTACTTCTGGCAAATCTAACCCTTCTCTGAGTAGATTGATGCCCACTAGCACATCGTACTCATCGTTTCGGAGCGCATTTATTATCTTCACACGCTCCAATGTGTCTATCTCGCTGTGTAGATACTTCACACGCAAGCCATTCTCGCTATAATATGTCGTCAGGTCTTCCGCCATTTTCTTAGTCAAAGTGGTGATAAGTACCTTGCCACCAGCCTCGACAGTAGTCACTATCTCCCCTTGCAAGTCATCTACTTGCCCTTCGGCAGACTTGACTACTATCTCAGGGTCGAGCAAATATGTCGGACGGATGACCTGCTCCACCACTTGCCCCGCCTCAGATAGTTCGTACTCGTTCGGCGTGGCAGATACGTATATCACCTGCCCTATCCTCGCATTAAATTCGTCAAAATTCAGCGGACGATTGTCATACGCTGACTGTAGCCTAAAGCCGTAATCCACTAGGCTAGTCTTTCTCGCGCGGTCGCCATTGTACATACCGCGCACTTGCGGTAACGTGATGTGGCTCTCATCCACGAATAGCACGAAATCATCTGGAAAATAATCCAGCAAAGTGTACGGCGCTTGACCGGGACTGCGCCCGTCGAAATACCTGCTGTAATTCTCTATCCCAGAGCAATACCCCATCTCACTCATCATCTCTACGTCATAATTCACTCGCTCACGTATGCGCTGTGCCTCGATGTATTTGCCTTGGTCGAGAAACTCTTTCTCTCGTATCTCGCAGTCACGCTTGATCTCTGCTATAGCCTTGTGCAGTTTGTCACTACCCACCGCGTAATGCGACGCTGGGAAAATAGACGCATGCACTAGGTCATTCGTGATGCGACCTGTCACTACATCTATCTCAGATATGCGCTCTATCTCGTCGCCGAAAAAATACACCCTAATGGCACGCTCGCTCGCATCTGCTGGAAAAATATCCAATACTTCGCCCCGTACTCTAAAAGTACTGCGCTGAAAATCCACATCGTTGCGGGTGTATTGTATGTTTATGAGACGCCTGATAATGTCATCTCTGTCCACCACATCTCCCACCCTGAGCGAAATGTGCAAGTCATAGTATTCTTTAGGCGCACCCAAGCCATAAATGCACGACACCGACGCCACCACTATGACATCGCGACGCTCGAGTAGACTGGATGTAGCACTGTGACGCAGTTTGTCTATCTCGTCGTTTATGCTCATGTCCTTCTCGATGTAAGTATCAGTAGACACTATGTACGCCTCGGGCTGGTAATAGTCGTAATAACTGACAAAAAATTCTACCCTGTTGTTCGGGAAGAATTCACGAAATTCATTGCATAACTGAGCAGCCAAAGTCTTGTTGTGCGCCAGCACTAGAGTGGGTCTATTGAGTTGCTGGATGACATTAGCCATGGTGAATGTCTTGCCACTGCCAGTGACCCCCTTCAATACTTGCGCCTTCATGCCGTCATGCACACCTTGCACCAGATTGGCTATAGCCTCTG
>CAYWFC010000043.1:0-5903 GCA_964457935.1 uncultured Lachnospiraceae bacterium
GCCGCCAGCGTTTGTCCTGAGCCAGGATCAAACTCTAATGTTTAATCTTAACTCAAGCATATTGCTTGACTTGTTTAATATCGTTGTCTCAAAATAGAATTGAAAAGAACATTTAATTTCTTATACTTTCTTTACCTTATTCCTTAACTTATTAAGTTTTAATGGTTCGTTCGCAACGTGCTTCACACACATTGCTCCGTTAATATACTACATAAAAAAGAGTTTGTCAACTACTTTTTCAAAATTTTTTTAATTTTTTTTAAATTTTTTTTATTTTCCTCGTTTTTCAGCCAAAATCCGCACCAAAAAGCCCATAAATACAGGGATTGTGCACATTTTGGGCTAGAGACAAATTTTTCGGCCGATTATACCAGAAAAGTCACATTTTGGTGAGTTTGGTCCAGAAAAGTCACTTTCCAGCAAAAAGTCGTGCTTTTGACGCGCACGACTTTTCTAGATTAGACTGTAATGCAATCAACTCAGTGGAATGATTAGACTATAATGCAATTACACAGCACATTGGACTATAATGCAATCAACTTAGCGGAATGATTAGGCTATAATACAATCATAGCAGAATGATTAGGCTGTGATGTAGTCATATAGTTCAGCGAAGTTAGCTGGTGTCTCGTAATACTGCCTGTACGACAGGTAAGTAGTACCCGACGAAGTGGTATTGATGACATAAGCCTTTTGGTTCACTAGGTCATCAGTATCAGATATCTCGAATACCAGCTGGGTGTACTCTATATTGCCCTTGTAGTTTGACTTGCCGTCTTTGAGTATCTGGGTAGTATTGTAGTCAAACACTATCTTCACGCCACTAGTCAGGCTGACAGATGAGTTTTTGTCCACTATAGTGGATTTCTTGCCCAATTTACCCTTGAATAGCGCATTGATAGCGCTAGTCTTGTAGCCTTTGACCAGACGAGAGTAAATCTCATCAAACTCAGCCTTCTCGCTGGCATTGCTATAATAATAAGTAGTAGCATTGCCATTATTGTACACTACTATGGCATCTGGCCTAGCGACATTCATCATGAAATTGTGTGGCACGAGCGCCATAATGATAGTAGCGATGATAAGTGCGCCTATCACAGACAGGCTAATGATTGCTCCGATATTTTTCTTCATAGGTTATTTGTCCCCCTTGTCTTTGTTCTCGTCCGCTTTCTTTGACTTGCGGGCGGTTTTTGGCTTTGGCTCTTTGATGATAGTAGGGTCTTCTCCTCTCAGCAATGGCTCGAGAGTATCCACTACATTCTTGTAATCTTTGTCATTGATTACGCCAGCCCTGTGCAAAGCCTCTGCCGTCTGTAGACGCATCTCTATGTCTTTGTTAAAATTCGACTCACGCGCTTCGGCACGTTGCTTGTCATGACGCTTCTTGTCGCGTTTTTCTTTCTTGTCTATCTCGGCTACGACCTCTTCCACAGTCTTGCCTTCGCATAGCATGTCAAACTCTTCGCTGTATATGGTCTCTTTGCTCAGTAGCAAGTCTATCAGCCCGAGCAAGACATCTTTGTGCTCAGTGACGATAGTTTTCGCCCTGTCGAAGCAGGTGTCGATGATTTTCTTGGTCTCAGCATCCACTAGACTAGCGATATTCTCGCTGTAATTGGTCTGCTTCTGATAATCACGCCCGATGAATACTTCGCCGTCGTCATTCAAGCTCATCAAGCCTAGATTGTCGCTCATACCCCACTCAGTCACCATTCTGCGTGCCAGTTGGGTAGCACGTTGCATATCATTCGACGCGCCAGTAGTGACATCCTCGAGTATCACACTCTCGGCTGCACGTCCGCCTAGCATCATAGTGATCATCTGCAGTAGTTTCTCTTTCGTGATGTGAGTAGCATCTTTCTCGTCTAGTGTCAAAGTATATCCGCCAGCGTCACCACGTGGTACTATAGATATCTCTTGTACCTTATCGCACATAGGTAACATCTTCGCCACTATGGCATGACCGCCTTCGTGCAATGCAGTGATACGCTTGTCTTCTGCAGATATCACGCGACTCTTCTTCTGCGGACCCATGAGAGCCTTGTTGATGCCCTCTGTGATGTCCTTCATAGTGATAGTCGCTCTGTGGTCGCGCGCTGCCAGTATTGCTGCTTCGTTCAAGAAATTCTCTATGTCCGCACCAGACATACCGCTAGTCAGCCTAGCCAGACGCTTGAAGTCTATCTCTTGGTCGATAGGCTTGTTCTTGGCATAGACTTTGATAATCTCTTCTCTACCCTTGACGTCTGGCATGTGCACGTATATGCGCCTGTCGAAACGTCCCGGTCTCATCAACGCTGGGTCTAGTACATCCGCTCTGTTGGTCGCTGCCAGCACTATTATGCCCTCATTTGACTCGAATCCGTCCATCTCGACCAATAATTGATTTAGCGTCTGCTCGCGCTCGTCGTTACCACCACCTAGTCCTGCACCACGCTGTCTGCCCACGGCGTCTATCTCGTCTATGAAGATGATACATGGCGCTTGGCGTTTGGCTTGGTCAAACAAATCTCTCACACGTGAAGCACCTACACCCACGTACATCTCCACGAAGTCTGAGCCTGTGATGCTGAAGAATGGCACATTGCTCTCGCCCGCCACAGCCTTGGCAAATAGCGTCTTACCAGTACCAGGCTGACCCACCAGCAGTACGCCTTTAGGTATCCTAGCGCCTAGGGAAATGAAGCGTTGTGGATTTTTCAAAAACTCCACTAGTTCTTTTAGTTCCTCTTTCTCTTCTTCGGCACCAGCCACGTCAGAAAATTTCACTTTTGACGACATTACTAGCCTAGCCTTGCTCCTGCCGAATGACGGTCCACTGCTCTTCGAGCCCATAAATGACTTGAATATAATGACAGCGAATACTATCATCAGTCCTATGGACAGATATGGCATTATGGTAGATATGACGGACTCGCCCTCGTACTGGTAGTTTGCCTCTACTGTGACTAAAACTGCGTTGGCAGGGTCTAGATTGTTCGCCTTGGCGTACTCATTATACTCTTTGACATCCGCCATCAGCCCATCTACTGACATAAATGTGCAGTAATAGTCGAGTTTACTAGGGAATTTGTCCTCATCCACACCGTCTACCGCGCGTATGCGGATAGTGTCGCCGTAGACGTCTATCTCGGCTATCTCGCCAGCGTACATTTTGTCATAAAACTCTGTATATGATATTTTCTTCTTCTTATCGGGCTGATTGGTGATAGCGTATACCGCTACGAGCAGTAATACGAATATAGCAATGTACAGCCACATTGATTTTTTGTTTTTTTGCATTATCGACTCCTATTCAAATGATGATTTTAACATAAAAAATATAATTAAACAAATATTTTGACTGATTATTTCAATATTTTTATTTTTGTGCACCAATCTCTCGTCTGGGCATAATATATATTAGACAAATCCCCAAAAAACTATTTACAATTCGCAATAATTATGATAAAATGTAGTCCACATACCAAAAGGAGCATATATGAATAATTTACTATCCACCATGCAAATAGTCGGCATAGTATTCGATGTGGCGCTGGTATTGGTAGTCTTGGTGTATTGTATCCGCGGTCTGAAAAAGGGCTTCATACACTCCATGGTGGGGGCTATCGGCAATGTCGGCATCCTGATAGGAGCGATATTCTCTGCCAAATACATCGCTGGCTGGCTAAACAAACTGTACAATTTCAGCGGATTCTTCGCTGGCAAGATCACTGGCGCATTCCATGGCGACTTTTACGAGACGGTCAGAGTGGCAGGTACAGAAGGCAGTAGCCTAGTAGGCGACATCCCTGACGGCACATTCGGCCCGCTGAAGACTATTATTAAGAAAATCCTCAACGGCACCACTTTCTCTGCCGACGCCACAGTAGGCGAAGTACTGGGCACTGCACTAGGCTCGCTACTGTTCATCATTATCTGCGGTATCTTGGCTTTCATAGTGTTCAAGGTCATACTGGCAGTGCTGGGCAAGATAGTAGACAACGCCACCAAAGGCACATCGTTCGGTCTGATAGACAAAGTACTCGGCTTCGTGTTCGGCGCAGTCAAGAGCGCTATCGTAGTAGGCACATTCGCAGTGATATTGGTGGTATTGACCCTCATCCCTACAGTCAATAAATTTGTCGGCCCGACCATACATCAGCATACTTATGTCTCAAAATATGTATATGACGTGACTGATGATTTAGTAGAGAAATATGTGATAAATAATGTCGATGATTGGCTGGATGACCTGTGGGCTCAGCGCAATGCCGACAATAGCACAGACACTACAGTATAATAACAGTGCAGACACCACAGTATAATATATGTATATATATCTAGATTAATATATTATATTATATAATAATCTCAACGTACATTTTGTCCCTTACAAAACTAATAACCTGTATGCTCATTTTGTCCCTTACAAAAAAATGCTTTGCATTACGCAAAGCATTTTTTATGTACCACTACTCATAAAGAGTATGTTTCACCTAAAGAACATTTCTCATTACCCCAATGGTGATTAATGGGTCTATTCGATTATTAATTCACCATCTTTTATAGATATATTCTGCCCATTAGCGAATAGGTTGAGAGTATAAGAGTATCTTCCGTTTTTATCCGGTTGAATAGTTATATCACCATAACTAAACGGTTCGTCAGTAGTGACAGTGATAGTCACATACGCCAGCATTGGTACTTTAGCTACCCATTCTGCAGGTTTACCTTCAGGCGCCACTTTACTTACCAGATTAGTAGGATCATTGTCATAAATTTTGTAATATACCAAGAAATTCTCGTTCTGTACTGTGATAGTAGTCATGTGCTTGTATGTGATATATGATTTTACTTCACTACCACTTTCGTATGTATAATCATATCTCCACAGCAGACCGCTAGAGCTACTCCAGTTTTCTGTACTGCCCATAGCGCCTATAGGAGTGAGTCCGAAGTATTCCCTGTAAGGGGCGGTGTCTTCAAATGTGAAATTGTGCTTGTAGATATTATTGTATTCACAGTCTGTAAATAAACTCTTGAGATTAGTGAAATCACTATACCCACGTGCATATCCTACTAGACCGCCGAATACAGCGCCGTACTGCAATTCACCCTTGTCGTCTCTACCGCGGACGAATTTACGTACATAGTCAGTGCACCAATTATTGTCGGCGTCTATGTATTTGAACATCATCATTAGTTTTTCACTCTTAGGTACTACTGCCACGCTAGCCGAAGTGATATTGGACTGAGTGAATTGGTCGCGTGAGATGAGTTCACCCACAGCACCGCCTACGAAATATCCGCTGACTGTGCTAGTAGTGATATTGCCGTCATTTTCAGAGCCGCTTATCTTTCCGCTATCCACATTGCGTCCTACCAGACCGCCGGCGATGCCTTTGGAGTGAGTATTGATGACTGCGACAGTAGATTTCACTTTTTCTATCGTACCCATATTCAGTCCCACTATACCGCCAGTGATGTATGTGCCATAGCTAAATGCCGTAGTGTTGATGTCTGCCACAGTGTTAGGATTTTCTCCTTCTGCCAGAGCGTCTACGGCCTTTTGGACAGTATCAGCGTAGCAAATAGATGCGTTGCTTATCGTGCCTCTATTCTCGCCCACCAGACCGCCGACCACTATCTCGCCCTTGAATGCTGTGCCAGCATTTAGGACATAGTGCAAGCCATCCACAGTAGTGTCTGTGCCCACTAGCCCGAAGTACGCGCCCACAGTCTCGCCCAGCACAGTGATAGTGTCTCCTAGGTTAAGATTGCGCAGAGCGTCTTTGCTATCTTTGCTATCGCCACCGAAATAATCTACCACGCCGGCTATACCGCCTGCATAAGATATATTAGATAGGTTGGCGTCGTTATTTCTGATATATAGTTCATATTTATTCGCTGTCACGTAC
>CAYWFC010000044.1:0-5616 GCA_964457935.1 uncultured Lachnospiraceae bacterium
ACGCTACTTCGATGGCGTGGCGGATGGCGCGCTCTACTTTGGATGCGGATGTGTCGAATTTCTCGGCTATGCTAGGGTAGAGGCGTTTGGTGATAGAATTGATGATTTCTGGGTTCTCGATGGCGAGTTTGATAGCCTCGCGCAGGAATTGGTAGCCTTTGATGTGTGCTGGGATGCCCACTGTGATGAAGATATTGGTGATTTTTTCTTCGAGTTGGTTATTTCTCTTAGCAGGGGACAGGGTGTCCTTGGAATAGATTTTATCTTGGCTATCTGAGAAAATCTCATTGACTCTATCTTTTAGCACTGCCATATCGAAAGGCTTGATGACGTAGTATTTGGCGCCGAGAGTGATGGCGCGATTGATAAATCCGTCCAGTGACAAAGCGGAGTGCACTACTATATTCGGCTGGAAGCCGATGTCTCGGAAGTACTCCATTACTTTGAAGCCGTCGCACTTCGGCAATACCACATCCATGAGCACTAGGTCGGGCTTGGTCTGGTCGCACACATTGATCAGGCTCTCGCCGTCGAGTGCTGTGCCTACTACTGTATATCTATCGTCGTCGAAACATGCTCTCATATCCTCTATATTCTTTTGGTTTTCGTCTGCTATGACTACTGTTATGTTTTGTTTCATTTTTTTTCCTCCATTTTTTGCGAACGCGAAACAAATATATCACTTTAACGACAAAAGACTCTAAGCGAAATATGGGAATAAATGCAAAAAAAAGATTTTTGCTGGCTAAACGCATCCTAAAATGTCGAAAGTTATTCGGGGGCGGGGTATTACGTAACGCATTTTTAGTGTTTTTGAAGAATTTTGTACTAAGTTAGGGATAATGTACATATTTTAGTTTGAACGAAAATACATTATAGAAACGACGGGAGGTTTTATGGAAGAAAACAAAAACGAAAAATTTTCGCTATGCAATGTGGTCGAATTGCCGAAATGGAATTTTAGGACTAACTTTAATCTACCTATAGACAACAACGCCAAGGTCAAAAAAGTGCTGAATGTGCATTCTTATCTATATGACATCAAGACCACTGCCACATCTGGCAAGGCGGACATCACTGGGTGCGTGGGGGTCAAAGTGCTATACGTCGATGTGGACGGGGTATTCAATACTCTGAGTGACAAGAGTACGTTTAGCGAGAGCATCACAGACACTGCCATTACGAGCGACTGCAGAGTGGTGGTAAACAATATCCAGAGCAGTAACATAGTGGACTATGACGAGAAATATCTCAAGATCACATGCGAATTCACAGGCAATGCATACTGCAATATGAATCTAGGGCTATGCACTATCCAAGACGACATCGAGGGTGTCATCACCAAGAAAACTACCATAGGCGCCATGACCAATGTGCAAATGGTAGACACTACGACCAGCATTGACCTAGACGTAAACATCCAAGACCAAGTGGCGAAAATACTGCTCTGCGAGAACAAACTCAGCGTGTCAGATGTGGTGGCAATGGACGGATACGCGCTCATATCTGGCAATGTGGTGACCAATATGTTTTACGAGGTGGACAGCGAGGAAGTGCAGGTAAAATTCAAGTCCGAGACTGTGCCATTCAAGACGGAGATAGAGATAGGCTTGTGCGACAAGACTTGCGCGATAGACATAGAGAGTCTGCTCGACCCTAACCGCAGTACTACCACCACAGAGATAGGCACTGACGGCGCGAAAATCAAGATGACAGTATGCGCGCAAGTGACGGGCTTCGTGTACAAAGAAGTGAATATCGAAGTGTGCGACGACATTTATAGCGTAGACAACGAAATCATCACATCTAGTGCCAACAGGACATTGTATCACAAACTGCCTATTACTTGCATCAAGACAGACGTCAACGGTGAGGTGGAGATTACTTCGGACGAGACGAATATAGACGAAGTGCTGGGCATAATGGGCACATCTGCGTCTATCACGCAGTACCACATCAGTGACGGCGAACTAATAATAGAAGGCTTGCTGGGCGCTACAGTGCTATACAAAGACGAAGCAAGCGACATCGCTAGCATATACACAGAGATACCATTCATCATCAAGCAAGCGGTGGACTCGGATAGTGCAGTGGAGTATGGACATTTCGCTATCGTGCCACTCAGCGCTAGGGCGAAGATAAAACGCGGAAGCATCATAGACTTAGACTACGAGATAGCAGTGTGCGGGCATATCTACGTCAAAGAAAACAGAGAAATCTTAGAAAACATCAAATTCGGCAAGGCATATGATTACGGCGACATAGCATTCCAGATATATGTAATCAAACCGAACGAAGACATGTGGTCGCTGTGCAAGCGCATCAAGACTTCGCCTACAGAATTGCTCAAGACTAACAAAGACCTGACCGAGCCACTAAAAGCAGGCGACAAGGTCGTAATATATAGATAAAACGCATATTTTTTCAGATATTTTGGCGAAAATCTCGTCAAGATATCTTTTTTGGTATAGGGGACGTATTTTGTGTCAATACATGTATCGAGGTGATGATATGAGATATGTAGGTATAGTGCTTTTCATTATATTAGGTGGCGGGATACTGCTATTCGCAGTGCCACAAAAGGCAGACACTGCGTCAAACAATCAATACCTGCGCATACATATCCGCGCCAATAGCAACGACCAGTGCGACCAAGACGTGAAATACAAAGTCAAGCAGGCAGTAGTGGATTATCTGACGCCGTATCTGGCGAACGCCACGTCGAAAGAGCAAGCAGTGGACATAGTGAACGCCAATGCCCGCGACATAGAGAGTGTGTGCGACGTGGTCCTGCGCGCCAATGGATTTGATTACGGCAGTCACGCTGTCATCAGGAATGAATTTTTCCCAGTCAGGTCATATCTGGACTTCACACTTGACGAAGGGTATTATGATGCGCTAATACTCAATCTCGGCACTGGCAGTGGTGACAACTGGTGGTGCGTGGTGTATCCGCCACTGTGCTTCGTGAATGAGACTTCGGAAAAAAACTTCACATACAAGTCAAAATTGTATGAAATAATCAAAAATTTCTTTGATTAATAAAAAAAATATCAAAAAAATCAAAAAATAATGCAATTAATCCAATCAATGAATATTTTGTTTGAAATAAAGCAAAATATTTTTTGTAAATGGAGAAATTATGAAAAAAATATTGATTATCATCATATCGTGTCTACTCATCACTACAGGTGTAGTCAGCACGTGTGCCATTTTGCATTCAGAACCGACGCAAGTGGTGCAGACAGCGACGAGTGCATATTCTGACAGCGCGCTCATCACAAAAGTGCAGAAAAAACTCAAGCAATGGGGATATTACACCGGCTCAGTGGACGGCATCAATGGACCAAAGACCAAGGCAGCGGTGAAGAAATTTCAGAAAAAATACGGTTTGACCCAAGACGGCATAGTAGGGCCATTGACCGCCGAGAAAATGGGCATATCGCTGTCTACTACTACATCGAGTAGTAGTTCGAGCTATAACTCGAATGACCTATACCTACTAGCGAAACTGGTGTACAGTGAGGCACGCGGAGAGCCTTATGTGGGCAAAGTGGCTGTGGCGGCGGTGTGTCTAAACAGAGTGAAAGACAGTAGATTTCCTAATACCATAGCCGGGGTAATATACCAGCCATGGGCATTCACTGCTGTGCAAGACGGGCAGTTTAATCTCGAGCCAGATAATTCGGCATATCAAGCGGCGAAAGACGCCCTAAACGGCTGGGACCCTACATATGGCTGTGTGTATTATTACAATCCCGCCACCGCCACGAGCAAGTGGATATGGAACACCAAGACTGTGACCACCATAGGCAAGCATACATTCAGCGTATAAGGAGCGAAATATGAAAGATTATGTAGATTTTACCGCACAGAAAAAAGAACTCACGCGAGCCAACGTCAGGCAAGCGCATATCGACCGATATCGCAAGCAACTTAGGCGTGAAAAAGCACGCCGAGACAAAGCCCAGCAACAAAAGCAATCCACTCCGCCTAATCAAAAACTCGTACCAGCGCTCATAGTCATCAGCGTGACGTTGGCAGTGGTATTGACCGCACTAGTGATAGCATTTTGGCAGGTCAAGACCAAGAGTGAGCAAGCGTCTATCACGCTGGACGGAGTGTATAATTCTGCCTATTATTCTATGGTAGACAATATGAACAATCTGCATGTGGACAGTGCGAAATTTCAAAACATCCCTACCACTACATCGCAACGCCAAGCGCTAAAAGATATGTCAAAAGACTGCAATTATATAGTGGCAGGTTTGGCAGTCTTGCCTGTCAATCAAGAGAATGTAGTGGCACTGACGAAATTTTTTAACCAAGTGGACGGGCTATGTCAGTCACTGGTGAATAAACTCGACAAAGGGGATAACTTGACCACTGCTGACATAAACAAAGTGACCCAAGCTAGCATAGTGCTGGGCGAGATAAAGAGCAGGCTAAATGCGCACAACGACCTAGTGGCTAGTCCGGAATATAATTTCGTAGACTCGGCATTGTTTGATAGAGACGGCATCAATGAATTCTCATCCACACTGGGCGATATGTCCGACAACGAGATAGAGTATCCGTCTATGATATTCGACGGGCCATACTCTAGCGCGCTCGAAGTCAAGCAAGTGAAAGGCTTGTCTACTCGTGTGGCTACCAAGGACGATGCTATGGCACTGCTGGCTGAGATTTTTCCCGATGCGAAAATCACTTACCGTTCAAAGACGAGTGGCGAGTTTGATACATTCGACTTTGATGTCGTGGTGAACAAAAAGACTTTTTTCGCACAGGTCACTGAGCGCGACTGCTTCTTGCTGACATTCAGCGGGTACGCTAGCGAGGGCTTGGCGCAGATAGACGACGACAGAGCGGTAGAGATAGCGAGAGACTTCGCCGAAAGACTAGATATGGGCGACATACAGCCTGTGTGGGTGGAGACTAAGGACAATGTTAGCTATATCAATCTAGCACCTGTGCAGGATGATGTCATACTGTATCCAGACTTAATCAAAGTCAAGGTAGACTTGACGGCTAGCGCGGTGATAGGCTGGGAAGCTCGAAACTATGCCTTCAATCACATAGACAGAGATATATCGCATGGCATACTCGAAGAAGAAGCCATGTCAGTGCTAGGAGATGACTATCACATAATGTCCACTAACTCCGCTATCATACCTATGGACGACGGCACAGAGTGCCTGACATACGAACTGGTCTGCGAGAAAATGGACGGACTATATTACGTGTACGTAGGAGTGCAGGACGGGCAGGTAAAGGACGTGCTAAAGGTGGTAGATACCGAAGGTGTGAAATTATTGGTATAAAATATAAATATCATAAAATTATCAAATAAATAAGGAAATATATATCTAAAAATACGTCAAAAAATATACGCGAAAATAGATAAATAATATTTTCTTATTTATTTTTTAATTATTTTTTCATTTATTTTTATTTTTTTATTATTTATTCGTTTGTCGATTTTGATATATTGTGATAAAATATTATAGAATTATGAAAAGCTGACATAATTCTATATTATTTGACAAAAAATAAATGTAAAGGTTGACGTATGAAAAAGATTGTTAAAACATTGATATTTAGTTTGGCTATGCTGAT
>CAYWFC010000045.1:0-5136 GCA_964457935.1 uncultured Lachnospiraceae bacterium
TTAGAAAAAATAAAATATTTTCAAAAAAATGCTGAAAATCATTTGACAAATCACATTTGTCAATTAAAAAACTATTGACACAGTAATTTTTTTATATTATATTAATAATAAGGAATCTTGAACTATGAAAAAATTAAATAAAGAAGAAGAAATCTATTTCAATAAAAAATTAAAATCTATTGAAAAGTCATTTAACATAAGCAAAACAAATGATAAACTTAATACCAGCTATCCTATAAAAAAAGAAGATTGGCAAAAATTTCTTCAAAACGAAAAAATAAGTTTTAATGACAATAAGATTTGTCTATATTTTCACATACCATTTTGCAAGAAATTATGTAAATTTTGTGAATATATAAAGTTTGCTAAAAAAGATTTTGAAGAAGAAAAATTGTATGTTCAGTGTTTGTTGGACGAATTAAAGGAATTTTTACAAGAGCATAAAAATAAGACCATTTGTGGTTTAGATATTGGAGGCGGGACTCCTACAGTGTTAGATGATGAAAACTTTGATATGTTACTCTATGGTATCAAAGATATAATTAAAAACGAAAATTTTAGTGAAGATTTTTTGCCCAGTATAGAAGGTACTTTTGACACGATTAATAATCATAAAATAAATACCATGGTAAATTGTGGCTTTAAGAGAATATCTTTCGGAATACAAACATTCAATAGAAAAATATTAAAACAAAATAATCGAGAAAATGGTTCTATTTCAAAAATGCTAGAGGTTTTTGCAATGTGCAAAACTGCAGGTATTGAAATAATAAACATAGATTTGATGTATGGTTTGAAGAATCAAACAATCTCGGATCTAAAATCTACCATGAAAGTTATAAATATATTAAAGCCAGAGCATTTGACTTTTTATGAATTTAGAACAAACATTTTAATGGTCAAAGAAAATTTTAATAAAAATGACTTATTCCAGCAATACAAATGTTTATATAAACTTGCAAAAAAATACGGTTATAAAGGTCGATTTGCACAAAATACTTTTTCTAAAATAAATGATGAAGGATTATCATCTTATTTGAAACACCGAATGCTATATTTTGTAAATTATAAGGGGTTTGGGATTGCTAGCCAAAGCAAAGGTGACAACGGTATAAGTTACAATTATGGCAAAAATCACGAAAAATATACAGAGTGTTTTGCGGGAAACAAAATTAAATTGGGAGATAGCTATATTTTGCCAAACGAAGAACTATTAAATAAATTTATCGCGGTTAGTGGATATTATGGACTTTTTGATATTTCTTGTGCAAACAAAATATTGCAATCATCATTTGAAAATAAATTCAAATTTCAACTTGAATTTTTATTAAGAAAAAAATACATTGAGATTAAAGACGATAAAATAATTATAACTCAAAAAGGTTTCAAATATTATGGCGCAATATTAAATATGTTTTATCAAAAAGTAATAGAATGTTAAAATCTAGCGGTGGTGATGTTTGGTGTATAGTTACTGTAGTTTTTTGATATAGCAACGGCGACGTTTGGTCTGGTGGTGGTCGAAGTATTTCCATTGTTGCTGGATAGGCAGGTTATCTTCGAGATTTAGGTTAGTCTCGAGGTATTCGAGGTCGAATTTAGCGAATTGTTCTTGGATAAAGCGCACGATGATAGAGTTGACGCCCTTATTGATGTATTCTGGGCGCACACCTTCCAGTCCGAGATCGACCACGCGCGGGTGGCGGATGGTGTGGAGCAGTGAGAAGATATGTGGTGACAATATACGTCCGCGGGACTTGGTGATGACCTTAGCGATAGACGGCAGGCCCAAGCCGAACGCCACTACGCGGTCATTTTTGTCACAGACGGCTATGATCCAATTCAGATTTAGGAACAATTTGAACTGAGATATAGTTTGTTTTTTTAGTCTATCGGTAAATGGCACCACGCCCAGCAGGTCTCTGTATGCGACGTCTATGACATCGAACATGTCATCGCCGTATTTCTTGATGAAATGGCGTATATTGCGTGCTTTGGCTATATGTAGGTCATATTTTTGCATTACGGTGTCTGCTATGTGAGACACGCGCTCGTTGATTGTCTTATCCGGATAAATGGCGTACTCCACCCAATCTTTCTCTTTGGTGTAGCCATTTTCCTCTATCAAGCGTGCGTAGTACGGGAACGAATAGTTTTCCTCAAAAGTAGTAGGGTAGTCAAATCCGTCCACTATCAGTCCTTCGCGGTCGAGGTCATTGAAGCCCAGCGGTCCATGCACTGTGTCCATACCTTTTGACCTAGCCCAGTCCTCTACGCGCTCAAACAGTGCGCGCGCCACGTCGCTGTCGTCTATGCAGTCAAATCGCGAAAATCTAGCGTGGTGGCAATGCATTTTCTCATTGTATTGCTTCTGCACTATGCCACTAATCCTGCCCACCACTTTGCCGTCCTTATAAGCCAAGAAAAACGCCATATCGCACACGTCGTATGACACGTTTTTCTTAGGATTGAGCAGGCTCAATTCATCCATGCGCAGGGCAGGGACGTAGTTCCACACGCCCTTGTAGAGTTTGACTGGAAAATCGACGAATTGGCGTTTTTGTTTTCTGGTCTTTACTTCTTTGATCTCTATCATATGCTACCTTTTAGTGGGATATTATTTTATGGTGATTTTTCTGAAATTTTTCTTACCTTTTTGCAAAATGACATATCCTTTGTCGAAGTGCTCGGCTGACAGCATGGTGTAGTAGTCTTTGATTTTGGTGCCGTCTAGGCTGATAGCGTTCTCGTCCATTAGGCGTCGCGCCTCACTCTTCGTGCCACACAGTCCGCACTCTACCAGCACGTCTATCAGCGACACATTGGTGTCTGCGATGCTGTATTCTGGAGCATCAGCCATATTGTTGCCACTAAATACATTCTTAGCCGAAGTACTAGCCTTGAGCGCCTCGTCTTCGCCATGCACTAACTTGGTAATCTCGTACGCCAAGCGGTGCTTCGCGTCGCGGATGTCGCCACTCATGATGTCACGTATCTCGTCTAGTGGCAGGTAGGTCAATATCTTAAATAACTTCTCCACATCGGCGTCGAAACAATTATAAAAATACTGATAAAAGTCATAAGGACTGCATTTCTCAGCATTTACCCACAGAGCGCCCTTCTCGGTCTTGCCCATCTTCTTGCCCTCGGCATTGAGGAGCAGTGGATTGGTGAATGCTTGGAATACTTCAGGGTCTTTGCCGTCTTTGAGTGCCAATTTTCTGCCCAGATTAGCCCCAGCCAAAATATTAGCCCACTGGTCACTGCCACCGAACTCTAAAGTACAGCCATGAGTCTTGTTGAGATACACGAAGTCATATGCTTGCATGAGCATATATCCCATCTCGAAGAAAGTCAAACCGCCGTTCTCGAGACGATTCTTGTACGCGTCGCATGCCAGCATTTGATTGACATTGAAGTGCACTCCTATGTCGCGCATAAAGTCGAGATAGTCGTAGCCTTTGAACCAATCGAGGTTGTTGAGTATTATGGCCGGATTGTCCCCGTCTAGGCGCAAAAACTTGCCTATAGACTCTCTGATGCCGTCTTTGTTGCTCTCGATAAAGTCTGCTGTGACCATTTTGCGCATATCGCTCTTGCCGGACGGGTCACCTATCATGGCAGTCGCTCCGCCCATCACCACGATGACCTTGTGCCCAGCATCTTGCAGATATTTCGCCAAAATAAGTGGCAAGCAGTGTCCTATGTGCAGACTGTCTGCAGTAGGGTCCACGCCCACATAGGCTGTGATAGGCTCGCCGTTTAATATCTCTCTGACTTTGTCTTCGTCGGTCACTTGGTAAATGTAACCGCGCTCTTTTAGTGTTTCGTACAAATTATTCATAATCTCTCCTATAAGACATTATCTTACCAAAAAAAAAGCAAAATGTATACCATTTTGGTGCATTTTTCTAAAACTATCGCGCATAAAAAATACTCTTTGCTGTGAGCAAAAAGTATTTTCTACATATTACATACCCAATAATTCTTTTTTCTTCGCTTCATACTCTTCTGGAGTGATAGCGCCGTTGTCGAGTAGGCGTTTGTACTTCTCGAGCATCTCCGTAGGAGAGTATAGTTGCTTCTCTATCTCAGTCATAGTAGGTGTGGAGCTATAAGACTTGCGCTTAGCAGTGGCTTTAGGCGCGATGACACTGTCCGTATGCTGACGCGAGAAAATGGCATTGATGATGAATAGTACGAACAGCACTACGAGTCCTATGTGCAGTATAAAGTAAAAGTTTAACTCGCCTTGCTTAATATAGGTAAATAATGTGCCGACATAAAACACCTCGCACATGATGTAGGTAAATATGGTATAGCCCTTCTTGGTGCGCGCGAATGCCCTGATAGCGAAGAACAAGAAATGTATAAAAGTCAGCCCAAACAGCACTATGAATATTATATTTGTCGTCTTGTTTAGCGACAGCGTGATGCCGAGTAAATTCAATAGATTAGTGAATGGAAAGACGAGTAGTAGCATACTCAGCGTGATAATGCTCAGCACTATGTCAGGCAGGTGCTCTAGGACGCTAGACGGAAATACCAAACCCACTAGGCTAAACAGCGCCATCAGTGTGATGACTATGCATACTATAAATTCTATGACTTTCAGACTTTTGGATAAAAACTTCATATTACTTCCCCTTATTAGCATTAATATATCACAAAAAAAATATTTTATCAAGTGCTAAGTGGCATTTTGTCGCTTGATTTTTATTTATTTATCGTATATAATGCTGGTATATGAAATTATTCGGCACAGTAGAGAACATAGTATATAGGAATAGCGACAATAATTATACGGTATTGGATCTAGATAGCGACGGAGTTTTGCACACAGTGGTGGGCAAATTCCCCGAGCTCCACGCAGGGCTGTATCTCGAGCTGGATGGCGACTTTATGGTGAATGCCAAGTACGGCGAGCAGTTTATCGCCAGTGACGTGATAGTCTCCCAGCCACAAAATCTCGACGCCATAGAGAAATATCTCGCTAGCGGATTGATCAGAGGCGTAGGCGAAGTCACCGCGCACAAAATAGTGACGAAATTCAAGCAAGACACACTAGACATCATGCAGTACAATCCTATGCGCTTAGCCGAGATACGCGGTATCAGTAGGCAAAAGGCTCAAGAG
>CAYWFC010000046.1:0-5089 GCA_964457935.1 uncultured Lachnospiraceae bacterium
CAGGTTTGCAAAAAATCAAATCAAATTTGCATTTTTGCCACACTTTGGCTCAAAATTTAATGACAAATATCGACATTCCATATGGCGAAGAGTACTCAGTGTCAAAAAACTATGATATTTGCTTGACTTCTCTCCCCACACGCGTGTATAATATATATGTATACAAAATACATACGAGTTCAAACAAATGTATTGAGTTCACAGCCCATTGGGCACAGAGGAGATAACGCCTCCTCTTTTTTTGTCTCACAATCACAAAAAGATATATTTAGAGTAAAAATACGGGCCACATCTGACCCGTATTTATCTGTATACATATCTTAAACGATAAGCGTCGCTCTAGATAGATTAAACTGTTTTCTCCCACAGCACTGGCGCACCGCTAGTCTCGTAATGCCAGTACAGTCCGTCATCGGTTGGCTCTGTCGCGCTGTAGTATGCGATAGTACCATCTGGGAAGTTTGTGCATTCATTCGTGATAGCATTCCAGCCGTTTTCAGTGCCGGCGTACATATATCTAGCATGAGTATTCCACGTGAATGCGCAATAACCGATGTATGTGACAGTAGTAGGGATGACTACTTTCTTGAGATTGGTGCATCCAGCGAATGCATTGCGTGCTATACTAGTCACACCGCTAGGGATGACTATACTCTCTAGACTAGTACATGTCTCAAATGCTGACTCAGGTATGCTAGTCAAATGACTGCTAATAATCACGGTGATTAGACCAGTGCAACCCGCAAATGCACTATCACCCATAGTAGTCACACTGTCTGGTATGACTATGCCTTCTAGGCTGGAGCAACCCTCAAATACCCCACCGCCAATGCTGGTAATGGCGTTAGGGATGTCGATGTTTTTCAGACTACTGCACCCTGAGAATGTATTGATAGGTATACTGGTCAAGCCAGTGCCTATGACTACAGTAGTCAGGCTGGTGCAGTTAGTGAATACGCCACTACCCATAGTAGTCACGCTATTAGGGATGATAATATGAGTGAAACTAGCGCAGTTATTGAATGCGTTGTTTCCTATGCTGGTCAATGTGAGTGGCAGGCTGACATTGGCTAGGTCGTAGCAACCTATAAACGCGCCATTGCCTATGGTAGTCACATTCTTCGAGATATATGCAGTAGCCAGACTGGTACAGCTCGAGAATGCCTGCTCGTCAATAGTAGTGACTGAGTCAGGGATGACTATGCTAGTCAATCCAGTACAGCCAGCAAATGTCAGCTCAGCGATAGCGGTCAAACCACTAGGTAGTATCGCACTCGCTAGACTAGAACATTTGTAGAATGCTGACTTGCCTATAGTAGTCACAGTGTCTGGTATGACTATGCCAGCCAGTTTCGAGCATTCATTAAACGCCATATCTCCTATGCTGGTCAAGCCACTCTCGATAGTCGCGCTAGTTAGGCTAGTACAGCCGTCAAATGCGTTTTTACCTATGGTGGTCACTGTGCCTGGTATAGATATGCTCTCTAGATTAACACATTTTTGGAATGCATAATAGCCTATGCTGGTCAGACCGCTAGATAGTGTAATGCTACTGATACCACAATTATAGAATGTCCCTTGCTCGATAGTGGTGAGTGCATTAGATAGAGTGATGCTAGTTAGGCCAGTACAATTTTCGAATGCGGACTTGCCTATAGCAGTCACTGAGTTTGGTATGACTATGCTAGATAGTTTCGTACAGCCCTTAAATGCCTCTTTCTCGATGTCCTCTAGAGTGCTAGGCAGTGTCACACTAGTCAAACTAGTACATCCTGAGAATGCGTAATCGTCAATGCCTGTCACGCCTTCTGGTATGATGATGCTCTCTAGTCCGGTACATCCATTGAATAAATATCGATTGATGTAAGTTAGAGTGCTAGGCAGAGTGATACTAGTCAGACTAGTACAATTCGCGAATGCACTATACCAAATATCATCCACTGAGTTCGGTATAGTGATGCTCTCGAGATTGGTGCATCCGTAGAATACCCTATCTTCTATTCTGACCACTGAGTTTGGTAGATTTATACTAGTCAGGTTAGTACACCCAGAGAACGCCAAGCTTTCTATCACTTTCACGCTGTCTGGGATAGTGATCGACTCCAGAGCAGTGTAGCCACTAAATACTCTATCATCAATGTTCACTACAGGCTTGCCTTGGTATGTCTTAGGGATGATGACATGTTTGTCTGTGCCAGTCCATCCACTGACTACGCAATAATTACTATATACAGTGTACTCCAAGCCATCACTTGGCTTTTGCTGTAGGCATTTCGTGCAATATCCGTCTACGTAATTATGCCCAGTAGGTGCTATGGCAAGGTCTAATATCTTATCACCATTCTCGTCACAATAAGCACAGCAAGTACAGCATAGTTTGTATCCTTTTCTCCCCGCTATCTCGCAGGACGCTGGTATTTCATTTACCCAAGAGGCAAAATCATGTCCATACGCTGGTTCGACTAAGTCAGTGATCTCATCAGCGCCCCATCCCCAGCCGAAATATTTGCCACAGACAGTGCAGGTGTAGTGCCCTACTGTCCCCGGCTCAGTACATGTAGCATTCTCTCCCTCGTCCCAATCAGACAGTGTGTGCCTAGCAGAGATAATTAAATCTAAATAATACCAAATCTCTTCGTGATTTTCATCAAAATCCTTATCACAGCCAGAGCAATGGTAGTGTCCTACTACGCCGTCTGTAGTACATGTAGCAGGGACTTCGGCTATCCAAGTGCCGTAGTCGTGACCTGTAGCCGGCTCGCCACTGAGGTCGTCGAGTACTTGCTCGTTTTCGTCTAGATATTTCTCACATTGGTAGCAGTAATAATATCCTACTGTGCCGTCGTCAGTGCAAGTAGCGTCTACAGGGTCATACCATCCGCTACAATAGTGACCCTGCGCAGGGATGACTATGTCATCAATGTCATTGTAGTATTCGTTAATGTTGTTGCCACAGCCAGAGCAATGATAGTGTCCTAATACGCCCGGCTCGGTACATGTAGCAGGGATCTCATCTATCCATTCGCCGTAACTATGCTTGCCTATAGCGGATATGACCAAGTCAGTAATCTCGTCGTGGTCTATATCGAAATCTGCATTACAGCCAGAACAGTGGTAGTGCCCTACTACGCCGTCTGTAGTGCAAGTGGCAGGGATCTCATCTATCCACGTGCCATAATTATGCGCAGGGTCGCGATAACTATCTACATATGTATTACCGCAGATGTCGCACGTGTGAGTGGTGTAGCCCTCCTCTGTGCAAGTCGGTGGTGTCACTACATCTGAGTATTGATGGTCGCATTTCGCGCCACATGCGGACAATATGAGCGCGCAAGGTATCATCAAACACAATGTTAGTGCAATATTCAATAATTTCTTCATATTTTACTCCTTATATGTGGACATTATAGCACATATTTTTGGATAAGTATACATTTTTTTGCAAATATTTCACATTCTGCCACCCCACCCCGATGAAAATGTGAAAAACTACCCCAAAATGCTTGACGGGGGGGGGAGGGTGCTAATATGGACGTATCATAAATAAGGAGGAATATATGAAAACCAAAAATCTTGCTATAAAGATAGTTACTATGGTGTTCTCAGCGCTGATGCTCGTACCTATGTTCACAGCTTTTGTCACTGTGGCACAAGATGTAGGCAATACTACTCTTACCCAAGGTGTCAAATTGGCAGACTGGACGAAGCAAATGTCTAGCAAATTGGGCGGATTAGTTACTTTTACTAAGATCCTATTCTACATAGCATTCGCAGCTGCAATGGCATTGATAGCACTAGAGATAGTACGTATCGTTCTCAAAAAGAAGAACAACCTTGTTGAGACATTTACAAAAGTATGCTCTATTTTGGTATTGGTATTGGGTATCGTAGTATTCGTATTTGCATTCATTTGGTGCATGGCTAATATTACCAAAACTCTTGGTAACCCTGTTGTTTACTTGCCATACTATGGCGCTGCCATTACTTTCGTAGTTGGCTTAGTGTCTGGCATATGCGGTCTAAAAAGCCTAAAAGAATAATCTAAAGGTTATCATAAAATCCCCACTTTTGGGGATTTTTTTTGTCGCGTATATGTGATTTTGCAAATATATATTTTTGTCATACATAAATGTGATTTTTCTAAATAATAGTGATTTTTGTTATGTGTAAATATAGTGTCTTGTAAATAGGGATGATTTTTTGCAAATAGAAATGATTTTATTTTGCAAATAGATGTGATATTTTTTGTGATATGACCAAATTTAACAATTTGCATTGCTCTTTGCATATCATTAAGTAAATAGAAGGAGCATAATATGAAAAATAATTGTTGTAGACGTGCTACTACGTGCAAGCCAAAAGCAGAACGCATAATATATAGGAGTATAGCAGGCGCTACCGGTCCGACTGGTCCAACTGGCGCTACTGGTCCGACAGGTGCTACAGGTGCCACAGGGGCAACTGGCGCTACTGGCACTGCGGGGACGACCGCCACACTCGAGGCTAGTATTAATAGAAAAGACACCACACAGACAGTGACAGAAAATGCCGTAGTCGCTATCGACGGCACCAATGTTTTGACCGCCGACGAGACAGGGCTGATGTTCGTAAACAATACGGTAAGGATTACAGATACCGGGGTGTATCTCATCAACGCTACCACAGAGGTGACAGGCACCGCCGGCTCGTCATATGACTTTTCGATCGACGTGAATGGAGCGGAGTATAAATTCATCGCTGTCATCAACGATGACGCGACCGCCGGGACTGTGAGCCACACTATTTGCCTCAATGTCGCGACTTCGCCTACTGTGGTATCTATATATAACCGAAATAACGCCTCCACCACTGTCACCAGAGCAGAACTAAATGTAATCAGACTAGTCTAATAAAATAAAACACTAGGAATGTTTTAATAGCAAACACTAGGAATACACCTAGTGTTTTTTGTTTAATAAAAATCCACGGGGTGTACCCGTGGATTCTTATTATTAGACATTGTCGCCAAAGTCTATTGTTCTGAAGTTGTCACTCTGGTGTGCGTAGTCTGAGAAGTTCATCTCGTCTAGTTTGACTAGTTCGCCTTCGC
>CAYWFC010000047.1:0-4661 GCA_964457935.1 uncultured Lachnospiraceae bacterium
GGTTGGAGGTTCGATTCCTCTCACTAGCTCCATATGGATAGGTTCCCGAGCGGCCAAAGGGAACGGACTGTAAATCCGTCGTCACCGACTTCGGTGGTTCGAATCCACCCCTATCCACCAAAATATAAAGAAGAGTCTTATTTTAGATTCTTCTTTTTTTTGCTCATCAGATTATATAACTTATATAAAAAAATAAAAGTCTTAAAAACCAAGACTTTTAACTGGTACCCCTAAGGAGAATCGAACTCCTGTTTTCGCCGTGAGAGGGCGATGTCCTAGGCCACTAGACTATAGGGGCTTATTCAGATAATAGTATTATATCACAAAGATAATATATTTTCAAGTTATTTTAACAAATTTATTTTGAAAATTTTGAAATTTATGCTAATATTAGTCATAACATATGTCGCAAAAGAAAAGAATCTTTAATTGCAGGATATTATTTTTCGTTTTCGTGATGTTTGTGCTAGGCATTCTTTACAATAATTTCATAAATAGGGATTTCGTCATCTATACCATAATTGTAGGACTAGCGATAGCAGTCACGATATTTTGTTGTATATATTACAAGCACTTTATTCTAATGTTCGTGCTGATAGCTACATTAGGAGCAGGGTATGGATATACCGAGCTACGGATCAAAAAGTACGAGGATACACCAGTATACGCAGACCCAGTAAATATCATAGGTACTATACACAATGCAGACGCTGAAATGAACGGCTATCAAGTAGTGTATTTGTCGGATCTGAGTTTTGATGGTAAGAAAGTCAGTGGTATGCTCAAATTGAAGGTAAATGACTCGACATCGGTATTCAAATGCAATACTCTCGGTAATGTCATCTTGCTAAATACTTTTGTAGCAAAACAGGGACTAGAATATAACGACAAAGAAATACTTAATTCATACAATATGTACAAAAACATAAAGTATTACGCTACAATAAATGTATCATACGTAACGGTATTAGAATATAACCCTAGTATTGCGCAAAGAATCAAAAACAAAATAGAAGAAAACTTGCAACCCGGGCTAAACAATGAAAATAGTGGGTTGGCATTTTCTAGTATTTTTGGAGATAAGACTAATCTCTCGTCTGATGTAAAAGACTCATTTAGAGACAGTGGCGTATCTCACTTGCTGGCAGTATCGGGTCTGCATGTGGGACTGATAGTGTCTGCGTTATTGTTTTTGTTCAAGAAACTCAAAATGAATGACATTGTCCAGTTAATAGTACTAATGGCGATATTGATATTTTATGCATATCTGTGCAATTTCTCTATATCTATAGTGCGAGCGACTATTATGACATTTTGCCTGCTCCTAGCGCCTATAGTATACAGCGAATATGACATAATATCTGCAATTTCATTCGCTGGTATTATTACATTATTACTTAATCCGCTCGAGGTGTACGATGCTGGCTGGTTGATGAGTTTTGGATGTGTCTTTGGCATAGCTATGTTTGCCCAGCCGTTGACTAGTTTCTTTTATAAATTAAAATTTGGAAAATTGGCGTCATCCGTAGCCGTTAGTTTGTCTACGCAGATTACAATACTACTCATTATGGTAATGTACTACAATAACATACAGATTTTGTCATTAGTGGCAAATATTTTCCTTATCCCATTGTTTACTATAGCATTTACTGCGATATTTTTCATTAGTTTTGTATCTTTGATATTGCCATTTGTATCATATACATTATATGTTGTTAATCCTTTAATGTCACTAATAATACTATTGACATATTTGATATCTAGTGTGCCATTCGCAGTGATAAGCACTAGTTCTGTGAATTATTGCAGTTTGCTGATATATTTTTGTATGCTAGCATTCTTGAGTAAGTATTGTATGCTAGATAAAGATGTGAAATTTACGACTTTGGTATTTTTTGTCAGCATTTTAGTTGTAAATATAGTAGTAGAGGGGGTATTATAGTAGTATGAAGTTTACCGAATTATCTAAATCACTAAACGAAATCAAAAGTAGCTATATCATAAAAGGCGACGACGAATATCTCAAGGCAAAAGCACTGACAATGCTCAAATCTGCCTGTGTCAAGTCGTATGAAGACTTTAACTATGTACGTATAGATTATGCTAAAAGCGATATGTCATCTCTGCGAGAAGTAATCACTACTTTGCCATTTGGCGGTGATACCAGAATGGTTGTGCTGGATAACGTCACTATTGACAGCGCTTTTTTGGATGCTGTGAAGAAATTTTATGATGTGGACGGCATATCTCAAGGTACGTGTTTAGTATTTTTTGAGCCAAAAGTAAAAAAACAATGCAATGTCACCGAGATAGATTGCTCAAAATTGGACATATCGACATTCGAAAAGTGGCTACTAAATTATCTCAATAAATACAATATGAATATAGAAAAAAGAGCAATTAGATACATCACAGAGGTCTCATCGTATGATCTCGCATTTTGCGCGAGCGAATTGCCCAAACTAGTGAGTTATGCCCAAGACAATGGCGTCATCACAGAAAGTGATGCAAAACTTCTACTCACAAAAAACGAAAATTATTTTATATATAATCTCACAAGTGCTATAGACGAGAAAAATAAATCAAAATATATGGACATACTAAATGCTTTGATAAAAACTGAAATGGTGGGCAATGTCTTTGCATTTATGGGCACATACTTCAAGAGGATGTTCTATATATCGCTGTCTAATGAATCAGATGATGTCCTAGCCGAATACCTCAAAATCAAACCTTATGCTATACTGAAATCTCGCCAATACGTAAACAAAAACGGCAAGATGTATTACATTACACTTTTTGACAAATATGTCAAGCTCGATACAGATATAAAATCGGGTAAGATAAGTCCGCAAAATGCTTTGTATGATTTGATATTCTAAATATGTATTCAAAAAAAGACATTCTCTTATGGTACGAGAATGTCTTTTTATAACAAAAAACTTGCTCCCAGTAGGAGAGCAAGAATTATGTAAATTAATTTAAAGAACTTAACAAAGCGCCAAGTTTTGCCTTCTTGTTGTTGGCATTGTTTTTATGATATACACCTTTGGTAACAGCAGAGTCTATCAAAGAAACTGTTTCTGCATGCAAGGCAGTAGCGGTATCTTTATCACCATCAGCGACTGCTTTTTTGAATTTCTTAATCCAAGTGGCAACTTTAGATTTAACCATTTTGTTTTCTAAACTCTGTCTACTTGTAACCTCAATACGCTTTTTTGCAGACTTAATATTAGCCATATCTAACCTCCAATATGCACGATTATATCAAATAAATCGAACTAATGCAAGTAATATTCAAAAAAATTTTCAAACATACCACTTCTTTTTTGAATTTGTACGTGATTTAGCCACAAAATTAGGGTAGATAGTCTTGATTTCTGTAGTATGATGCTCGTTTTCACTTGATATCACATCTATGTAATACTGAATTTTTTCGTAGTTTATATCAATGTCCTGCATAGAAAACGTTTTGTTGTGAAGCCTAATGGTGTCAATGATGTCATCTTTGCCATTGACAATCTTGTGTATATCATACACAGATGTCGGCATACACTCGAATGATAGTGAGGCACTCTTGTCTACTAATTTCACGCTAAAATTGACATTTGTTTGTTCAGTTACCATCTCACTAGGCAGATTGCTAACCTTGAATATTTCGCTAAATGCAAATCGGTCAGGGGAGTCATCGTTAGCGCGAACAATCTTATGATTTGATTCATACTCATCTTTGTCTAAAGCAATTTCTACCACGCTGTCAGGCGTAGTAAACACAGGCTTGTCTGCATTAAGATAATAATCAGATAAAATGTTTTTTGCCATTATAGTAGGGTATTTGCCACTTGTGATGCTTAATGGCAAATTCTCATATCCGCTAGCGTCTCCTATCCAATTTAACAAAGCTATAGAATCAGTATATGAGATATTCCATAGGTCAGAGTTGCCGTCGCTATTTCCTGCCGTTCCAGTTTTGCTTGCCACATCGAAACCTAATGTATTGAGCGCTTTTGCAGTGCCACTCTGTGCAGACGTTCTGAGCATATCTGTCATTAAGTAAGTATTGTCATCCGAACAAATATGCTGTGATAAAGTATTGTCTTGGTATATTATTTTACCATTGTTGTCAATGATCTTTTCTACAAATCTGCAAGGCGTATAATTGCCGTCATTATAAAGTACAGAATATGCCGATAACAATGTTAGTGGCTTGATTCCATTAGATACGCATCCCAGCGCCAGAGAGTAATTTTTATCCTCTTTACTTACGGGTAGATTGAGAGATTGACAAAATGCCACGCTTTTATCCAGACCTAAATATTCTATACATTTAACTGCCGGAACATTCAATGATTTTTCTACTGCCTCTCTAGTACTTAT
This sequence comes from uncultured Lachnospiraceae bacterium, assembly GCA_964457935.1. Classification (GTDB taxonomy): domain Bacteria; phylum Bacillota; class Clostridia; order Christensenellales; family UBA1242; genus STF1-107. The sequence goes on from CAYWFC010000047.1 coordinate 4,378, forward strand.
CCAGCCATGATACCTCTTGTCTGGATTTTGAGGATTGTATTCACCACTCAGTGATTCATCATTCACAGGAGTTGCTGGTGTCAATATATTGTGTATTATACTAGGCAAGTACACTGCCAGTGGCTTCAATGTGGATGCTGGCTGTCGTCTCATTTCGCTCATATCATACTTGCTACTGCCGACATATGCTAGTATTTTTGAATTTTTGTCACAGCATATGGATAAATGATCTGCTGTGACTTCTTTGTAGTCTTGGATGCTTCTAACGGACGACTGTAGATTTT
>CAYWFC010000048.1:0-4554 GCA_964457935.1 uncultured Lachnospiraceae bacterium
ATTGTATCGATGATGTGAAAAACAAAAAACTACTGATAAAGACCGCATTTGATAGTGGGGTACCTATTATCAGCAGTATGGGCGCTGGCAATCGCTACGGAATACCGCATTTTGAAGTGTGTGACATACACCAGACGTCTGTCGACCCATTGGCGAAAATAATGCGCAAGTTTTGCAAGGAAAATGGTATCACGCACCTAGACGTGGTATATACTCGCCAAGAAGCTCAGAAAGTAGATGGTGGAGTGGGCAGTGTGGTATACTATCCGATGAATATGGCTACCATAATATGTGCGTATATAATCAATAAATTTCTAAAAGGAGAAAGTAATGGAAATATTGAATAAAGATAATTTTAACGAAAAAATATCTCAGGACAAATTAGTCTTAGTAGATTTTTTTGCCACATGGTGTATGCCATGCAGGATGTTGGCGCCAATACTTGAAGAATTATCGGCTAAGTACACCGATATAGATTTCTGCAAAGTCGATATAGATGAGAGTATGGATATAGCCAAAGAATACAGGATATTTAGTGTACCTAGCGTGCTATTATTCAAGAAAGGTGAAAAAATTGATAGTATTATTGGCTTCAATAACGAAGAAACTGTCATAGAATTCTTAGAAAAAAACAAATAGTTAAAAATTTCGTATTGACAACTATGTTTTTTAGTGTTATCATATTAGCGGAGATAAAAAATGAAGAAAATATATTTAGATAATACTGCTACTACGCCAGTGTCAGCGGAAGTAATGAATGAAATGATTCCTTGTTTTGTCGACCATTATGGCAATAGCAGTTCTCTGCACAATGTTGGCAGAGATGCGAACAAACTAGTAGACAATGCTAGAGACACTATCGCTAGCATATTGAATGTGAAATCAAATGAGATTTATTTCACTGCATCGGGCACAGAGGCGAACAACTGGGCAATCATAGGCCTAGCCAATGCTAATAGAAACAAAGGCAATCACATCATTACGTCAAAAATCGAGCACCATTCAGTGCTGAGCGCGTGTGAAAAACTAGAAAAGAGCGGATACCGCGTTACATATCTCAATGTAGACAAAAATGGTCTGATAAACATCGCGGAATTGATGCATAGCATTACTCCAGATACTATTTTGGTATCTATTATGGCGGCAAATAACGAAATAGGTACTATCCAGAACATCAAGACTATCTCTAGCATAGCACATGAGAAGAATATCATTTTCCACACTGACGCAGTGCAATTATTCGGACATATGAATATAGATTGCCAAGAATTAGGCATCGATGCTATGTCTATCTCTGCACACAAGATATTTGGACCAAAAGGCGCCGGCGCTCTGTATGTCAGAAATGGCGTGCTGATAGACAACCTAATGGTAGGAGGAAATCAAGAACGCAACAAACGTGGCGGTACACTCAATGTACCTGCTATAGTAGGCTTCGGCAAGGCCAGCGAGATAGCATATAGAGACCTAAGTGTCAATAATTTCAAACTCAGAAAATTATCTGACTACTTTGTGAAAAAATTAAAAGCAGAAATACCTGATATCCAGATCAATGGTCATCCAAATCAAAGACTGCCTCAGATAGTCAGTGTATCATTTGACTACGTCGAGGGAGAGAGTATCTTGATGATGCTAGACCTAGAGGGTATATGCGTTAGCACAGGCAGTGCTTGTAGTAGCAATAGTCTCGAGCCATCGCACGTGATTATGGCATTGGGCGTACCTCACGAGCAGGCGCAGGGTACTATCAGATTTAGTTTCTCTATCTACAATACTTTTGAAGAGATTGACTATACCATTCAAGTGCTAAAGACTGTCATAGAGAGATTGAGAGAACTGTCTCCTATAGCTAAACATAAGAGAGGTAGAAAATGTATAGCGAAAAACTAATAGAAATATTCAAAAATCCTAAAAATGTCGGCAGAGTATCTAATGCAGACGGTATAGGCACTGTCGGTAACGCCAAATGTGGCGATATTATGGAGATGAGTATTAGGGTAGAAGATGATACTATAGTGGATGCAAAATTCAGGACTTTCGGCTGTGCGGCAGCCATAGCATCTACTTCGGTCGCTACTGAACTCATCAAAGGCAAAACTATAGACGAAGCATTGCAAATAACTAATGCAGATGTATTAGATGTGCTAGGCGAAGTACCTGCCCATAAAGTGCATTGCTCTGTTTTGGCGCAAGAGGCTATAGAAGCATCAGTCAATGATTATAAGAAAAAATTGGCAAAACGTGAGAAAAAAGAAAATAATTAAATAATTTCGTAACGAAAATATCTAAGTCTACTAAGGACTTGGATATTTTTGTCTAAATCTATTAAATCTCTTGACAAAAATGGGAGAGTATTTTAATATAAAACAAGGAGAAATCTATGAATACCAAAAAGAAATTATCGATTTTTATTTTTGCGCTATGTCTCATTCTGCCATTCGCTTTTGTTTTGACTGGATGTGAACTCGGTGGCTCTAGTGACGACGATGCATCATCACACGAGCACCCATATAGCGAAGCATGGACATATGATGATACATATCATTGGCACGAATGCACAAACGAAGATTGTGACAGTGTATCCAAGAAGTCTAAACACAAAAAGGACTCGGATGGTGCATGTACTGTCTGTGAATATACGCCAGATTCGACTGATAAGTTGACTTTTAGCTATTATCAAGACAGCTATCGCGTAGAAACAGTGAATTCCAAAGATATCACTAGACTCAAGGTCCCAGCATATCATAACAAAAGGCCAGTGACAGTCATTAGTCTAAATGCGTTCAAAGACTGCACTAAACTCACTACAGTGATCATACCAGATAATGTCACAGAGATACAAAGTGAAGCATTTATGGGCTGTACTAGTCTAGTAAGTGTACAACTACCTAACACTCTTACTACGCTGGGTAGTTATGCGTTTAAGGGTTGTACTTCTTTGACTAGCATTAATATTCCTAATAGTCTCACTAGTTTACCTTACACGTTTAGTGGATGTACAAGTTTGACAAATGTCACTATTCCCGATAGTGTCACTTCATTGCCGAACACGTTTGAAAATTGTACTAGTCTAACTAATATCACTATTCCTAGTAGCGTTACATCATTGTCGGGCACATTTAGTGGTTGTACAGGTTTGACTAGCGTGACTGCTCCTAAAGTAAAGAATATTAGTGGAGCTTTTAACGGATGTACCAATCTGACTAGTGTAGAGATAGCTACTGGTTATGACACTCTTGGTACAAGTTATAGTGAAACGATCAGTGCGTCATTTGACGGCTGTACCAGTTTGACCACTTTAGTCATAGGCAAGGGTGTATATAAGATAAACAATAATGCTTTGGCTGGATGTGTTAATCTTCAAAGTCTGACATTGCCATTCGTCAGCAAGGACTATCCATACAATGGTCTCAAAGGATATTTTGATAATGATGGTACTGGCGCTGGTGTGCCAGAGTCTCTAAAGACAGTGATAGTTACTGACACTACATCTCTCAGTAATAACGCATTTAATGGATGCGAGCATATCACTAGCATTATTTTGCCAAATACATTGACCAGCATTGGTAGTAATGCGTTCAAGGGATGCGCTAGCTTGACTAACTTAGTCATACCAGATAGTGTGACCAGTATAGACGATTATATATTTGATGGCTGTGCATCTTTAACAGGTATCAATTTACCTGAAGATTTAACTAGCCTTGGTGCAGGGCTCTTCCGCGGATGTTCTAGTTTGACTACTGTAAATATTCCTAATAATGTGACTAGTATAGGTTACAATGCATTTAAGGACTGCACTGGTCTAACTAGTATTACGATACCAAATAACGTAACAAGTATTGGCTCTAGTGCATTTGAGGGTTGTACTAGTCTAACTAGTATAGAGATACCAAGCAGTGTGACAAGCATTAGTAGTTCTGCATTTAAGGGCTGTACTAGTCTGACTAGCGTTACATTGCCAGATACACTAACAAGCATAAATGATAGCGCATTCTCTGGATGTAGTGCATTGGCTAGCCTAGTGATACCAAATAGCGTGACTACTATCTCACCTAGCGCATTCAATGGATGCACTAGTTTGGAAAGTTTGACAATTCCATACATTTCATCGGTAACTTATCCAGATAATTTGAAAAACTTAACATTAACTAGTGGCACTAGTTTAGGCGCTTCTGCATTTAAGGATTTTACTAATTTGGTGAGCATTACATTGCCAGATACACTAACAAGCATAAATGATAGCGCATTCTCTGGATGTAGCTCATTGACAAGTCTAGTGATACCAAATAGTGTAACTACTATTGGAACTAATATACTCAAAGATTGTACCAGTTTAGAAAATCTAACCACTCCATATTTGTCGTCATTGAAGGCCGATATCAAAAATATAACATTGACGAGCGGTACTAATTTATTTAGTGCATTTGAGGACTGTACTAACCTTGTCAGCATAGTATTGCCAGATAGTGTGACTAGTATTGGCAGTTATGCATTTAGTGGCTGTACCAGTCTAACTAGTATAACTATGCAAAATAGTGTGACAAGCATAGGTTA
>CAYWFC010000049.1:0-4208 GCA_964457935.1 uncultured Lachnospiraceae bacterium
TAATAGGTTTTTGATTTTTGTCAATATTTTCATATCTTGCTCCTTACATCATTTCGCTATTCAATATCATAGAATAGTTCTTGTCATTAAAATTATTGTGGCTGACTCCTAGCCTGATATTGTCGTAGGTGAGAGTGGTATTGGCGGTCAATATTTCCAGTTTGTCCACGCGGAAGGTGAGAATGCGGGATTTGCCATTGAGAGTGCACATATCGACATATTTGCAGTCGGGGAGAGCGGTGTAGTCGCGTCTGAGATAGCACTCCATACTGATGTCGGTGATGTCGAAGAAGAGTTGGTTATTTATGATGCTGATAGGCTCGAGCGTGGCGGTGTCAGACAGATGATTGCCACTGTCGTAAAATGACTGCGCGCGTATGTGTTTGCCTTGGTAAGAAATGCGGACAGTATAGATATTGGTATTTGATTTGACTTTCTTCATCAGCACGACGAGCAGGCGTTTGAATGCTTCGTACCACAGCAATACCAGTCCTATAGTGACACCGAACGGCACTTTGGCTCGGTAAGAGATGACCCCGCCTGCGACCAAGACATTGTCTATGAATGCAGTGCACAGCCCGCCCAGCACGTATGTAAACGCGCACAAGGTCAGCATGTGGATGATGAGATATCTCTTGCTAAAACGGAACGCCACCACTAGCATAATGACGGCGGTGAGTATTTTGTAGGCATTGATTAGCCAAATATTGAACGCCAAATACGGATAAAACACAGCAGTGACGCCACCTACGATGCTAGCCAGCCACAGCCTGCGCTTGGGTGAGGTGGATCGGAATACTATCTGCACCAGACTGAGCAGAATGTAGTCTATGACGACATTGTCTATCAATACTTGCTCCACATATACGTACATAGATTGATTATAGTAAACCTAAACGTCAGAGTATTGTCTATAAATAGCACAAGCGCACTAATTTTGTCGTGAGATGAGAAAATCGCGCCTCGACGAATAAAAAATCGTACTAGCGAAATAATAATCGTTAGGAGAAAATTATGGCGAGAAAAATATCTATCTGTGGCATAAATACTGCCACATTACCAAAACTCACTAGCGACGAAGCACGCGAAATGCTGCTGAAAATCAAAAATGGCGATGATTATGCTAAAAATGTATTTATTTACTCCAATATGCGCCTAGTATTGTCAGTGTCGCAGAGATTCATGAATGCGAAAGAGAATATCGACGATATATTCCAAGTAGGTTGCGTGGGGCTGATAAAAGCGATAGATAATTTTGACACCAGCCTAAATGTGAAATTCTCGACTTACGCTGTGCCTATGATAATAGGCGAGATCAAGCGATTCTTGCGCGACGGCACTGCCATGCGAGTGAGCAGGAGCATCAGAGACACCGCATACAAAGTGCTAAAAAGTCGTGAACGCTTGCAAAAAGAACGCCAAGACGAGATTTCGCTCGAAGAAGTAGCACAAGACCTAAACATCACTCTCCAAGAAGTCGCTAATGCCATAGATGCCATCAGTGAGCCAGTGTCTCTCGATGAGCCTGCATACACTGACGGCGATGACAAGGTGTCACTCATGGACCAAATGAGCGGTGACGAGAATTATTGCGAGAAATGGACACAGATGACTGACCTAAGAGACGCTATCAAGACACTAGACACGCGAGAAAAAGAGATATTGCATCTGAGATACTTCATCGGCAAGACGCAAATGGAGGTCAGTGACTACATCGGCATATCCCAAGCACAAGTCTCGCGCCTAGAGAAAAACGCACTCGAAGCAATAAAAAAGTATATAGTATAGAAAAAATCTTAGAAACGAAATAAGTATATAGTATAAGAAACGTGCTCGAAGCGATAAAGAAATATATAGTAAAAAATCGAAGCGAAAAATATAGTAAAAAACGCTCAGCGCCATATGCGCTGAGCATTTTTGTATACAGATATCACTAGACAGTCTAGTAGATGTATTAAATTTATCATTGCTGCGACAGACATTAATTATAAAAATCTATCATTGTTGTGACAGATAGTGATTATCATTAAAATCTATCATTGCTATGGCAGACGTTGATTATCCTATCGGCTATGACGTCACACAAGTACTGCATACCGGTTTTTTCGTATTTTCGGCTATCGAACTCGGCTGGGTGAGTAGCCATGTACTCTCTGATGCCGGCAGTATACGCTAGGCGCAGGTCTGTGTCCATATTGATCTTGCATATATGGGTAGAATGGACGTCGTGCAGAGCATCGCCATTGCCTTGTGCTCCGCGGATATCTCCGCCATGGGCATTGATGATGTCTACATAGCGTGACTCTACTAGTGACGCGCCATGCAATACCAGTGGCACGTCTGGTATCTCGCGCTCGATGTCTGACAGTATGTCGAAGCGTAGTTTAGGATTTTTGGCATATTTATTCGCGCCATGATTGGTACCTATGGCTATGGCTAGGCTATCTGTACCTGTGCTAGAGACGAAATCTCGTGCGGTGAGTGGGTCAGTGTAGGATGACTCGCCTATGTCGGGATTGTCATCATCGCCTTTGATCTTGCCCAATTCGCTCTCGACTATCACACCGCGTGAGTGGGCGTAGTCGCATACTTGCCTAGTAATGGCGACATTGTCCGCATATGACAGCGCCGAGCCGTCAAACATCACACTGCTGAAGCCACAGTCTATGGCAGTCTGCACGCTCTCGAGACTCTTGCCATGGTCGAGATGCAGTACGCATGGCACAGGGCTAGACTGTATCCTAGGCAGGTAGCATTGCACGAAGTCTGTGCCGATATTTTGCAGTCCGCCTTCGCTGACTTGCAGTACCACAGGGCTGTGCAGGCGCTCGCACGTGGTGATGATCGCCTTGAATGTATTGAAATTGCTGAAATTAAATGCTGGCACGCTGTAGCCCTCGCGTAGGGCTGTGTGCAGGATGTTTTGATCTATCATATTTTACCTCTGATACTAGATTAGCAGATTTTGGACGACGAAAACAACTATTTTTGTGTTTTTTGGTCAAAAAAGTTTGTAAATCACACGAAATCGTGTATAATATCATTATGAATATATTTTACGTGATAGACAGCGCAGAGGACATATCTGCCAAGGTGGACCTTATACAGTCAGTGCTAGTGGGCGCTGAGTTTAGATTTTTCGTCTTAGACCAGTACGCGCCACTCTTCGCTACAGACAAATTCGTCAAAAAGCACTTAGTAGCAACCTACACCGCTTCCGCCAACGCCAGTATGGACGAGTATGTGAAGTCTCACCCCGAGGCACCCACCTTCGTGATATACAATAGTGCCTATCTCGACGTGTCCATGCTAGTCGCCATGCAGGAGCACATAGTGAATGGTAGCAAGGTAGTGTACTTCAAATATGACCAAAAGAATACCGCGCGCAAGCGCATCAATAACTTCTTCAGCAAGTGCGCAGTGCTCATAGTGGGCGATAGAGACTCTCTCTGCACTGCCAAAGTGCAATACCTGTCCGCCGAATGCGTGAAGATATTGAAACTGACTAAGTTTAAGTACAGGATATTCACAGGCATGACAGACGAGAGCGCGTATGTCTACTACGGCGATGATGAGAAGCCTGCTATGCGTACTAGCCTGCATTGGTCACGCTACATCTACGTCATGCTGGCATTGTTCGTCGCTAGCCTGGCAGGCTACATAGTGTGCGAAGTGCTGTGGGATATACCATTCCTCGTGGCATTCTGCGCTATATGCGTGTCTGTCATATTCCTGGCATTCACCATGATGTTCGTGCACAAGAGTGTCATAGATAGCCGTATGAATATGTGATGTGATATATGTAATAAATATTTGATATGTATGTGTGACATATATGTATACGACATATGTGTGATAAGTGTATTTGTGATGAGTATATGACATATGTATATGTGGCATATGTGTGATGAGTGTATATGAGATATATGTGATGTGATACGAGATATCCGCGATGAGCGGATATTTTTTGTGTATATTTCTGCCAATGTGTTAGAAAATAATATAAAATTGTGAGAAACTACCCCAAAATGCTTGACGGGGGGGGGGTAAGTGTTATGATATACTCATATAAAATCTAATATAAGGCGGTAAGTAAGTATGAAAAGAATAAAACACTTCAGCATGAGTATAGCCCTATTACTAGTACTAGTGATCACCCTAGGCATAGGCACAGCCTATGCCTGGTTCACAGACACTAAGTCAGGTAG
>CAYWFC010000050.1:0-3793 GCA_964457935.1 uncultured Lachnospiraceae bacterium
TACTACTGATATCACTGGTAGCATCGAGCTTCCAGAAGGTACAGAAATGGTAATGCCAGGTGATAACGTTAGCATGAAGATTAAACTAATCAACCCTATCGCTATCGAGAAAGGACTTCGTTTCGCTATCCGTGAAGGTGGCAGAACAGTAGGTTCTGGTGTCGTTACCGAAATCTTCGAATAAGATAATCAAAAAAGAACGCTAGTCGCGTTCTTTTTTTGCATTAAATTAGGTGTAGCTACGTTGTAGGTTGCATCTGCAGTCATTGTCGTCTGTGCCGTATGCGCCTAGTATCAGCAGTAACAGTAGCAGAAATGTAGTGTTATTGGCTAGGTCTATGCCGGTGGCTTGCGCCAGTATCCCCAGCCCCAGCACTATCAATACTTCTATCGGAAAAGACATATCGACTCCTTTTTACAAAAAATTTTGATATTGTTATTTATTCCAAATAATTCGTAATTGTGAATGTTTGATATTATTATTGCACATATGTACAATGTGTATGGGAGAAATACATATGTCAAACTTTATATCTATAGGAGAGCGTGATGAGAACATCATACGCGAATTTCTACCCACAAAAGAGAATATTTACACACTTAGTCAGGTGTTTTCTGGCTTTGCGGATGGCACTCGTCTGAAAATACTGATATGCCTGTGTATGAAGCAAATGTGCGTGGGGGACATAGCCGAACTACTGCACATCAATCAGACCACTATCAGCCACCAGCTGAAATACCTCAAAAATCTCAAACTGGTGGACAGTGACCGCACCGGCAAGGTGGTCACGTACGGCATAAACAACAAAAACATCATAGAAGTGCTAAACTACGGTGTCGAGTGCCTATAATCAACAAAAAATGGGCATTTTCATATATTAATATGTGAAAGTGCTGTGTGTGGTGGGCGGGAACTACAAGAATTTTTATATCAACATACTACCTAGTATCGAATCGGTCGATTTGATTATTTTTCAGCATGGCATAATATACGAATTCTCGTATTACGACGAGATATTCGGCGAGAGCAATGTAGCCAAAGAACTCTGCAACCTAAGTGCCAAACTAAACTGCGCCATACTCGCGTCTGTAAACACCAATCTTTTCGGCGACGTGCGAAAATCTCTGCTCCTGTGCCAAGACGGGCTGATCACAGACATAGAAGAAGGGGTATTGGACTTTCGCGTAGGGGATGTGTCTCTGTCTGCTGGCTTTGATTACAATAATTTTCATAACAAAAACTCTGCCAAAATACTTTTTCTAAATCGCTATGACGACAACGCTTTTGTGCAAGACAATGTCATCAAAAATGGCATCATTTTGGACAAAAACAGCGCAAATCTGATTAAAAATGGAGAAGAATACAGAAAATTTCAAAAATATTGCGAATTTATTTTGAAATAATGAAATAATATGTTATAGTTATTCAATCGAGAATTCTCGATTTTTAATCAGTGCAAGGGGTTTTTATGAAAAAAACTGTTAGAGATATAGATGTAAGTAACAAAAAAGTGTTTCTGCGTGTGGACTTTAATGTGCCTATCAGCGCAGAATTCAAAATTTTAGATGACAACCGCATCGTACAGGCTCTGCCTACGATAAAATATCTGAGAGAGCAAGGGGCTAAGATTATACTATGTTCGCACCTCGGTCGACCTAATGGCGTGGACACCAAACTGTCTCTGCGCCCTGTAGTCGCTAGATTGAGCAAACTACTACAGCAATCGGTCACTCTCGTAGAGGATATATATAGCGCCGACGCTACCAAACTCATTAATAATATGCAGTCTGGTGACATCGTTATGCTAGAAAATATTAGATTTTTTGCCGAAGAAGAGAACAATGACCCTGACTTTGCTAAACATTTGGCTAGTTTTGCAGACGTGTACGTCAATGACGCATTCGCGACTATGCACAGAAAACACGCATCCACTTACGGCGTGGCAGAACTATTGCCTAATGCAATAGGCTTTTTGGTAGAGAAAGAACTTTTCGCTTTTGACAAAGTGCTGAATAGTGACAAACATCCATTCGTCCTACTGCTCGGCGGGGCAAAAGTCACTGACAAACTGCCTATCATAGAGCATTTGCTCGACAAAGTGGACGTCATCCTGATAGGTGGCGGTATGTCGTACACCTTCACCAAGGCCATAGGCGGTGAGATAGGTGGCTCGCTCGTGGACAACAACAGCATCGAAGTGGCAAAAGCCATAATGGACAAAGCCAAAGAGAGGAACATCAAAGTGGTGCTCCCTATGGACAACATAGCCTCGCGCGAATTTAGCAAAAAGGCGAAGTCAAAGCACTTCAATAGCGGACTAATACACAAAGACTACCAAGGCATGGACATAGGTCTGCGTACGTGCAAAGTATTTAGAAAATACATCCGCTCAGCCAAGGTGATAGTCTGGAACGGACCTATGGGCGTGTACGAATTCCCAAAATTCCGCAAAGGTACCAATCGCATAGCCAATTACGTGGCTAATAGCAAGGCATATACAGTGGTAGGCGGTGGCGACAGCGTGGCTAGCCTGCGACCTTGCGCTCAGAAGCGTATCTCGCATATCTCGACTGGCGGTGGCGTGAGTCTGAAACTTTTGCAAGGCAAGAGTTTGCCATGTGTGGACGTGATATCTGACAAATAAGGAGGCATCAATGTATATTTTTGCTAACTTAAAGATGAATGGCACTGACGAAGTAGTCAGTCGATATATATATCATTTTGATCATTTTGATTTTAGTGGCACAGAGTTCGTTTTGTGCCCTTCTTTTATTTCTCTCTATAGGGCGAGAGACATCTCCAATCCGCACTTTAGTATATGTGCCCAAAATGTAAATAATGCTAGCACTGGTAGCTTGACGGGCGAAGTCAGCGCCAGTATGCTCGCTAGCGTAGGTGTGAAATATTGCCTAGTAGGGCATAGCGAGAGACGGACACTTTTCGCTGAGACAGACTGCCAGATTAGGCAGAAAGTAGAGCAATGCTTGGCTAATGGCGTCATACCTGTGCTGTGTGTGGGCGAGACCAAGGCAGAAAAAGACGCTGGTGAGACGAGCGAAGTACTCAAAAAACAGATTTTTTCCGCACTGGATGGCTTAGATTTATCTAATTTGCGCAAAATATTTGTAGCATACGAGCCAGTGTGGGCTATAGGCACTGGTGTGACTGCCACCACAGCCGACATAGAGTACGCTGTGGGCACGCTGTCAGACGCAGTGAGCACGCTGGGAGCGGATTGCGCGTTTTTATACGGCGGTAGCGTGAATGTGGACAACTATGCAGAGATTTTGTCTTGCCATGGCATAGACGGCCTGCTCATAGGCGGTGCGAGCCTGGACATAGACAGACTGTCTGCTATCATAAAAGGAGCAAGCGATGAGTAAGAAAGGCATATTGATTATTTTGGACGGCTACGGCGAAGGCGAACCCGGCGCATACAATGCTGTGAGCAATGCCAATACTCCGTTTCTAGATTTTGTAAAATCATCATGCCCTACCACCACCATACGCACAGACGGCGAGTACGTGGGGCTGGGGCAAGGCGATATGGGTGGCTCCGAAGTGGGTCATCAGACCATAGGCGCCGGTAGAATAGTGCAGTCGAAGGTAGTGCGCATCAACGACAGCATTCGCAATGGCAAATTCGCCAATATCGATGTAGTCAAAAACGCTCTCAGCGACGCGCAAGACCGCCACATACACATCATATGCTTGCTTTCTGACAAGAATATCCATTCGAATATCAGCCACCTATACGGCGTGCTGGATGCTTGCAAAAAATACAAAACAACC
>CAYWFC010000051.1:0-1666 GCA_964457935.1 uncultured Lachnospiraceae bacterium
TCACCCTAGGCATAGGCACAGCCTATGCCTGGTTCACAGACACTAAGTCAGGTAGTGGCTCTGTCCAGTTCGGTAAGATAGAGATAAATGTCACCAGTAATGGTAAATCAATATCTAACAATACCTTCGATAAAACAAATCTACTCCCAGGAGATAGTATACTAGACGATGACGTCATAGCGAAGAAAACACCAGACTCACAGCCATTCTACTTCAGAGTAGAGTTGTCATTCTCAGTAGACTCTAGTATCTCCACATATACAGATACACTAAACTCTCTACTCACAGCAGAGAATATAGGTAATGGCACTAACTTTGTCAAAGACGAATCAGTAACAGATAGAGCAGTGTTCTACTACGGCACTGCAGATGCACTGACAGAAGTAACTACTACAGATGCTATAGTCATCCTAGACAAAACTAAATTCACTGTACCTAGTACCCTCACTCAGCTCGAAGATTATGCTCAATTTAATAAAACTGTATCCTTATCCATAACAGTGATAGCACTCCAGTCTGCCAATATGACTGCTACAGTAGAAAATTTTAAGGGTTCAAATATCTGCATATACTTTGGCTCATACCCACAATCACTAAAAGCAGATGATGTGACTATAGACGAGAGTAATGTAGACGACAATGGCTATTATCTAGGCTCAGACGGCGAAAGATATGCTAAACAGAGAGTTGTCAATCTTACAAGTTATGAAGACGATTATTATCAAGATACATGTGCAATGACTACTACTGCTAATGGTACTAAGATGATAGTGGGCGAAGAATATTATTTCAAAGTAGAGCCTATCAAATGGCGCGTATTGTCGACAGCAGACGGTGCCTATACTCTAGTGTGCGACAGTATACTGTCAGCACTGGCGTACCAACCTAACTATGTTATGAGTGATGATAACGTATACTATGCTACAGACGGTAATGGAATTATCCTGAAGGATGCTGACGATAATCAGGTGTATGCCAATAACTATGAATACAGTAATCTTCGCAGTTGGCTAACTGGTACATTCTACAATAGTGCCTTTACATCAAGCGAAAAGTCTAGCATACCGATTACTGAAGTGGATATTATAAATTATGCGGATGTATACGCGCGTGAGAATACTAAAGACAAAGTATTTGTACTTAGTCTTTCCGATATAAATAACGAAAACTATGGCGGTCATTATGCATTAGTAGGCAATGAAGAAGACAATGTATTAGAAACCTATTATGAATATAGAAAAGGCGTGGATTGTCATTGGACTACTACAGACTATGCTAAAGCCACTGGTGTGTTTACGCTCACACGAGAAAGTATCATAGCAGAGTTTAGAGAAATTTTCGAAGATGAAGAAATAGATGAAGATACAAAAGCTTTATATGAAATGTATATGGAATACCTTTTATCCCGCGCGGGCACAGGGTCGGCTTGGCTATGCGCACCAACTAGTGTTGGTTCGCAAGACCATAGTTTGGTTTATACTCATGATGCGTTAGATGCTATTACAACTTTATGTAATAGTGACAATGAAGGCGTAGTGCCGGCTATTAGGGTTAGTATATAAGATTATTGTATTAATATTGCCTAATATATTGTTTGATATTGCAATGACAATACTCGAAAAAATAACTGCTGGGGAGAGCAGTTATTTTTTCGTGTATGAAAGCC
>CAYWFC010000051.1:1766-2606 GCA_964457935.1 uncultured Lachnospiraceae bacterium
AATAGATGATAAAGCCAATAGATGATAAAGCCAATAGATGATAAAGCCAATAGATGATAAAGCCAATAGATATATACGATGATATATACAAAAGTCAATAGATGTGTATGAAATTCACTAGGTTATCTAATGGGTTGGTTTTGGCTATATGTGTGACTATATTTGGCTATGGATGTAGGCTTTATTTGGCTATGAGTGTGGATTTATGCGTGGTCTACGGAGTACATATGGGCGATGAGGCGGAGGAGCATGGAGCTATAGCCGTATTCGTTGTCGTACCAAGCGACGAGTTTCACGAAGCGGTCATCTAGCATAATACCTGCCTTTTCGTCAAAGATGCAACCTGCGGTAGAGCCGATGAAGTCGCTACTAACCTTTGGCTCATCGCAATACTCTACTATGCCGGACATTTCCTGCTGGCTAGCGCGGTGAATCTCTGCGCATATCTGCTCGTAAGTGGCTGGGGTGCGGAGATTGGCGGTAAAGTCTACTACGCTGACGTCTATGGTAGGCACGCGGAAACTCATGCCTGTGAGTTTGCCTTTTAGGTGAGGGAGGACTGAGCCTACTGCCTTAGCTGCGCCTGTGCTACTAGGGATGATATTGTAGCTAGCGGCTCTGCCACCGCGCCAATCCTTCTTCGACACGCCGTCCACAGTGAGCTGGGTGGCGGTCACTGAGTGGATAGTGCTCATGAGGCCATTCTCGATGCCGAAGGCGTCATCTACTATCTTCACTAGGGGAGCGAGGCAATTCGTGGTACAGCTAGCGTTGCTGACTACGTCCATATCGGCTGTGTACAGGTCAGAATTGACGCCATAGACGAACATAGGGCACTCC
>CAYWFC010000052.1:0-2522 GCA_964457935.1 uncultured Lachnospiraceae bacterium
TTGGAGTTTCTTCTTTCATTGAGATTGATATGCTTTCGCCAAACCAATCCATAACCATGACCATGCCTATACGTTTACACGCCTCTCCGTTTTTCTGGATTTATTATAACATATAACCAATCCAAAAAAAAGGATTTACACAAAATCATAGTAATTTTTTTCATTTTCTTTTATCTCAAAAAGAGAGGCAATGAGTATTTTTGTGTTTTTGCAGGGCTTAATTGTGGATAAATAGTCCCACAAATATAAATCCACGGGTAAATGAAGTGAACCCCATTTTGCGGTACAAAAATGGGGTTCACTTCATTCAAAAACAGTAGTTATTTCATAGTCTTACGTATTAGAAAAGCCCGCTGATGTCGCCGTCGGACGATATGCTCATGCCGACACAGGCTGGAGTCTTGCCGAGACCAGGCATTAGTTCTATCTTGCCCGCCTTAGCCACGATGAAGCCACAGCCGGTGCGGAGTTGCAAGTCTTGGATAGTGATGCTAAAGTCCGTCGGTGCGTTGAGTTTATTCGCGTCGTCTGAGAAGCTATATTGCGTCTTCGCGATGACGACAGGTAGATGGCTGTAGCCGAGACGCTGTATAGTGGCTAGAGCGTCCATTGCCTGCGCCGAGTAAATGACGCCTGACGCGCCGTATATGCGCTGACACACGCGGTCTATCTTGGTAGCTACATCTGAATCCAAATCATAGCATGGAGTAAAGTCACTCTGCTCATCACACAGTGCGGATACCGTTTCAGCCAAATGCACTGCCCCTGCACCGCCCTTTGCCCACACGTCGCACAGCACTGCTTTGATGCCAATGGCGTTTAGTTCAGATTTTATCAGATCTATCTCGCTGTCGGTGTCAGTGGTGAATTTATTGATAGCCACCACGCATGGCAAGTGGTACACATCTGTGATGTTGGCGATGTGACGTTTTAGATTGTCCAGACCGCACAGCACAGCGTTGGTGTCCGGGGTGTCTAAGTCTTCGTATTTCACGCCACCATGCAGTTTCAACGCTCTGATAGTCGCCACCATGACTACTGCGTCTGGTTTTAGTTTAGATATTTGGCACTTGATGTCTAAAAATTTCTCCGCGCCTAGGTCAGCCCCAAATCCCGCCTCAGTTACAGCGTAATCACCCAATCTGAGCGCTGTGCGTGTGGCGATGATACTATTGCACCCATGAGCCACATTGGCGAATGGTCCGCAATGCACCACTGCTGGTGTGCCTGCGAGAGTCTGTACTAGGTTTGGACGAATGGCATCTTTTAATATGATAGCCATAGCATCCTGCACGTTTAGCTGGCGTGCGTATATAGGGTCGCCATGATGATTGAGCGCTATCATGATATTGCCACAGCGTTCTTTCAGGTCGTCCAGATTTTCCGCCAAGCACATGATAGCCATTATCTCGCTCGCTGCAGTGATGACAAAACTGTCTGTGCGTGGCACTTCACGACGCATGGTCTGAGCGACTGTTACCTTGCGCAAAGCACGATCATTCATATCCATACAGCGCTGGAAAAAAATATTGTCCTCATCTATGTCTAGCGCGTTGCCTTGATAGATGTGATTGTCTATCATGGCGCACAAGAGATTGTTCGCGCACGTGATGGCGTGAAAATCTCCTGTGAAATGAAGATTGATGTCTTGCATAGGATATATCTGCGCATATCCACCACCGGTCGCGCCACCTTTCATCCCGAATACCGGACCGAGCGATGGCTCACGTAGCGCCAAGACAGTTTTCTTGCCGATCAAGTTCAGCGCATCAGCCAGACCTATGCTCACAGTAGTCTTTCCCTCGCCTGCCTTGGTGGGAGTCATGGCAGTGACTAAGATTAATTTGCCATTTGCCTTGCCTTGCAAATGCTCATAATCTATCTTGGCTTTCATACTGCCATATTGCTCTATGATGTGACCTATGCCTAAGTCATTCGCCACGCTCTGTATAGGCTTTAGTCTCCTGCTCTCAAAATGTGCTATCTCTATATCTGTCATAATTTACCTCATAGAGAATATATCTTATTTTGAGATTTTTTCAAAGTAAAATTTGTTAAATTTGCGAAATTTTTCATTTTTTTGCATCCAAAACGAATAAATTCGCATAATATTCGCAAATTATCTACAGGAGATGAATATGGAAACAATTAATATCAAACTATTAGACAGGATATATCAAAATGCCAAAACAGGCTCTCAGAGCATAGAAGAATTACTCGAAAAGATCAAAGACGATGACTTTAAGTCTATCGTCGTCAGCCAGCAGTCTCAGTACGACCTGACAGCCAAAGAATGCGAGATGATAGCCAAGTCAAAAAATACCGAACCAAAAGATAATAATTTCTTCACCAAAATGAAGCAAACTACTATGGTAGGTCTGTCCACTCTGACAGATAAATCAGTACGCCACATGGCAGAACTAATGATGCAAGGCACTGCCATGGGCATAGTAGATATCATCGAGGCTCTGTGCGACTATCACTGCGCTGATGAGGAAATACTCAAAATGGGTAAAAATCTG
>CAYWFC010000053.1:0-2113 GCA_964457935.1 uncultured Lachnospiraceae bacterium
TAGCCTCTGGCTGGTCGCCGGTAGGCTCGTAGTTGGATTTTAGATCAAAGTATTCCATATCTATAACAATAATTTTATCAGCAATGTCACTACCGCACTGATGATAGCCAGTATCACAGTCCTGCCCAATAGCCACACAGTGGTGCGCTTGGCATTGGAGAGTTCTCTGTGGAAGCCCTCGCCCTTGGACTTCAGCGACACGCAATATATAGGCTCGCCCGCCTTGTCACTTTTCACCAAATCGATGTAATTGTCAAAACTCAAATTGGTCATTATTTGTTCCAATTCATTCGGCATGAGCACGTACTTGTCTGCTACGAAAGAAATTATCTCTCTAGGAGACATCAGTTTGCTTTTCTTGCCAGTACATTGTTGATACACGTACTCCATTACATACTTTTCTTTTGGTGTCAGCATATTTCCTCACTATTTACACAATAAGAATATCACATTTGCGACCGTAGTGCCAAGCAATGACGCCAAAAATATAAAAATAGCCCATAAAAATGGAAATTTCGGCTTGTATTCCAATTTTTGCGTCAAAATATCGTTTTTTATTTCAGATTCGACTCGGTGTACTAGCAAAATGTAGCATAGCGCGTCATCGTCTCGAAATTTCAGCCTAATATAGTCGTGCTCAGCCAGATAATCGAGCGCTTTACCCATTTCTTCGAGCGTGATACCAGTGTCACCTAGCCTGCTCAATATATCTTGGGTAGTGATGACCTTGTATTTGTCCATACTGCCCAATTCGCTCAATATCTCAAAGATTTTATCGACCATAGTATCCTCTCACACTTTTGTTGCCTTTATAATACTATAATATTGACCAAATAGTCAAATAAAATTCAAAAGGAACACCATTATAGATAAATACTTTTTTTACACATTGGCGTGGACACTGTTTACATTCGGTTGCACCACATTGGGTAGCGCGTTTGTGTTTTTCTTCAAAAAGCCAAACACGAGATTCAATTCATTTATGATGAGTTTTGCTAGCGGGATAATGCTATCTGCATCGTTTTTCTCGCTCATCGAGCCAGCCATATCGTATTGCGAAAATCTAAATATGACATCTTGCCTGTGGATAGGACTGGGATTTTTGTGCGGATTTGCCTTTATGATATTGAGCGCCAAAATATTAGAGAAAAATGATTCCACCCCTGTAGCCACTCAGTCACTAAGAATGCTGAATTTCTCTATGACCCTGCACAATATCCCCGAAGGTATGTCTGTGGGCATAGCATTCGCGCTAGTGGGCGAGAGCCCTGTGTCTACTCTAGCGAGCGTAATGGTGCTGGCCATAGGCATCGGCATCCAAAATATCCCCGAAGGCGCGTCCATATCTCTACCTATGTACTCAGCAGGCGTGCCCAAAACAAAAGCGTTTTTGACCGGTATGATGACAGGCATAGCCGAGCCAATATCCGCCATTGTGGCTTATCTGTGCTGTGGCTTGTTCCACTCCGCTATGCCGTTTATACTGGCATTCGCCGGTGCCAATATGATATACGTCAGTTTGTTTGAACTCCTGCCCGACAGCACTGCCGAGAGCAAGTATCTGTCCTCTATATCATTTATGCTGGGATTTACTATCATGATGATACTGGATATCGCACTATAAAAATAGGCAATGTAGTCGCATTGCCTATCATCATTACATTTTGTCCGGTATGTCGATAGCGAGTATGTCTAGCGCGAATGCTAGCACGTTGCCTACTAGCCTGCACAGCGATAGATAGCTCGCTCGTCTATTCGCATCAGGCTCTGACAAAATCTTGGTGTTATTGTAGAATGTCGAGAATGCATTGGCGAGATTATACGTACTCTCACACAGCGCATTGAGTGAATGGTCTTTGTAGCACACTTTTAGGCTCTCTATCAGCCTAGATATGCTCATCACTATGTTCTTTTGCTCAGTGCTGTCTATGACTATGTCGCCGTACATCTTGTCGCTCTTGTCTATCAATGACTTGATACGCACAGCAGTGTATTGTAGATATGGCCCTGTCTTGCCCTCAAACGAAGCAAATCTGTCTAGGTCAAATACATAGTCCTTAGTCACAGTGTTTGATAGATCTCCGAATTTCATAGCCGCCACACCTATCGTTAG
>CAYWFC010000054.1:0-1524 GCA_964457935.1 uncultured Lachnospiraceae bacterium
CTCGTCGGGCTCATAACCCGAAGGTCACGAGGTTCGAATCCCGTCCCCGCAACCATTTTCTCAAAGGTTCCCTTTCCTAAAGGTCCACCCTTTGAGATTTTTTTTGCCCTAATTACCCACTAGATATTTTTGCCCCGATTGCCTACTTATTTTTTTCGATTGCCTACTAGATATTTCTTACCCCATTATCTACTTCTGATTATCTATTTCACTTTTACCCTGATTATCTGCTTGCCTTCTTTTGCATCTATTGTCTGTCTCTATACCAAAAAAGTCTGTGCTCACCGCACAGACTTTTTATTAATATGAATTGGTCGGCTCACGCCGAAATCGTATTTGTTAGTTTATCTCTTAACTGATATTTTCCTAATGGAGATATTATATATTCTAGATTATGATTTGACCGCTTGTCGATGTATCGCCAAGCGGGTCGGCTTCGCCGAGACTATATTTTTGAATTTGTCTTTTGGCTAATTTTCCTGATTGGGGTTATTTGTTTTTGGGGTTCTGTGATGTCCTTGTTGACTGTTCTTTGGCACGTGGCGGCGCTAGAGGGCGCTTGTTCGCCACTTTGCCCAAAGAGTGTCAGATCCTCAAATTTAGCCTATTTCATAGGCTAATTTGCAAAGCGGGAGCGACGCCGATATAAGCATAGTAGACATTATCACCATTACCAGCGTGACCGCCGAGGACGCCGTAAGCACTATAGCTACCAGTAGGACCCGGCGAACGAAGCCACAGTTCTGTGGTGCCAACATGAGGTGAGGTGCTACTAACCCATAGATATGTCGCTTTAGCATAGTCTGTACCATACCAGTATCTAGATGAGTGCTCGCTAGTGCTAGATGAGAAGCCGTAGTCTGTATTTAATACATCTGCACGACTAAGTGCAAACACTTTGTCATTAGTATTCTCACAGACATATGAGTTACTACTATTACCTGTACTTTCTAGGCTGTTATCTACTGTGGTAATCTGTATTAGAGACTGTTCCCCTGATGTAAAGGCACTATCTAAGAAGGTGCCATTTAGCCATGAGTGGAGTTGGCTATATTTGTAGTTATTGGCATATATCTGATTACCATCTTCATCTGTTAGAATATTACCATCATCGCCTTTAACGTAGTAATAACTACCGCTGCTAGTGTAATTTGGCTGGTATGCCATGGCTTGTATTACACTATCGCACACTATTAGTGCTGTAGAGCCGTCATTAGAGAGTATGCGCCATTTCAGTGGCTCTACTTTGAAGTAATATTCTGTACCAGTAGTCATAGTAGTACCATCTCCTGCTTTGTATTGACTATCAGTACCGTACATCTTGGCAGTGAGTTTAGCGTACTTCTCGCCGTCAGAGCCTGTGTAATAGCCATTGGAGTCTGGGGTAGTACCTACTGTTACGTTATCTGCCTTGAGTGTCTGTGGGTATGAGCCGAAGAGCATATATTTGCCGTCTTCAGATATCTCATATGTTCCGCTACTAGATGTGTTGGATGAGAAGTTTACACTCTTGAATCCTGCTAT